>JBBSNI010000001.1:0-60386 GCA_038232695.1 Cytophagales bacterium
AATCCGTGTATAAATCTAACGTGGTTTTCATACTATTAGCAACGTTCAGATTATCCTTTTAGCTAACTTTGCGTAACATCAGTAATTTATCTTGTTTTTGCCGGTATTCAATTGTTTCTCCATCCACTTTCTTTTCATTTTGACCTCCTGGATTGATAATCACCTCTTTTTCAAATCCTATTTTATATCCATTTTCGTCTCGTTGAATTATCATGTTTGGGACAATGGTACTTGGATTGTATCCTCTTCCATCAGCAACATCGATCGTCCCAAAATACTTTACTTCTCCAGCTTTTAATTCAAATACTTCTAATCCCCATGAATATTCACTTCCTAATTCAGCGAAAATTAATTTAGTGGAATCTGTAAATTCGTAAAATGAAGGCTTGAATATATAGCTTTCGCCTGCGCCTTTAGAAATGTACTGTATCTTAAATCTTTGATTCTCACGTCGTAGGTAAATCAAACGCAACCCTTCATCATTAGCATCATATTCATCTGGCCTAGCGATTACAATCAAGTCGTTTTCATTTAACTGAATAGTTTTTTGTTCTGAGTATCTCTCTAAATCTACGTTTTCGGCAAAAACTATTGGATGTATTCTTTTAGGAATCTCCAAAAGAGAATCACTAACAATTAGGACAATTAGGAAAATCAGTGTTATCATTTTCTTTATTCAAATTCCCGCTAACGGCCAAAGCTAGTAGCTGGCGGGCATTAAAACCTGTTTCACAGTCCACTGACACCAAAGTTTATTAAAAGTAATCAGTTTCAAATTAGCATTTTCTGCCCGCTTGCTTTTAGGTGATGTTGTGCGTTCGTGTTTAACCATTATTAAAATCTATCATAAACTTAAAGGTGGTCCCATTACCTTCATGCCGTGAGCAATATGTATTTTTTGTATCTCTTCAGTCGTAGGCGGGTTTGTTAAAGCACTCATCTGACGAAAAAACTCCTCCATCATCCCTGCTGGCTGCACCATATAAGTTAATCTGCCTTTATCTGTAAGCTGTATCCATGTATGTGGTATGTTGCGGGGAAGAAAAATTGTATCTCCACTATTCAATTCCATCTTTTCTTCCCCCACCACAAATCGAAAGACGCCTTCTGTTACATGAAAGATTTCATCTTGTGAGAAATGTAAATGCAGGGCAGGGCCAACTTTTTCATACCCTATATATTCAAATATACTCAATTGGTCATCTGTGTCAGTTTTAGAGATTTTAATATCATTTGAATTTGATCCAAATTTAATGCTTTCATTAACGCGGCTTTTGCCCGCACGAACCACAAATGACTTTTGTGTCCGACTGTTCCTATTTTTTATTTGCGAAAAAGCAAGTAATGGCATTGCTGCCAATGTGGTGGTTAGAAATTTTTTGCGTTTCATAATTATGTAAGTTTTAGAGTTCAAACCTACGACTATGAACAGCGGTAATAGTGGTAAAAACTGGACTTTTTAATTTATATCTCTGCCTCGTCAAAAAAACGTTCGGGAGCTTTATGATCACTTTCTAAAAATTGATTAGGTGTATAACCGGTAAATTCTTTATAATCTTTTACTAAATGCTGATAATCATAATAACCACAATGTAATGCAATGGTTAGCCAGTCCAAATGGGGAAAACGATTTTTCATGCGAAAGGCTTTGTCGAATCGGATAATTTGCAAGTATTGTTTTGGAGATACTCCTATCCGCTCGATGAACTTGCGGTCAAACTGCCGATGACACAAACAGGATTCCTTAATAAACCTGTCCAAAGAATAACATTCATTTTGCCTGACCATATGCATACTAATGAAATCAATAGAATGCTGCCTTATATTACTTTTTTTTATTAATCCGTCTAAAAACTGCTCGATAATTTGTACCATTTCAGTATAGTTTTTGGCACAGTACAGTTTTTCGTTTACCAGTCGTGTAATGTTTCCAAAAATATCTTCGGCATCCATATAGGTGTTTGTCAGTTCTGCTGAGGCAATTCCTGTTAAACGGTATAAAGCACTAGGTTGAAACACAACCTGAAAAGCCAGAAATTCTTTTCCTACTAAGCGATGATTAACCACTGTATGCTGTCCAATGACCGTGGCTTTCTTATTCGAGACCACAAAATTACTTTCTGGATAAGTCACGGTTTCTGTGTCTTTTGGGTAAAATTGCAGGCAATGTTCTGGTCGGGGTGGATATATCTTGAAGGGTAACATTGCTCCATCAGGAAAAATGAAATCCACAATTCGATATAACCTGATATATTCGGCTAAAAAAGGACTTGGTATAATTTCAGTTATAACCATTTTGCTCAATATTACTGTCTTGATTACCTGACGCACAACATCCATATATACGCAATTGCGCATATATTCACTATAGAAACTTCTGGTTTAGCAGTAAAGTATTTTAACCCTCACCCCAAACCAGCTATCCTTTCATCACAGCTATATACTACTTTCTGCTAAAATCTGCAACGACAGCTACATAGACTTCTCATTAGGCTTTTTACCTAATATACCCACTTCAAAGACGAACCAGTTCACCTTTTTACACAACTGGTTAGGCTTTTTTCCTAACTGACTGAGCTTTTTACCGAACTGGTTCATCTTTTTACCCCCCACTTTGATATCAGAGGTGGGTGTATGAGGCTTTGTACCGGAAATAGGAGCGTATCTGGCTTGTCCCGGATATAGTCGAATAGGGTGAGAAACAAAAAAGCTGGTCGTTATGAGCAACCAGCTTCTTGTTTTGTTTGTCTTGGCATTGAGCCTGTTATTGCGCGGTCTCTTCGCTGCCTGCCGGTTGAAGCAGGATTTCTTTTTGAGGGGTCTGGTCAGGCGTATCGCCCAGTTCCGGGCCATCCAGCGGCTCGGAGATGTGGGGGGCAATGATCAGGGCGACGATAGACATGAGCTTGATCAGGATGTTCATAGAAGGACCGGAAGTGTCTTTGAAGGGGTCGCCTACGGTGTCGCCCGTCACGGAGGCTTTGTGGGCGGCGGAGCCTTTGTACTCCATTACGCCGTCGATCTCTACACCTTTTTCAAATGACTTTTTGGCATTGTCCCAGGCGCCGCCTGCATTGTTCTGAAAAATACCCATCAGTACGCCCGAAACGGTCACACCTGCCAGCAGCCCACCAAGTATTTCGGGCGAAGAGGCGGTAGAAAATACGCCCTTGAGTCCGAAGCCAACCAGTAGCGGTACTAGCAGGGCGATAGCACCTGGCAGCAGCATCTCGCGGATAGAGGCTTTGGTGGAGATCGCTATGCATTTCTCGTACTCAGGCTTGGCTTTGTATTCCATAATGCCCGGAATCTCCCGGAACTGCCTCCTCACTTCGTTGACCATTTCCATCGCAGCTTTGCCTACGGCAGCAATCGCCAGGGAAGAAAAGATAAAGGGGATCATGGCACCCACAAATAGGGCGGCCAGCACAGGCGCTTTATAAAGGTCAATGGTTGTAATGCCCGAAATACCCACGAAAGCGGCAAAAAGGGCCAGCGCAGTCAGGGCAGCCGAAGCGATGGCAAAGCCCTTGCCGGTGGCGGCGGTGGTGTTGCCTACGGCGTCCAGCGTATCGGTGCGGTGGCGTACCTCTTCGGGCAGCCCACTCATTTCGGCAATACCTCCGGCATTGTCGGCGATCGGGCCAAAGGCGTCGATGGCCAGTTGCATAGCCGTGGTAGCCATCATACCGGCGGCGGCAATGGCGACGCCGTACAGTCCGGCAAAGCCATACGAAAGAATAATGCCTGCGGCTAATACTAAGATGGGCAATACGGTAGACTCCATGCCTACGGCCAAGCCGGCAATGATGTTGGTGGCATGCCCGGTAGAAGACTGCCTGACAATAGAGTTGACGGGTCGTTTGCCCATCGCCGTATAATATTCCGTGATGATACTCATCAGCGCGCCTACGACCAGCCCTACGGCAATGGCCCAGAAGACGTCCAGCGAATCAAATTCATAGCCCCGCAGGCTGAGGTTGTCGGGCATGAGGTAAGCCACCAGAAAGTAGGAAGCAATGACGGTCAGGATAATAGATGACCAGTTGCCCATGTTCAGCGCATGCTGTACACTTTGCGTCTGGTCTTTGATCTTTACAAAAAAGGTTCCTACAATAGAAAAGATCAGCCCGATCCCGGCAATGAGCATAGGCAACAGGATAGGCGCAATGCCTCCAAAATCATCGTCAGATACGATCTCCCGCCCTAAGACCATCGTGGCCAGGATGGTGGCTACGTAAGAGCCGAACAGGTCGGCGCCCATACCGGCTACGTCGCCTACATTGTCGCCCACATTGTCGGCAATAGTAGCGGGGTTGCGTACATCATCTTCCGGGATGCCCGCTTCTACTTTTCCGACCAGGTCGGCGCCTACGTCGGCCGCTTTGGTATAGATACCGCCGCCTACGCGGGCAAACAGGGCAATACTTTCGGCACCCAGGGAAAAGCCTGCCAATACTTCTAAGGCTGTTTCCATTTCCACACCGTTGACCGAAGCGCCCGTACCAATGACATATACCTGGTACAATACAATAAACACGCTACCCAGCCCCAGCACCGCCAGACCGGCTACGCCCAGCCCCATAACAGAACCACCCGTAAAAGAAACCTTTAGTGCCTGGGCAAGGCTGGTGCGGGCTGCCTGCGTTGTCCTGACATTGGCTTTGGTGGCGACGTTCATACCAATATAACCGGCCAGGGCAGAAAGCACCGCGCCGATAATAAAAGAGACAGCAATGAAAGGACTGGAGGTTTCTACCAGTGTGCCGGAATAGGCCAGCAGCAGGGCAGCAATGACGACAAAGTAGCTCAGTATTTTCCACTCGGCTCTCAGAAAAGCCATCGCGCCATCAGCAATATATTTAGCCAGTTCCTGCATCTTAGCGTCTCCTGCATCCTGCTTTTGAATCCAGGAAGAACGTACGCCCATAAAGATCAGGGCGACAATGCCGAAGAGAGGCACTAAAAATATGATCCAATGCATGTAATAGTAATATTTTTAGGTTTAAGTTTGACCATCCGGTCAATAGCGGTGCAAATATAGGATAAGCAGGGGTTTTAAAAAACGATTTCTGCTTTTCTTGCGCTGGTCGTGGTTTACAGAATTTTAGGGCGTATGAGGATGTCTGTAAACATTAGCGGGCGTTGTGCGTTTTTTTGTAAACCAAAGATTTTTTATATGAATGGATTAGGAAAAATTGTGGCAGGTGCAGTCAGTGGCTATTTACTCTACAAAGTGGCATCCACCAAAATAGTAAAAGCATATTTGCTGAAAAAAGGCGTTGAGACTGCCTATCATCTCATCATGCGGAAGCTCCGGTAAATGTGTCCAGGTGCTTAGCTCTGCCTATCACCTTACCATTTTTTACTTGAGCAATTGAGTGCGCCCGGCGCCCGGTTGAATGTTGAATGTTTTAAACACTCAATGCTCAAGGACGGCTAACAACAAGTGCTGACTCTTATTCAGCAGCCGACTCATTCAACTCTGCCAGTTCGCCTTCGTAGCTTGTCTGTACTTCGTAGGCTTCCAGCCCTTTTTCGCGCAGCCAGCGGCTGAAAGAAGCCGTGTAGCCGTGCGTCACATATACCCGGCTGGCGCCGGTAGCTTCTATGGCACGGTTCAGCCCGGGCCAGTCGGCATGGTCGGAGAGGACGAAACCCCGGTCGGCGGCTTTGCGGCGGCGGGCGCCCCGGATGTTCATCCACCCGGAGGCAATGCCTGTGCTCAAAGGCTTGAGTTTGTGTATCCAGGGGCTGTTCAGAGCCGAAGGCGGTGCAATGATCAGGCTTTGTCTGAGCGTTTCGCGGTCTGTCTGTGCGGTAAGTCTGGAACCACCCTCAAATACAGCCCCATCGGCAAGCAATGCTTCATTCACGTTGGCGACGGCTCCATGTACGTATACACGTCCTATGCTGTGGTCTATGTTTTTAAGGATACGCTGCGCTTTGCCTAAAGCATATGCGGCAACAACCGAAGCCTTGCCTTCCTGCTGGTTGCTGCGCCACCACTGGCCAAACACTTCTGCCGGGTCTTTCCAACGGTACACGGGCATCCCAAACGTAGATTCTGTGATAAACGTGTGGCATTGCACCGGCTCAAACGGCGCACTGAGTCCATCCTCTTCCAGCTTATAATCGCCCGACACCGCCCAGGTTTCTCCCTGGTAAGAAAGGCGCACCTGCGCAGAGCCTATGATATGACCGGCAGGATGCAGGCTGATCTCCACACCGTTGATCGTGACCTGCTGCCCGTAAGTCAGGGTTTCCAGCCGGATATGACTTCCCAGCCGGTACCGCAAGATAGTGGCACTATCCTGATGCGCCAGGTAGTATTGTGTTCCCGGACGGGCATGGTCGGCGTGCGCATGTGTCAGGATGGCTTTGGCGACAGGTTTCCAGGGATCTATGTACAAATCTGCCTGCTGACAATAAAGCCCTTCGGCAGTAAAGACGATCAGGTTGTTTGGCATGAAAAGATAAGGGAGATGAGGCGGGAATTGTTTATGAAGCGGGAGGTAAATGAGGTAGGAAGTAAGAAGAATGTACATTCTTACCTCTTACCTTTAATCAGTTAAAAAACCACTCATTTAAGGTTGAAGCATTTCTAAGCTGGAACACAACGGGATACGGTTCTACTTTGCCAGCCTTTATTGAGGGTATTACTTTAAACAAAGCACAGACATGGTAAAATATTATTTGTACCTCAACAAACTCACCCCAGACCCGCTTGACTATGCAGCCAGGGTCGTGGATGTAAAGCCTTATTACCTGGATGATGTGATCAAGATCATGATCCGGGAGGGCAAGACCCTGACCGAAGAAGAAGCCCGCAGCGCTTACCTGGCCTTGGAGAAAGCCTTGCGTGAGATCACAGAAGAAGGCGGCAGCATCAATTTATCTATCCTGAGCACGGGCTACAGCATAGGCGGGGTCTTCTATGCCGATGATGAGGTATTGGTGCCTGGCAAACACACTTTTAATGTCAATGCTTATCCCGGAGAGGTGCTCACAGAGGCTGCCAAGAAGGTAAAGCTCAAGCGTGTGGATGGCAGAGAGTACAGCCCTGGGCCGCGTAAACTCACCGACATTAGCAGCAACACCACCAACGAAGGGCTTACGCCGGGCAACATGGCTTGCCTGAAAGGAAAGAACCTGAGCTTTAACACCGAAGATGCCGAAGAAGGGATATTCCTGGTTAATGACAAGGGCGTAGCCACCAAGGTAGAACAGATCGCCCGCAACAAGCCTTCGGAGGTAGTCTTCCTGGTGCCTCAAAATCTGGCAGCAGGCAGCTATGCCCTGGAAGTGCGCAACAGAAGCTACAAAGAGATTGTGCCGGGCAGGCTAAAGCATCCGCTGACGGTGAACTAATGGGTGCTGCTTTGGGTCTGTGAGACCGGGCCTCGGCGGCACAGACCCAGGGTTGGTGAGACCGGCAGCGGCCCCCGCCGGGTTCGCCACTGCGGGCCCCGGCGGCACAGAACCAGGGTTTATAAGATATTGTTTACTGATAAAATAGAAGAAACCGGCTATGTTTGCCGGTTTTTTTATGCCCATACCCTACAGGCAGATAGGGGGCTGAGCCGGTAGAAAAACACCTTGCCTACTACTATACCCACATCGTGTATAGTAGTATCCAGACACCTGGCATAGTAGCATCCAGACATCTGCTATAGTAGTGTCCGAACATCTTGTATAGTAGTAGGCAGACACCCGCTATAGTAGTAGGCAGATACTTTGTACAGTAGTATCCGCGTATTTTGTATAGTAGTATCTACTGGTCTGCTACACCAGCAGGTAGGTACATATGCTATCTATAAGGCTCTTTCTTTTTATGGCTTGGGCTGTGTCTGGCTGAGTCTATGTAAGATTTGCGGTTGGTTTGTCAACTGTGTACTGAAAAACTTTACGTTTTAGCGTTTTGGATACACTGTTTTCCGGTAACGATAAGACAATGATGCAGCAGCCGTACTCTATCATAACCCTGCTGAGGAAGAGGTAACGCTGCAATTTGCCCGGCAGGGAGATTATGTTGTTGAACTGCTGGATGAAAAAGGCAATAAGCTATTCAGCCAGAAGGTCAGGAAGACTGACCAGGCAAGCTTTAACATAAGTAAATACCCAAAAGGCACTTACTATTTCAATATCTTTACACAAGATGATCAGATCGTAAAACGTTTGTATATTAAACATTATTCTGATTTTTTTATATGGTAAAAGCTTGACTATCAGTCCTGTAAAAAATCAGAATAACCTCTATTAAATAATAAGAACATGAAAACTTATTATTACTTGTTCATACTTTTCCTCTCTATTATGAGTTGCAAAGAGGAAGAAACAGGAGGAATACCTGTGATGTTTAGCAACTACTTTCAGATCGTAGATGCTGCTACGGGTAAAGATTGGTTCCTCACCCATCCAAACTACAACTTAGATAGCATTAAACTATTTGCTTATGACCAGTCTAACGATCTGATACCTTTAGAGCTATCTCATCAGCAGCTTAATGATAAGCTTGTGTTCGGTCCATTTCTTCGTGTCAACTCTTTTCCGATAGAGTCGCTGTATCTTTTGCAACTCAATGCTGAGGATACTGATACTATACGATGGGTCAGCCCGGCATGTCATAAATGCGATGGAAAGTATCTGGGTACGGAAAGCTTTATTTTCTACTACAATGGCAAGCGCTAAGCCCATCTTGACTTTAGCATAGACGAGACTAAATATCCTGATGGAACTATTGTCAACGAATTAGCTGAGACTAACAATAGTCTGACAGACAGTACTTTTGTAATGCGCTTTGAGAAGGAAGAGTAGCAAAAAGAAGCGATAGGGGGGTAAGAAACAAACAAATCATTGATCTTCTATCACCACCTCGCCGTCCACGGCGGTGGAGACCTGGAAGAAGCCTAATGGAGGGTTGCCAGGGTCGGTCATGTTTTCTATGTTGGTCGTGGGGTTGCGGGGGGGGGAACTGAACAGCCCGCCGTCGTTGAAAAGCAGTTCCAGTAGTTCGTTATAATATTCGTAGATTCCTTTGTTCAGGCTGTACATCTCAATGCGTACGGTATCGCCCGCTTCAAAGGCATAGTTGGCTAACTGCAAGGTGTCTATCTGCGCTTTGAGCACTTCATCATCCTGGATGAGATAGTCTTCAGGCTCGTTGTAGATAGAGTCGTCTTCATAAAGGATAAAGCGGTAGTAGTTGATGCCGCGCTCTTTGGGCGTTCTGCCGCTGAAGTACAGGTAATACCCCTCGTCCAGGAAACCCCGCTTGGGCTGGTAGCGGTAGGTAAATGAATCTACCCTGGCTACCGGCAACACCGTACCGGTCGCCTCATACGTCTGCTCCTGGCGATTGACTTGCAGGCGGTAGCTGTGTCCGGGGCTCACCGGGATTTCCTCATTAGTATACACCCCAGGCATGTTCTCGTCTGTTGTCAGGGGATACACCGTGTTATCCGTCAGGTCGGTGATGGCTACGCTGGCGTCGGTGGCGGGGTTAAAATCATTTTCATCGTAATAGTTGCCGGTCGTAGATACCGTAACGGTCGCATTGCTGCGCGCAGGGTTTTGTTCCCAGTACGTCAGGAATCCTTCTATGACTACCTGCGGCTCTTCGTTGGGCAGGTCTACCTCTATCACTTCCCGGCAGGCAGAGATCAGAAAGAGTGCTGCCAGCCAGCCATAGGTCTTGATAAGTCTTGCGCAGCTTTTCATTAGAATTTAAAGTTATACGTCACAGCAGGAATAATGCTGAACAGGTACGTTTTGATAGCGGCGGTCCGCTCCGTGATGATAGGCCCGTCATTGTCCGGATCGTAACCGGGGTCGTTGTTGATGACCTTGTCAAAGGTGATAGAGAACGCATTCTTGCGGGCATATACATTATAGATAGAAAAGCTCCAGCTTCCCTGCCACCTTCTGTTCTTGCGATTTTTTCCGTCCAGCACCGCCGACAAGTCCATGCGGTGGTAATCGGGCATACGGTAGGCGTTGCGTTGCAAAGGATCGTAGTAGGCTACCGACTGCCCGTTGAGTTGGTAGCGCCCTGCCGGATACGACACAGCCGCACCCGTGCTATAGACCCAGGTGCCGGAAAGCGTCAGCCGGGGACTTGCCTGGTAGCTGGCGACCACGGATATATCATGGATGCGGTCGTAGCGGGCGTTGTAAGGGCGTCCGCCATTGATGTCTGCTACCTGGCGGCGGGTGCGGGAAAGGGTATAGCTCACCCAACCGGTCGTTCTGCCGGTGTTTTTCTTGACCAGAAATTCTGCACCATACGCCCATCCTTTGCCTTCGGAGATTTCAGTTTCTATGTTGTTGTTCAGCAAAATATCAGCGCCTGATTTGAAGTCTATCACGTTTTGCATCCATTTGTAGTATACTTCTACCGAGGTTTCCAAAGTATTGTGGCGCAGATTACGGAAATAGCCAGCGGCGATCTGATCGCCGATCAGCGGTTTTACATAACGGTCGGCAGGAATCCATCGGTCTATAGGCAGCCCGGCGGTAGAGTTGGAAGCAATCTGAAGATACTGGCGCATCCGGTTGTAGGAAGCTTTGAGCGAGCTATTGGATGTGAGCAGATAACGCGCCCCAAAACGCGGTTCCAGCCCATGGTACAGTTTGATATTCTCCAGGCTTTCATAATTCCGGGTATCTGTGATGGTTTCGTCGGAGAAAGGTTTACCCGCTTCGTATTGGTAAACGACACCCGGACCGATGTGCTGGAAGACAGAGTATCGCAATCCATACTCCAAAGAAACACGGTCGCTGACCTGCTGGTTGTTACCTACGTATATTGCTTGTTCCAAGGCATATTTATCGTCCAGCAGCAAGGGGATAAAGTTGGTCGTTCCCCGCGGGATGATCTTGGCGGGTTCAAACTTGTGCAGCGTCGCCTGGTAGCCGAAGTCTATGGTATTTTCTGTGTTCGGAAAGAAGTTGAAGTCCAGTTTGAGGTTGTATTCTTTCAGGTTGGCATTCCAGGTAAAGTTCACCACGTCGGTATCTATGTCGAAGCCATAGTCGAAGTTGCTGTAGATCAGGGAAGTGTTAAGAAACAGGCGGTCGGAGAAAAGATGGTTCCAGCGTACAGTTGCGGTGGCATTGCCCCAGTCCAGACCAAACTGGTCGGCTACGCCGAAGCGGTCACGTCCGAAATAGCCGGAAGCGAAAAGTTTGTTGTTATCGTTGAGCTTGTAATTGGCTTTGGCGTTGAAATCATAAAAGTAAAGTGTATTATTATTAATGTTCTCGTTGCTGGAAAGTCTTAGGAACAAGTCGGCATAAGTACGGCGTCCGGATAAGATAAAGGAAGACTCATCTTTTTTGAGCGGCCCTTCTATGGTGAGGCGGCTGGAGATGCTGCCGATGCCGCCGGAGACTGCCAACCTTTTATTGTTGCCTTCTTTCATCTGAATATCCAGGATAGAAGACAATCGCCCGCCGTAGCGCGCCGGAATGCCGCCTTTGTAGATTTCCAGGTTTTTGATAGCATCTGGGTTGAATACGGAAAAGAACCCCAGAAAGTGGGCAGGATTGTAGACCGTCGCTTCGTCTAACAGCACCAGGTTCTGGTCGGCAGCGCCGCCACGCACAAAAAGCCCAGTCGTGCCCTCCCCTGCCGACTGTATGCCGGGCAGCAGTTGGAGCGTCTTGAGAATATCTACCTCGCCAAACAGGGCAGGCAGGCTTTTCACCTTCTCTATCTTGAGCGTTTCGCGGCTCATCTTCACATCCTGCACATTGTCTTCGGCGCGCTCCCCGGAGATAATGACCTCTTCCAAGGCAATTTCCCCGCTGCTCAGTTCCACGTTCAGCGTCTGATCCTTATTCAAGTTGATGCTGAACGCTTTGGGCTGATAGCCAATATAGGAATACACCAGTTGGTATTCTCCGGCAGGCAGCGTCAGGGAGTAAAAGCCATATACATTGCTGGTCGTACCTTTGCCAGACGAAGAGATAGCGACGGTTGCCCCGATCATCACTTCACCATCAGCCGCATCTTTGATATAGCCGCTGACACTATAGCGCTGCTGCGCCCAGGCCAGGGTCGTTGTCAGCAGCAACAGGCTCAGCAACAGAAAAGAATTCTTAGAAAGTTGCCGGAGGCAAGCAGTACAGCATAGAGGCATAGGTAGCAGCGGGTGTTTTCTGAAACACTTGATGTATACGGGACGGTGGGAGGTTTGTTTTGATAAAGCGGGAAGACCGAAGTCGGAAGGCGGAAATAAGCTTCGGTACCAATGGGGCACCACTTCCGACTTCGGTCTACTAACTTCCGACTTCCCGCAATTTGTCAGCCTCTGCGATGGCTTCTTTTACCGTTACTCTTTTGCCATCTATTTTGGCTACGATGAAGGCGTCTTTGATACCCATTTTGCGTATGTCTTTCTGAAAAGCCAGCGCTGTCTCCAGTTCTCTGAACTTTCCCAGTGTGTATTGATCCATCGTGCCGCCATAGTCTATGTTGAGCTTTGCCAGTCCTTCTTTATATTTTTCCAGGTTGAAATTCTCAAAGGCACCGATCTGCACCTCAAAGAAGACACCGGTATAATACGGGGAGACTTCTATCAGCATATTGTTTACGCGGCTCAGGCTGTCCATTTCTTCCTGCAACAATTGATTTTTTGCCTCAAGCGTCTGAAAGTCTTTTTCCAGCCGGGGGAAACGTCCGAAGAAGGGCGTAAAGTTTTCTATATACATGATATAGCTTAGCGCCAGCAGGAACAAAACGGTAGCAGCGATCAGTCCTGTGCGCAGTTGCCTGTTTGCTTTTTTGAGTGCTGTATTTCTCCGGCTTAGGTCTCGGTACTGTTCGGCAAGTGTTTCCATGCGGGAAGAAGGTTAGATATATGGGATATTATTAATGTAAAAACTGTTTGAAATATGTTTGCAGCCTCTTATATTTGCCGCTTATGCAATATGTCAACAATATAGCGGCAAATACCAACGCATGGTGGCGCGAGTATCCACATGATCGCGCGAACTGTTGCTTTTTGTCGTTTTAACTATAAAAATTTTGACTCACGAAGCCTACTGTTTGCGCAGTAGGCTTTTTTTATGGTACAATCTTAATCATAAACTTATGAATTCTCAACAAAAAGCCGGTTACCGCCTGCTTACCCAACACCAGAATTTACTGGCCGATACCATCACGCCGGTCAGCATATACCTCAAGATCAGGGACCGCTATCAGAATCCTATCTTGCTGGAAAGCTCCGACTACCACAGCAGCGACAACAGCTTTTCTTTCCTCTGCTGCCAGCCGCTGGCTACTTTCTCTGTCAAACAGGGAAAAGTTAACCAGCGATTTCCGGATGGGAAAAGCACTGAAGTGCAAATAAAAAACCGCCGGGAGGTGGTGACGCTGCTCAGCGAGTTTGCCGGCAGCTTCCAGGCGGAGGATAGTAACTTTAAGTTTATTACTAACGGACTGTTCGGCTATATGGCCTACGACGCCGTGCAGTATTTTGAAGACATTGACCTGCCCGCCGACGCGGAGCAGGATTATCACATGCCGGAGATCTATTATGCCGTATACCGCTATGTGATCGCTATTGACCATTTCCGCAACGAACTCCACGTCTTTGACCATCAGTGGGAAGGAAAACAGGAAGCGAACGGGCTGCATGATCTGCTCTCGCTGATCAACAACAAGAACATTCCCAGCTATCAATTTTCTTTGAACGGAGAAGAAAGCAGCAACTTTACGGATGAAGCTTTTCTGGAAGTCATCCGCCAGGGGCGCGAACACTGCTTCCGGGGCGATGTGTTTCAGATGGTGCTGGCGCGCCGTTTTCAGCAAAGCTTCAAAGGCGACGAGTTCAATGTGTATCGTGCGCTACGCTCTATCAACCCTTCGCCTTACCTGTTTTATTTTGACTATGGTAACTTCAAAATATTCGGTTCCTCGCCGGAAGCGCAGATCATTATCAAAAACGGCGAAGCCCATATTTATCCTATCGCCGGTACTTTTAAGAGAACGGGCAACGATGAGGCGGATGCCGAACTGGCGAAAAAACTGCTCGACGACCCGAAAGAAAACTCGGAACACGTGATGCTGGTAGACCTGGCACGCAACGACCTGAGCCGCAACGGCAAAGAAGTGGTCGTGGAGACTTTTAAAGAGATTCAGTATTATTCCCACGTCATTCACCTGGTTTCTAAAGTAACCGGACAACTCTCCGGAGATACGTCTCCGGTGCAGGTCGTCGCCGATACTTTTCCGGCAGGCACCTTGTCCGGCGCACCTAAACACAGGGCAATGCAACTCATCAGCCAGTACGAAAACGTGAAGCGGGGCTATTATGGCGGCGCCTTAGGCTTCCTGGGATTCGGCGGAGACTACAAGACGGCTCAGTTCAACCATGCGATCATGATCCGTTCGTTTTTGAGCAAAAACAATACGTTGTACTACCAGGCAGGCGCTGGCGTCGTCGCTAAGTCGGTCATAGAAAGCGAGTTGCAGGAAGTCAATAACAAGCTGGCAGCCTTGCGAAAAGCCTTGCAGATAGCTATAGAAATCAGGTAGAACAATGGGATTTGCGATTGAAAAAGTAGTGCCCTGGGGAAGGAACCTGGAAGAATATAGGCGGATGTTTTCCCTGACGGATAATGATCTGGACCAAAGAATCTTGGGTTGCGCCGACGGTCCTGCCAGCTTCAATGCTGAGATGCATGAGCAGGGAAAAAACTGTGTTTCTATAGATCCCATCTACCAGTTTTCTGCCAGCCAGATCAAAGAAAGAATCCGAAAAACAGCCGATACGGTGGCCGAGCAGATGACAAAGAACCGACAAGACTATCTTTGGGATCATTACCAATCTCCCGAAAACTTGCTGCGTATCCGGTTGGCGGCGATGGATTTGTTTTTATTTGATTTTGAAAAAGGCAAAGTAGCAGGCAGATACTTAGCAGGCGCTTTACCACAGTTGCCCCTAACAGATCAGTCATTTGATATAGTAATATGCTCTCACTGTCTATTTTCTTATTCGCATCTGTTTGATCTGAACTTTCATCAGCAGGCAATTGCTGAAATATGCAGGGTAGGAAAAGAAGTCAGAATTTTCCCTTTGCTGGAAGTCAATGGCAAACCCTCCCGGCATTTGTCTTCTTTAATAACCCAGATGCAGCAAGACAATACATGGGACGTAAAGATCATACAGGTAGACTACGAATTCCAAAAAGGCGGCAATGAGATGTTGTTGCTACAACCAAGATAAACTATGCGACAGGTATTCATTCAGTTATTCAGTCCCTCAGTCCTTCAATCCCTCAATCTCTAAATCATGAAAATATTAGTATTAGACAATTACGACTCCTTCACCTACAATCTGGTACACATCATACGCGAACTGGGTTATGGTGAGCAGATGGACATCATCCGGAACGACAAGATCACGGTAGCGGAAGTAGGCAAGTATGACAAAATCCTGCTCTCGCCTGGACCGGGCATCCCTTCCGAAGCGGGCATTATGATGGACGTGATCAAAACCTATGCGCCGGAGAAAAGCATCCTGGGCATCTGCCTGGGGCACCAGGGCATTGCCGAAGCTTTTCAGGCCAGGCTCTATAACATGCCGCTGGTACTGCACGGCTACGCCGACAAAGTATTCATAGAAGACGATCAGGAATATCTCTTCAAAGGCTTGCCCGCTTCTTTTGGAGCGTGCCGCTACCATAGCTGGGCGGTAGAAGCCGGTTCCGTCCCCGGCGACCTGGTCGTTACGGCCCGCGACATCAAAGGAGAGATCATGGGCATCCGCCACCGCACGTTTGACGTACGTGGGCTGCAATTCCATCCCGAATCTATCCTGACCGAACACGGCAAAGAAATGCTGAAAAGATGGCTGGAACATTGACGATCTGCCTAAAAAGTCATACCAGCTTTCTGCTTACCGCCGCCGCAATAGGCTCCAGGGTACGGAACATGGTGCGGAACTCCTCATGGGTCAACTGCTGGGCGGCATCCGACTTGGCTACTTTCGGGTTAGGATGCGTCTCTATAAGCAGCCCGTCTACGCCCATCGCTACACAGGCGCGGGTAAGGTCCGGTACGCCGTAGGCAATTCCTATGGCGTGGCTGGGGTCTAATACCACCGGCAGGTTGGTATATTCTTTCAGATAAACCACGCCGCACAAGTCCAGCGTAAAGCGCGTTTTGGTCTCAAACGTACGGATGCCGCGTTCGCAGAGCATCACCTGCTCGTTGCCGCCGCTCAGGATAAACTCAGCCGCCTGCACAAACTCCTGCAAGGTTGCTCCGAAGTGCCTTTTGAGCAGAATAGGCTTACGGGCTTTGGCACAGGTGCGCAAAATGCCCTGGTCGTACATCGCCTTCGCACCGATCTGTACGATGTCGGCATGTTCAATGACGGCATCTACATGGGTCGCATCCCGCACTTCGGTGATGATGTTGAGTCCGTATTTTTCACGGATGTTTACTAGCATCCTGAGTCCTTCCATACCCAACCCCTGGAAGGTATACGGCGAGGTGCGCGGCTTGAAACAGCCCGCCCGCAAAGTGGTAATGCCCAGCGATTTGAGCAGTTCGGCACTCTGGGTGATCTGCTCTTCCGACTCTATAGAACACGGGCCTGTGATCATCAGCGTGTTTTCCTGGCTTCCTCCAATCGTTAAATCGCCCAGCCGGACTTCCCGTACCCGCGACTGATACTGGCGGCTGGCTAACTGTATGTCGCTTTCCAGCACATAATAATCAGACGTATAAGCTTCCAGCCCTTGGGGCAGTTGTTTATCTTTAGAAGAAGTTACCAGCACATGGTAGCCGTTTCTCCGGAAGGTAATAGCCTGGGTTTGTTCAGCCAGCTTTTGCACGTCTGTGGCTGTCGTATTTTCTTTTAAGTGAATGATCATACTTCTCCGCGTATTAAATGGTTGAAGGTAACAGCTCCCGTCAGTTGATGGTCTTGGTTGACCACCGGCAGGAACAGTACCGGAAATGACTTGCTTGTGACCAGCGCCAGCATATCCGAGACGGTCGCAGTTTCCTGTATCCTCACCGGATCAGGGTTGATGACATCGGCTGTTTGGGTTTTGTTTAAATTTTCAATGTGTTTTAACAATCCCCGGCGCAGGTCGGCGTTGCTGGTAATACCCTGAAACTTGCCGGTTTTGCCGGTAAACAGCGCGAAGCCGAGATTGAAGGCTTCAATGGTTTCTAAAATTTCTCTAAACGAACAGCGTTCTGCATCCAGTACCGGCAGTTCTTCGAGGTCTATCATGATGTCTTTTACCTGGTAGTGCGAGTGAACTTCCTGCATCTTGAGCCCCATCAGGGCCGCGCCCATAGACGGGTGGTTGACCAGGAAAGAGCCGGAAACGGCAGAATCTACGCCCATACTTCGCAGAATAAAGGAGACCTCATCGTTGACACCGCCATCTACATGGATCTTTTTGCCGGGAAACTGTTTGCCAAACCGGCGGATGCGGTTGAAGTTTTCTTTGCGAAACAGGCCGCCGCTCATGCCGGGGGTGGTGGTCATCAGCAACACAAAAGAAAAATCTTCGGCATAGGTTTCAAAAACCTCTATGGGCGTATCCGAGATAATAGCCAGCCCGTACTGTGTGTTGCCGCGGGGAAGCTGTAAGTAGCGCCCGTGCATGTTTTCGTACTGAAATTGCACGTACTCTACCTGGTACTGGCTGATCTGCTCAAGATATTGTTCAGGCTCAGCAGAGATGATATGCAGATCAATGGGCGTACGGCTGATCTGGCGGATGGTAGCAATATCGTCAAATACGCCCGGATTATCGTTGCAATCAATATGGAAAGCATCAATGCCCAGCGCGTCGAGTTCCTGTACCAGTGTTTTTAACGCTTTGTCTTTGTTGGAATATAAAGAAGCGGATATTTTCAAAAGCTTGTCTTTTACTTTTAGGCTGGCAAATTTCTTTATTTTCGCTCGATAATCTATAGTTTTGCCAGATTTTTATGGGTATACTCAAAATCATATCAAGACTTCCCTTCCCGGTATTGTATTTCACCTCTGATATACTTTATGGGTTGCTTTGGTATGTCATCCGGTACCGCAGGAATGTCGTGCTGCAAAACCTGCGCGGTTCGTTCCCGGAGAAAAGCGAGAAAGAAATCCGCCGGATCGCTAAAAAATTTTACCGCCACTTGTCCGATGTGGTGGTAGAAACGCTCAAAACCCTGACCCTGCCGGAAGCTTCTCTCGCCCGCCGGGTGCATATTCAGAACCGGGAAGTGGTAGAGCAATATTTCAGGCAGGGGCAATCGGTGGTGGTGGTTACGGCACACCAGGGCAATTGGGAATGGTTGCTGGTGTCTTGTAGCTTGCAGCTTCCCTTCCAGGTAGATGCCGTCTATATGAAGTTAGACAATGCATTCTTTGATCAACTCATGAAGAAGATACGCAGCCGCTTTGGTACCTACCTGGTAGAAAAGCAAGTGTCCTTCCGGGAAATCGTCCGGCGCAAGCC
This sequence comes from Cytophagales bacterium, assembly GCA_038232695.1. Lineage (GTDB taxonomy): Bacteria > Bacteroidota > Bacteroidia > Cytophagales > Cyclobacteriaceae > JAJNNC01. The sequence goes on from JBBSNI010000001.1 coordinate 18,478, forward strand.
ATTGGTCAGGATCATAGCGATGGTGGCTGATCAAAGTTTTTTTAAAATGAATTACGTGTATTGGACTACTTTTCTGCACCAGGAGACGGGCTTTTACAGCGGATCGGAGCGCATTGCACATAAGACTGATATGCCGGTCATTTTTGTCTCTATGCACCGGCAGCGGCGGGGTTTTTACCAAATCCGTTTTCAGGAACTGGATAAGCCTCCGTTTCATCCGCAGCCTCATTATATAACGGAACAATACGTCAGGGCAGTGGAAGATGCTATTCACCAGTATCCTGAACAATGGCTATGGTCGCACAAGCGGTGGAAAAGAAAGCGGAAGACAAGTAAAGCGTCTGTGAAAGAGTAAAACTTTTTGCTGGAAAACATACACAAAGCTTTGGGTTTTCGTGCCTTTTGGGACTATTTTTTCTTTTAAGAGACACACGTTCTATATAATTATATTTATATGAATTGTAATAAAATAAATAAAAATCGCAACTCTTTTTTGTCTTTTCATTTTTTGCAAAGAAACTTACAGGCGACAGTCGCTTTGTAACATAGATCGCCAATCCGTTTTTTTATGAGATGAGGATAAAAGCATGGAAGGGAAGTAAAAAACCAGCCCAAACTTCAAAAATATCACATAGAGAATATAACGATAAAGGCTTAGGCATTGATTATCATTTTTATGCCTATCTTCGGTAATTCTTGCATATGTTTATCTGGTTCTTATTATTAATAGTCCATTTTATGCTATAAATTTCTTCTACTCAAAACTTGTTATTGTACTACCATCTATCCTATAAACCTAAATTTAAACTTTATGAAAAATTATACAATGACAATTTCAACACATTTACAAACGCTTACCCTGGCAGGCAAGCTGATCTCTGACAATAAAACTGAGGAAGCATGTGTCCTGCTGGACGAACTGCTCGGGCAATCAGAGTGCGACGACATCACCCGGCTCTGTGCGATGGCACTCAGAGAGCGTAGCCAGACAGATTTACCCATGTACCTGAGAGACTTAGAGGAAGAAGACAAACAAATCAACGTCTTTGACCTTGTCTTACAATCTGTTCCTCCTGTGCAGGTGGTCAGTTATACGGCACTGAACACCATGATAGAACTTTACAGCAGCGGCGTTTCCTCCTTTACCCACCTGAACATTGGCATTGGCAAAGGTCGCTTCGAGATGAAGATGCTACAGGAACTCTCCAAGCTGAGCCCGGAGCAGATGCCGCGTTTGATCAAGATCATTGGTATTGACATTGATACCGCTTCGCTGCGCGAAACGGGAGAAGCCATCCAGCACCTGGCTAATACATTGTTCCCGGCGACTACCAAGATAGAATATACGCCGGTGTTTGCTTTTGCCGAAGCCATCACGCCCGGCACCTGGGCAGAAATTCAGAACCATGATACGGATTTGTTGGGCGTTGTCTCTGCCTTCACACTGCATCATATTCCTACGCTGGAGCTACGGCAGGAGGTGCTGCAAAAGATCGCTGCCTGCGACCCCACGCTTTTTATGTTGCTGGAACCGGATGTAGATCACTTTACCCCCGACCTGTCGGAGCGACTGGTCAACTGCTGGAACCTGTTTGGCACTATCTTCAAGCTGGTAGACCAGAACGGGCTACAGGAAAAAGAAGCCAAAGCCATCAAATACAAGTTTTTCGGGCGTGAGATTGAAGATATTCTGGGTAATGAAGAAGATAAACGTTCTGAAAAACACGAGGAGGCCGATGTCTGGGCGGGTCGTCTCAAAACAGCAGGCTTCAACCTGCATCACCTGGTACGGTATAGAGAAGGCGCAGCAGTGATACCGCAAGATACGCAGACGCTAAAAGTCTCGCATAATGCCGAGCAAAAGTTTACCACCACCGAATACGAAGGCATACCGATGGTCGCTATGTTTACTGCCAGTCGGCAGCTTTAATACTTGGTAAAAGGAATCAAAACGCTATCTGTTTGCGCAAGCAAAGGATAGCGTTTTTTTATGGCTATTTCACTTCCGACAACCAGGTTTTGGCGTCATTGAGCTGGTCAAAATAGCGGATGGTAACAGACTTGCCGGCTTCTGTTTTGTAATTGTCAACAGAAAGTTGGGTAAAGACGCTGCTGGGCACAATAAAAGCCATATACCTGAGTCCCTGTTTGACCATCGCAGGCGTCACTTCTTTGGCAACCCAATCGGTATCTTCCTTTTTGATCAACGAAAGATTTTTGGTGTCGCTGATGATCTTGTCTACTTTTTTCTGCTTAAAAAACTCCAGCGATTTGTTGATGCCTTCCCGGAACTCTCCTGATTTGGCAAAACCCTTCCAATACTGTACGATGCATTGCAAAGCTTCATCATACTCCAGGATCAAATAAGGTTTTTCTATTAATATCATATCCAGATTGGTTAAATAAAAAGTATGTTTACTCAAAAATAAATGTTGCCAAAAGTCCGGCGGGAAAATATAGAATAAAAACGCTTATACAAAAAAGATAGGGTATGTAAGTTATTATCAAAAATATGATTTTGCAGACACTCCTTATAAAATCCGTTCTAATCTGAATTTTTTCTTCATTCTTCTACCATTACGCATAATTCTTACCTTGATGCGCCTGCCGGAACGGGAACTGACCAGGTTGCTGTAGGTAGCCAAGGTAAGTTCGGGAAATACCGCCCCGTTGATCGATAAGATTGTATCTCCTTCCTGAATACCGGCTCTCTGGGCAGGCGAATCGTCCGCTATTTTGCTTACGATATACGTTTCGAGCAATGCCCCGACGGCAATCAAATCCATACCGCTCATGTTGTATTCAAAATCTTTTTTGAACAGGCGGTTTTTTTTGATATACATCACTTCATTGGCATAATCAAAAATAATCCTAAAACGCTTTAGTACCGACCCTCCGATATTGCCATTATTGTTAAAACGTGCAGTAAGTTCCTTGGTCAGGTCATTTTCTTCCGGGAAAGAAGCAATAATGCCTTCCAGGGTATATTTGTTGATCTTGAGCTCCGGCACACGCCCCATATGTCCGTAAATCTCACCGCTAAGTCCACGCCCCAAGTAGCCGGATAGGTGTTTGTCGGGCACTTTAAGTTGGGGGTGAGAAGCCGTGTTCAGCAACAGGGAATGGCTCGCGCCCGTGTCTATCATCAGTTTCAGATCAATATAAGTTGTATCATTGATCTTGAATTTGGCATGGTTGATATAAGGCTTGGTATCTTCTATGGTGATCGGGACAGCCTTGTAAGATCGCCTGGGCTTGAAGTGTTCCGGTCTGTGCAGTATAATATGATGGTTAATGTAGTCTATTTCCACGACAAACCGGCTGAATATTTCATAACCCAAAATGCCATGCACCCGCGTACCCAGGTAGCTGTCTAACATCAGGTAATCTTCTTTGAGTACCAGCATAGCATTGCCATCGGCGCTGGCGCCCGGAAGGTCAAGGCTGATGCCGTTGCTCACATAGGCGCTGACCTGCCCGGCATTGCCCGCGCCCATCAGGCTGATGACCCGGTCGTTTTTGGCAGGTACCCCATCCACATAGATCTGATTGGTCAGGATGGCTGTTCTGACGCCGGTATCTACAATGAATTTAAGTTCTTCTCCATCGTTTACTTTCACCGGCACAACGATCAGGTTGCTGTGCAGCTCGAAAGGGATGGCTACCCTTTTGGCTCTTTTGTTGGTCAGCCTGAACCCATAGAATTGCGCAACCGCCGGAAGACAGAAGATAAACAGTGCCAGGAAAGTAGCCAGCAAAAGGCGAACTATCCGGAAGTTCCAGACAAACACACACATACGTCGCTGCTTTAGTATACCAATTACTTCATATTCGCTATTTGATGTAATAATCGATAACGCTTTTGGCAATTTAATCATTTACCATTCAAAATCTTTTGATAGCTTTACTTCTTTTTTTATGGTTTCTGATCATAGCAGATGTCAACCTTTTCTCTTTACTTCAACCTGGGGCTTACGCATATCCTGGACATCCGGGGTTACGACCATATTTTATTCGTCATCGCGCTGTGCGCCTTGTATTTGCTCCGCGACTGGCGGAAAGTGCTTATTATTGTAACGGCTTTTACCATAGGTCATTCTATTACGCTGGCACTTTCTACCTTACATATACTGCGTATAAACCCTGCGTTTGTTGAGTTTCTCATTCCGGTCACTATTTTTATTACCGCTTTGAGCAACATATTTAAAAAGCAGGATCATTTTGAAGCAACGCACATGCAACTTAACTACGCTTTTGCCTTATTCTTCGGCTTAATTCATGGGTTGGGCTTCTCTTACTACCTGCGCAGCCTGCTGGGAAAAGACCAGTCTATTGTCATGCAACTGCTGGCTTTCAACCTGGGACTGGAGCTTGGGCAAATCATTGTGGTTGCCGGATTTTTGATCATTTCCTTTATCTTTGTTACCTTGCTGAGCGTGTCGCGGAGGGACTGGAAACTGGTTATTTCTTCTGCTATCGCGGGTGTCGCTTTAACGCTGATGATAGACACTAAGTTCTGGTAGTAGTAGATAAGCTTTGGTGGCTGCTGTGCAAAAGTTATAGCCAATGATAAAAACAATATTAGCTGGTCTGATCTACCAGCCGCGGGGATTTAAAGATAATTTTGATGCTCCAAATGGCGAAAAAGCCACATTTAAATACAATTACAATTATGTATCTGTTCCGGTAAAAATAGGTTTCGCTAATGTTAATATAGAAAATAACACAATGGGTTTTGTAAAAGTAGGGCTTATTCCTGCGCTACTTGTTAATGCAAAAGCAACAATACCAGTATCTGTATTTGACACGGCTAATGTTACAGGAACACAAACCATTGATTTTACTGATGTAGTATCAAAATTTGACTTGGCTGGTGTTATTGAAGCAGGCGGCGGTTCTAAAGTAACAGACAGACTTTGGTTAACCGTATCCGTAATGTATCAACATAGCCTTACCTCCATCACAAAGGCTGAATTTGCTGGAGATGGTAAGACAAGACATAATGGAATAACTTTACAGGCAGGACTGAAATGGGCGATGAAGAAAGAATGAATATCTGCTTCAGTTTTGCAAATAATATTTTAAAAAAACTTTAATAACCCAAAAAACATTTTTGCTATTTTACTAATTACACCCACATTATTTTTACCATAAAATGATTATGAAATATTATCTGCCTATCCTATGTTTTACTGCTTTCAGCCTGGCCGCTTACGCCCAGCAAGGTAAAGCCACTGATAAATTTGAACAATTGGGTACCATGCTGCCTACGCCCAATGTATACCGCGCCGGCTCAGGCGCTCCGGGGCACGAATACTGGCAGCAACGTGCCGACTATAAGATCCAGTGCGAGCTTAATGATGAGAACCAGCGCGTGACCGGCTCTGAAACCATCACATATTACAACAACTCGCCCGACGTGCTGCAATATCTCTGGGTGCAACTGGATCAGAACATGCGCGCCAAAGATTCCGATACGTACAAGACCAATACCAACAGCATCGCCGATAAGATGAATGTAGACAACCTGCGGGAGATCATCGGCTATGATTTTGATGGCGGGCATAAGATACAGGCGGTCAAAGATGCTAAAGGTGGAGATTTACCCTATACGATCAACCGTACCATGATGCGGGTAGATATGCCGCAGCCCCTGAAGCCCGGCGAAAAATATGTCTTCTCGGTAGACTGGTACTACAACGTCAACGACCGTATGCTGATGGGCGGCCGTGGCGGCTATGAACTTTTTCCTGAAGATGGCAACTATTTGTATACCATCACCCAATGGTTCCCACGCATGGCGGTGTACGACGACCACAGCGGCTGGCAGCACAAGCAATTCCTCGGCAGAGGCGAGTTTGCGCTTACCTTCGGCAATTACGAGGTAGCCATTACTGTTCCTTCAGACCATATCGTAGCGGCTACCGGCACCCTGCAAAACACGGAAAAAGTGTTGACACAGACACAGACAAGCTTACTGGAAAAGTCTAAAACGGCTGACAAGCCCGTCGTGATCGTAAGCCAGCAAGAAGCCGCTAAGAAGGAAAAACAAAAAGCTAAGGATACCAAAACCTGGATTTTTCACGCTGATAGCGTCAGGGATTTTGCCTTTGGCAGTTCCCGTAAATTTATCTGGGATGCAATGGGCGTTGATATAGACGGGCGTACCGTCATGGCGATGTCTTACTATCCAAAAGAAGCCAATCCGCTGTGGGGACAGTATTCTACCGAAGTAGTCGCTCATACGCTCAAGACGTATTCCAAACATACCATTCCCTATCCTTACCCCAAAGCGATCTCGGTAGAAGCTTCCAACGGGATGGAATACCCCATGATCTGCTTCAACTACGGACGTCCTGCGGCAGACGGCACGTACTCCGAGCGCGTCAAATACGGTATGATCGGCGTGATCATCCACGAAGTAGGCCACAACTTTTTTCCGATGATCGTCAACTCCGACGAGCGCCAGTGGACGTGGATGGATGAAGGGCTGAATACTTTTGTGCAATACCTCACCGAGCAGGAATGGGACCGGAATTATCCCTCGCGTCGCGGACCGGCTTACCAGATCGTACCTTATATGAGTGGCGACAAGTCGCAGATCAGCCCGATCATGAGCAACTCTGAGCAGATACAACAGTTTGGCTGGAACGCCTACGCCAAACCGGCAACTGCGCTGAATATACTGCGCGAGACTGTCATGGGACGCGATTTGTTCGATTATTCTTTTAAGACCTATGCACAACGCTGGGCATTCAAGCATCCCGAACCCGGCGACTTTTTCCGGACGATGGAGGACGCTTCAGGCACCGATCTGGACTGGTTCTGGAGAGGATGGTTTTATACGGTAGACCACGTAGATATCGGCATAGACCAGGTAAGATACTATCAGATCAATACTCAGAACCCGCGCGTAGAAAACCCTATTGCCAGACAAAAGTTTGAAGAGTCTCAAAAGCATATCAGTCAGGTGTATAATGAAAAAGACGTGGCTCAAAGTGCTATAGAAGCCGACCCTGAGCTAAAAGACTTTTACAACACCTATGATCCTTTTGCTATTGCCGATGAAGATGTTGAATCCTACGAAAAATTTGTGGCCAGCCTGGACGAAAAAGAGAAAGCCTTGCTCAAGTCCGGCATGAACTTTTATGAAATTACTTTCAACAACGTAGGCGGGCTGGTCATGCCCGTTATCATCGGCTGGACTTATGAGGATGGCACCACCGAAGTAGAGCGTATTCCGGCGGAAATATGGCGTCTGAATGCAGAAAAAATAGTGAAAGTATTTCCTAAAGAAAAGAAAGTAAAGCAGGTCGTCATAGACCCTTACCGCGAGACGGCGGACACTGACGAAAGTAATAATTATTACCCCAAAAGAGATGTGCCTACCCGCTTTGAGATTTTCAAGGAAGAGATCAACGCCCGGGGCACATCCGGCGAAAACCCTATGCAAAAAAAGAAGAAAAAGAAACAGGATAACGCTATAGGCGGCAATGAATAAAAAATTATCCTGTAAGATGCTTTGAAAATAAGTGCCACTTAATTTTTTATACCATACGCTTTTTCACCCACTTTGATAGGAACAGCCAGCACATTTTCCTTGGGGGGCAGCGGGCAGCTATACGCCGGATTATAAGCGCAGTAAGGGTTATAAGCTAAGTTAAAGTCAAGTTCCAGCGTTTTTTGTCCGGTGCGGGAGGGCATCTCTACGTTCAGGTAGCGACCACCTCCGTAGGTTTCTTCCCCGCTGGTGGCATCGGCAAAAGCGACAAAAAGCTCCGTCTGGCTGTCAAAGGGTTGCAACACCAGCAGTTTGTTTTCTATACCGTCCAGCGTAAATGTCGCATACCCGTAGCGTATGTATTTTTCTTCCTCACCGGTTGTGGTGGGCAAAGTCAGTAGTTTTTGCTGCTGAACAGGCTCCAACCTGGCCTTTATTCTATATTTGGGATCGGCAGGATAATAGCGAAGCCCTTCGAAGGGAATACTGTCGGGTGCGAAAGGAGAGGTTTCCGAGCGTTGCATAAAACGGGTAGTCTTGTCTCGTTCTGCCTGGATTCTTTCCAGGTAATCTTCCCCGCTTTCGCCGCCCTGGGTTGCATAAATGACCGCAACGGCCATCACAACAAGTATAGCGGCAGGAAATAGCTTTCTCATAAAAATTGACGCTTGATTTTTTTAAACGGCGTAGTGTCCTCCATCTGTCAGACCCTTAACATAAAGACCATATAGCCTTGTTCATTTGGTTTCTTATAAGCCTGATCTTTATTAGAAATAATAGAGAATTTTTGTGAAAACTGAGGCAGGATACACTTTTTTTGATAAATTGACTACACAAGCCAAATTGTCTGGCAGCACCCGGTAAGGGTTCGGGTTAACATACACTTTACACCTAATCATGATGAAATACTTTTTCTGTTTCTCTTTCACTTTCCTATCCGTTTGCTTCGCCCAAGCGCAGGACAATATCACCATGTGCGGTACTACCAACAGTGCAACGGCTACCTTCGCCCAGTTTGCCAGCGAGACCAGTTTTCGTAACCTGCACCCGCTGCCCGGTGCTTACCAACATACCCATGCCAAAGGAAAAGAAATCACTTTTACGACGCCCGACGGCAAAGAAGGCACGGCTTATTTTATCAAAGCTAAGAACAACTCAGACCAATACCTGCTGGTCATTCACGAATGGTGGGGGCTCAACGAACACATCAAAAAAGAATCTGACAGGCTATTTGCCGAGCTAAGCGATGTCAATGTGATGGCACTGGACTTGTACGACGGACAGGTAGCCACCACGCGCGAAGAGGCAGGCAAGCTGGTGCAATCAGTTAAAGAAGAGCGCGCCCAAGCAATCATCAACGGAGCCATTGGTTATGCAGGCAAAGGGGCAGCAATCGCTACCATCGGCTGGTGCTTTGGGGGCGGCTGGTCGCTGCAAGCGACCATCCTGGCAGGCGAACAGTCCGCAGGCTGCGTCATGTACTACGGAATGCCGGTCAAGGAAATGGAAGAAATCAAACAGATCAAAGCGGATGTGTTGGGTATCTTCGCCGCTCAGGATGAACGAATCACCCCGGAAGTTGCCAAAGACTTTGAAAACAAAATGGAAGCGGCCGACAAAAATATAGAGATTAAGATTTTTGACGCCGGTCATGGCTTTGCCAACCCAAGCGGATCGCAATACAATAAAGCGGCAGCCCAGGAAGCCAACAAACTGGCTTTAGCCTTTTTAAAGAAGCATTTGCCATAATTACAAAATCCCTTCATCAGCAAAGCTGAAATATGCCTGGTCTGTAAAAATAAGATGATCCAGTACAGGCAAATCCAGCGTTTGTCCGGCTTCTTTGAGTTTTTTGGTCAAGCGAATATCGGCTTCGCTGGGTCTGAGGTTGCCCGAAGGATGGTTGTGTACCAGGATGATAGAACTGGCCAGTTTATCCAACGCTTCTTTGAAAATAGTTTTAGGGTCGGCTACCGTGCCTGAAAGCCCTCCCTGGCTTATGTTGTGTACCTTGATAATGGCATTCGCCCTGTTGAGCAAAATGATCCAGAACTGCTCTACCGGCTGGTCCAGCAAATAAGGCTGCATCACGCGGTAAGCATCCCCGGCGCAGGTGATCTTCTCCCGCTTGACCGGCTCGCTCACCTTCCGGCGACGGCCCAACTCCAGCGCACTGACAATAGTAATAGCTTTGGCTTCTCCAATACCGTCAAACCGTTGCAGGTCTTTGACCGTCAGTTTGGCCAGTTCGTTCAGGTTGTTGTCTGCGCCTTTGAGAATGTCTTTGCCCACATCCACCGCACTTTTGTTGCGCGTACCGGAGCCGATCAGGATGGCGATCAGTTCGGCATCAGACAAAGCGGCCCGGCCTTTCAGCAACAGTTTTTCGCGCGGGCGGTCCTCTTCTGCCCAGCTCAAAATTCCTTTTTCTCTATGATATAATGGCATTTTTCAGTGTTAAAGTGCGAAGGTGTTAGGGTATTGATGTGCTGAATGCCGCAATACTTTAACACATTAACACCCAGAGGGGCAAGTAAACAAAAAAGCCCTACACTTTTTCAGCATAGGGCTTGGTAAGGTCTTAGGTGTAAGAAACTAAGCTAACTCGTTGACAAATTTGGTCAGTTTCGATTTCTTATGAGCGGCGTTGTTTTTGTGAATGACGTTTTTCTTAGCCAGTTTGTCCAGCATAGAAGACACTTCTTTGAGTAGCGTTTCGGCTTCCGCCTTGTCGGTAGTAGCTCTCAGACGCTTGATATTGGTACGGGCGGTTTTGGTGTAGTACCGGTTTCTTTGCCGTTTGGCTTCGTTGGCTTTGATTCTTTTTAATGCGGATTTGTGATTTGCCATCTTTCCTGATAAATTTCTGTTCGTTGCTGTCAGTAACAGCTATTTGCTTTTTTTGGTTTAAAGAGCCGCAAATTTAAAGTTATTCTGTACAAAAACAAAAATTTATTTTCAACCAGACTTGTCGTACCTTGTGCCGCTAAACCGGAGCGTATATGGATTATTTAAATACTTTGAATGAGCCGCAGCGGGCGGCTGTTATGAATACCGAGGGACCTACCATGATCATTGCCGGGGCAGGTTCCGGCAAAACCCGCGTGCTTACCTACCGGATCGCTTACCTGATCCAACACAAAGGCGTAGATCCTTTTAATATATTGGCACTGACGTTTACCAATAAAGCTGCCAAAGAAATGCGGCATCGCATAGAGCGTGTCGTAGGTACCGAAGCGCGCAATTTGTGGATGGGAACGTTTCACTCCGTCTTTGCCCGCATCTTACGGGCAGAAGCCGGCAAGCTGGGCTACCACAGCAACTTTACGATCTATGATACGGACGATTCCAAATCGCTGATCAAAAATATTCTGAAAGAACAGGGGCTGGACGAAAAAGTGTATAAGCCCGGCATGGTGCTGAGCCGTATTTCCGGTGCCAAAAACCGCCTGATCTCCTGGCGTGCCTATATGGAGAACCCAACCATTCGTGCAGAAGATGAGGCCGCCGCCAAACCGCATATGGGCAAAATCTATAAAACCTATGCAGAGCGCTGCTTCAAATCCGACGCCATGGACTTTGACGATTTGCTGTTTAACACCAACGTACTTTTTAAAGAACACCCCGACTCGCTCAACAAATACCAGCACCGTTTTCATTATGTATTAGTGGATGAATTTCAGGATACTAACTTTTCGCAGTACCTGATCACCAAAAAGCTGGCGTCGGTGCGCCGCAACATCTGCATCGTAGGCGATGATGCCCAAAGTATCTACGCCTTCCGCGGGGCAGACATTCAGAATATCCTGAATTTTGAAAAAGACTTCGACGATGCCAAAGTCTTTAAACTGGAGCAAAATTACCGCTCTACCAAAAATATTATCAACGTAGCCAACTCCGTCATTGGCAGAAACAAAGCCCAGCTTAAAAAACTGATCTGGACCGCCAACGATGAAGGCCATCTGATTGAAATCATCAAAGCCACGTCCGATCAGGAAGAAGGGCGGCTGGTCGCCTACTCTATCTTTGAGCATAAAAGCAACCATCAATTGCGTTACAGTGATTTTGTGGTGCTGTATCGTACCAACAGCCAATCGCGGGCAATGGAAGAAGCGTTGCGTAAGCAAAACATTAAATACAAGATCGTCGGCGGACTTTCGTTCTATCAACGCAAGGAGATCAAAGACCTGATCGCTTATATGCGTTATACGATCAATACGGGCGATGAGCAGGCCTTTCGGCGCATCGTCAACCTGCCCAAGCGGGGTATTGGCGGCAGCACGGTAGACAAGATCGTGGTGACTTCCTATGAACAAGATAAATCTATATGGGAAGTGTTGGGGCAAGCCGGAAACTATTTTAGCGGACGGGCGGCAGGGGCGCTGTCGGGTTTTGCTGATATGATCAAAAGCTTTCGCCTGGAAGTAGATCGTAAAGATGCTTTTGAAGCCGCCGCCCACATTGCCAAAGGCTCCGGGCTGCTGCGTGAATTGTATGAGGATAAAACTATAGAAGGCGTCAACCGTTATGAGAACGTCCAGGAACTGCTCAACGCTATCAAGGAGTTTGTGGATAACCCGGAGACGGAAGACAAAAGCCTGGGCGCTTTCCTTCAGGAGGTCGCGCTGCTTACTTCTGCCGACGAAAGCAAAGACGGCGACCAGGATTATGTGACGCTGATGACCATCCATATGGCCAAAGGTCTCGAGTTTCCTTACGTATATGTCGTAGGTATGGAAGAAGACCTTTTTCCATCCCAAATGATGCTGGGCAGCCGCCACGATCTGGAAGAAGAAAGGCGGTTATTTTATGTGGCTATCACCCGCGCCATGCAGAAACTGACCCTTTCTTATGCGCTGACACGCTATAGATTTGGCAGACTGAAAAATTGTGAGCCCAGCCGCTTCCTGGAAGAAGTTGATCCGGCCTTTGTAATGGTCAATAAAAAAATGGGAACACGCTCGCTGGCAGGCGATACCGAACATGCAAGAGTTTTGGTAAAAAGCATTCAACGCGACCGAAAAATGTTATCAACCAACACCAGCACTTACAAAGCCCCTACCGATTTTGTTCCCAGCGATACGAGCCGGTTGGAAGGAGGCATGAAAGTTGAACACCCGAAATTCGGATTTGGCACGGTAAAAGGCATCGAGACGCAAGGACCTAATCGCAAAGCCAAAGTAGAGTTTGATGATTTCGGAGAAAAAACTTTGCTGCTTAGCTTTGCCAAACTTAAAATACACGAATCATAATTTAATATCTCACACCCATAACCAATAAAATCATGTTTGAATACAATACTGACAGGTCTAAGTTAATTCTGAAAGAATACGGTAGAAACGTCCAGAATCTGGCTGAATACATCAATACAATTGAAGACAGAACCAAGAAAAATCAATACGCCCATACGCTCATTGAGTTGATGCGGCAGTTGAACCCCAGCGTGAAAGACGATCAGGAAATTACGCAGAAATTGTGGGACGATCTGTTTATCATGACTGAATTCAGGCTGGATGTAGACTCTCCGTATCCTAAGCCTGAGCCGGATGTACTGTTTAAAAAGCCAAAGAAGCTGGACTACAATACAGACCCCGTAGAGTTTAAACTTTACGGCAAAAACATAGAGAAGCTTATCGATAAAGCCAGTGCTATTGAAGATGAAGAAGAGCAAAAAGGGGCTATTATCTATCTGGGCAAACTCATGAAGAACTTTTACATGTCCTGGAATAGAGAAAATATAGAAGATGAAGTGATCATAAGACATCTCAAAGAAATGTCGGGTAACAAACTGGATATGCCTATAGAAGAGATCAAGAAGAATAATTTATTTGATATAAACTTTAGTAAACCCAGGTCTAGTAATAATAATAACAGTAACAGCAATAAAGGGCGCCGAAGCGGCCCGAAACGAAAGAAAAACTAATGGCAATTTTCAAAATCGAAGGTGGACACAGGCTCAAGGGAGAAATCATTCCACAAGGTGCAAAAAACGAAGCATTACAAATTCTATGTGGCGTACTGCTCACGCCCGAAACAGTAACCATCCACAAAGTCCCTTACATCCGGGACGTACTCAAGCTGATAGAACTGCTGGAGTCTATGGGTGTGGAAGTAAAGCAGGTAGGCGAGGAATCCTACAAATTCACGGCGCGCAATGTCAACTTATCTTACCTGGAAACCCAGGATTTTGCCAAGCAGGCAGCCGCGCTTCGAGGCTCTATCATGATCCTTGGTCCGCTGCTGGCGCGCTTTGGCAAAGGCCGCATCCCTATGCCCGGTGGCGACAAGATCGGACGCCGCCGTTTGGATACGCACTTTATCGGGCTGCAAAAGTTAGGCGCCCACTTTCATTACGATGCCGCTAATAAATTTTACAGTGTAGAAGCTACTAAGCTCAAAGGGAGCTATATGCTGATGGACGAAGCCAGCGTGACCGGAACGGCCAATATCATCATGGCAGCCTGCATGGCAGAAGGCACGACCACCATCTACAATGCTGCCTGCGAACCTTATATCCAGCAGTTGTGTGAAATGCTCAACCGCATGGGCGCCAAAATCACAGGCGTTGGTTCCAACCTGCTGTATATTGAAGGGGTCACGTCACTGCACGGCACAGAACATACGATGTTGCCGGATATGATTGAGATTGGTAGTTTTATTGGCCTGGCTGCCATGACCCGCTCCGATATTGTCATCAAAAATGCACGGGTAGATATGCTCGGCATCATCCCGGAAACTTTCCGCAAATTGGGTGTCAACTTTGACATTGAAGGAGATGATATTCATGTCTATAACAATGATCATTACCAAATAGAAACCTTCATTGATGGTTCTATCATGACCATTGCCGATGCTATCTGGCCTGGTCTTACGCCCGATCTGCTCAGTATTATCCTGGTCGTGGCTACACAGTCCAAAGGAACTGTGCTGATCCATCAGAAAATGTTTGAGAGCCGCTTGTTCTTCGTGGATAAGCTCATCGATATGGGTGCGAAGATCATTCTGTGCGACCCACACCGGGCTACCGTCATTGGTCTGGACCGTTGCCAGTCGCTGCGCGGTGTTTCCATGTCCTCTCCCGATATTCGTGCAGGTGTAGCCCTGTTGATCGCGGCGCTTTCCGCAGAAGGAAGCAGTATTATTTCTAATGTGGAGCAGATAGACCGGGGCTATCAGTTTATTGAGAAGCGGCTTAAAGCCTTAGGCGCGCACATAGAAAGACATGACTAAGCGTTAGGAGCGATTCGTATGGGTTGCTGGAATATACAGCAACCCATACGAATCGCTATGACATCAATTTGATGTCTTTGATCATCAATTGAAGGGAACAGTCTCCGTTGAAGTCGTTCTCTTCTATGGTATAGGCCATTTTGAAAGGAACATTCCGGCTTACCAGATCATACAAACCCACCATGCCGAAGCCTACGGCACAGAATTCGGCAGAAGTGTCTGCCTGCTTTACATAGAACTTCAGATGTTTTTCTTTCATCACCTGGGCATTGCCACTTACGTATAGGTTTTCACTGACGAAGGTTGGGCGCATATTATAAGGACCGAAAGGTCCCATCTGCTGTATGACTTTGTAAAATTTCTTTGAGATGTCGGAAAAGCTGATGGGCAGGTCTATCTCAAACTGGGGCGTTAGCTGGGCTGGAGTGATGCGCCTGGCGACAGCCTCTTCAAATTTCTTCTGAAACAGAGGAACCTTATCAATAGCCAGCGTGAGGCCTGCGGCATGAGTATGACCCCCAAACTGCTCTAACAGATCAGCGCATTCGGAAATAGCTTCGTATACATCAAACCCGTTGACCGAACGGGCCGAGCCGGTCGCTTTTTCGTTGGATGCTGTCAGAATGATGGTAGGACGGTAATATTTCTCGATACAACGGGAAGCTACAATACCTACAACGCCTTTGTGCCAATCATGCTTGAAAAGAACCGTGCTTTTGGCGTTTCTTAGCAAATCGTCGTTCTCTATCATGTCCAGCGCCTCCTGCGTGATGAGGGTATCTACGTTTTTGCGCTGAGCGTTGTGTACATTCAGTCCTTCGGCCAACTGCAAAGCTTCTTCTTCTGTATCAGCCAGCAAGACCGCTACCGCATCGCTGGCATGTCGCATTCGGCCGGCTGCATTGATGCGGGGCGCAAAGCCAAACACTACCTTGTCTACGGTGAACTCGCCCCGCAGTCCCGCCAGATGCGCCATCGCCTTCAAGCCGGGGCGCGGACTTTCATTCAGTTTTTTGAGTCCAAAATAAGTGAGAATGCGGTTTTCCCCGGTGACCGGAACAATGTCGGCCGCAATGGCAACAGCCAGCAAGTCCATTTGCTGGTGCAGTTCGGTGGCATGTTTGTTGATCTGTTGACAAAAACCCTGTAATAATTTGAAACCTACGCCGCAGCCACAAAGCTCTTTGTAGGGATATGGGCAACCTTCCTGCTTAGGGTTCAGAATAGCATGAGCCGGAGGCAACTGTTCGCCCGGCCGGTGATGGTCGCAGATGATAAAGTCAATCCCTTGCTTACGTGCCTGGTTGATAAGCGCTACCGAGGTAATGCCGCAGTCCAGCGCAATGACCAGGCTGTAATCCTGCTCCGCAGCATACGCAATTCCCTGAGCAGACACACCATAGCCTTCCGTATAACGATCCGGTATATAAAAATCAACATAGGGGTAAATCTTTTTGAGAAAGCCATAAACCAGGGTGACAGAAGTTACGCCATCCACATCATAATCGCCATAGACCAGGATTTTTTCTCCCCGCTTAATAGCCAGGATCAGGCGGTTGACGGCATGGTCCATGTCCTTCATCAAAAAAGGATTCGGAAGCTGTTTGAGGCTGGGACGAAAAAAGCTTTTGGCCTGATCGTAGGTATAAATCTGTCTTTGGATGAGCAACGCTGCCAGCGCAGGATTGACATTAATATCAGAAGAAAGTTGCCTAATAGCCTCCTGAGCAGGTTGTTCTTTATAAATCCAGCGTTTTTCCATGTAATTTATCTACTATTGCCTACATCCTGTTTTATCTGACAAGGCTTAAAGTGAAAATCACCTCTGCATTGACAGGAATAGGAATTTGAGGTATCGTGCCAGCAGGTAGTGCAACTTCTTCTGAAGTGCTGAGTACGAGATTATTTTTATCCAATGTTTGAACAGAAAAAATAACCGGATCAACATCACTGTTGTCAAAGATGGTTAAAGAATTGGCGGCGGCATCCAGAGACCACGTGCCGCTGCTGGCTTGATTCGCTTCCAAAGGCGTTGTTGTATAAGTACTGTCCGATGCGAAGGTAATCCTGGTATTGTCTGGAAACACCAGGATAGAATCTATGTCTATATCCTGTTCCTCTAACAAGGCAAGCGCCAATGTGGTAATATCTTGTCCTTGGGCAAGGATCTTGATTTCCTGGTCAGAAACTGTCCAGGTACCTGCCAGTGATGCTTCAGGTTCTTCGTCGTCTTTACAAGCTTGGAAGATGATAGGCGCTAAGAGCAGCAGCATCCAGATAAATTTTATGGTTATTTTCATAGTTAGGGTAGATAAGTGTCAAAAGTATGTTAATAAACAAGGTAAGGAATTCTATAAAAGATAGAAAGCGCACAAGCAAGTAAACTTGCGGGTACGCTTCCATGCTGTGGTTACTTTACTAGATGCAACAATCGCTATCTTACCATTCGCTCTGGCTTTTATCAGAGATCTGTGGTTGGCTTTCCATAGGAACGGCAACGGGCTGGCTTTGCGCTTGTTTTTGCAGATTCTCCAGTACATCTTTCAAAGGCACTCTTATGCCGTCGCTGTAAGGAACGATCCAGGCGTCGCGTACGCCCATCGCTCTCAAATACTTTTTAAACTTATCGGACTCCCAATAGTCGCGGAAATTGCCTAAGGTGTATTTCTGGAACCCCTGGGCATCATCCTCCCCTTTGAAATCTTCGCTGGTGTTGAGATACTGCTCCAATCTTTTGTCACGGAAAGCACCGATCTGCACCCGGAATACCAAACCTTTGTCGTAAGCATTCACTATAGGAACGTTTTGCTCCACCTGATTATTTTCTGCCAGCGCGGCTTTAGCTTGTTGTAACTGTTCTTCCAGCCTGCGGGTCTGGTCCTGGAGTTGTTTTACTTCAGAATCTTTATTGTCTAGCTGAGTTTGCAGCCTGGATATGTCACTTTGCAGGCTACCTGCTTTTTCTTTTAGCTCTTTCTGGGCTTCGCGGTCTTTCTGAAAATCAGCAGCACTCATTTTTTTGAGTTGCTTGAGTTGCTGTTTCTGCTCTTTTTTCAGACGCTTGCGTTCTTTTTTAGAAAGCTCCTGCGCTACAACGGCTTCAGTGGCGGCTGTCAGGGTAAAGAGAGCCAATACAATGATGTACAAATATTTCATTTCGTTCGAAAGGGTTGGACTGTTTTAAAGTTTACCCCCCTACTTCAAACTTCCTACCATCTGTTCGGGGACAACCCATTCATCAAACTGTTCGTTTGTAAGAATTTTGCTGGAAATGGCAGCTTCTCGCAAAGTGGTACCTTCCTGGTAAGCTTTCTTGGCAATCTTGGCAGCGTTTTCGTACCCTATATGCGGATTCAAAGCGGTCACCAGCATCAGGGAATTCTCCAGGTTTTCTCTGATCACGGCTTCGTTGGGCTCAATCCCTGCGGCACAATGTTCCTCGAAAGAAGCGCAGGCATCGCCCAACAGGCGGGCAGATGTCAGCAGGTTGTAGATCATCATTGGTTTGAACACATTGAGTTCAAACTGCCCGTTCATCCCCCCAATGCTTACGGCCGTATCCAGTCCGATCACCTGCGCACACACCATCGTCAGGGCTTCGCATTGGGTAGGATTGACCTTGCCGGGCATGATAGAAGAGCCCGGTTCGTTGGCAGGAATGATGATCTCCCCTATGCCGCAGCGCGGGCCGGAAGCCAGCATACGGATGTCATTGCCTATTTTCATCAAACTGACCGCTGTTTGTTTCAAAGCGCCGGAAGTTTCCACGATCGCATCGTGCGCTGCCAGAGCTTCAAATTTATTCTTGGCCGTGACGAAAGGATGTCCGGCATGTTGTGCTATCTTTTCAGCCACCAGTTCGGCATAGCCCTCCGGCGTATTCAATCCTGTACCGACGGCGGTGCCGCCTAATGCCAGTTCCGACAGGTGGGCAAAAGTATTTTTAATGGCTGCCATCGCATGATCAAGTTGCGCTACATAGCCGCTAAACTCATGGCTTAGCTTCAGGGGCGTAGCATCCATAAAATGTGTTCTGCCGATTTTGACAATATCGCCGAATGACTCCACTTTTTTTTGTAGTGTATTTCTGAGATTTTTTAGCTTAGGTAAGGTTTGCTCCATAATCATCTTATAAGCAGCAATATGCATGGCTGTCGGGAAGGTGTCGTTGGAAGACTGCGACTTGTTGACATCGTCGTTGGGGTGGATTTTCTTTTTTTCGTCGGTCAGACTTCCACCCAGCAGCACGTGTGCCCGGTTGGCGATCACCTCGTTTACGTTCATATTGCTCTGTGTACCTGAGCCGGTCTGCCATACCACCAGCGGAAACTGGTCTTCATGTTTACCTGCCAGTATCTCGTCACATACTTTGGCAATGATTTCGGCTTTGTCTTGGTCTAATACGCCTAACTCCCTGTTGGCTTCGGCGGCCGATTTTTTCAGGATCGCAAATGCATCAATAATTTCCCGGGGCATCCGCATGGCTTCGCCGCCGATTTTGAAGTTTTCTTTGGAGCGTTGTGTCTGCGCGCCCCAGTATTTTTCGGCAGGGACTTCCACGGTGCCCATCGTATCTTTTTCAATTCTGTATTCCATAGCAAAGAGGGATAGATTTTATACATTCATTTTTGAAAACGTAAAAGCGGTTTTACAGACTGTTCGCTGGTCAGAACTTAAAATAACCTGACTTTGTTATCTGCTTTAACCTTTCAAACGCTGTTCTTCTGATGCAAAGTAAATACAATCCGAAAGCCCGTAAAGGGAAACCTACTAAATTTTCTAAAAAGCCTAAAGATTCGAAGCAACCCGCTCCTCAAATTTCTGGTCTGACGCGCCTCAATAAATATATAGCCAACGCCGGCGTGTGTTCCCGCCGGGAAGCAGACCAGTTGATCAGTCTGGGTGAAGTGAAAGTAAATGGTGAGGTGATCGCCGAAATGGGATTCAAAGTAAAAGCCACCGACAAAGTGACTTACCAGGGCAGGAAGCTTCATGCCGAAAAGTTAGTCTATGTCTTGCTCAACAAACCCAAAAACTTTATCACCACTACTGACGATCCGCAGGAACGCCGCACGGTAATGCATCTGACCGCCAAGGCTTGTGAGGAAAGAATCTACCCCGTAGGCCGGCTGGACCGCAACACAACCGGCTTGCTGCTGCTGACCAATGATGGCGAGCTGACCAAAAAGCTGTCTCATCCTTCGCATGGCGTACAGAAGCTTTACCAGGTAGATATTGACAAACCCATTACGGATGAAGATTTCATCAAAATACAGCAGGGAGTAACCCTGGAAGACGGATTAGTCAAAGTAGACGAAATAGGGCTGGTCAATGGAACCCGTATGAGCCTGGGCGTACAGATACACATTGGCAAAAACCGTATTGTGAGGAGGATTTTTGAGCACTTGGGTTACCAGGTAGTGAAACTGGACCGTGTGATGTATGCCGGTTTGACCAAAAAAGATTTGCCCCGGGGGAAGTGGCGATTACTTTCAGAGAAAGAAATCGTTAAGCTGAAATATCTATAAAAAAAAGGAGGCATCTGTCTAAACGCAGAATGCCTCTTTTATTACACTAAACAACCTAACCTAAATATTTAATTATTTGTGGCTGGAAGGGATAAAGGAGGTGCCCGTCTAACATGCGGGCAACCTCTTTTACTACACTACACAACCTAACCTAAATCTTTATATTCTTAATAGAGAGACTGCTTTTGTCTCTGCTGTACCATTTCTTTAAGAAGCATTATTTGTTGCTTCAGTGTATCATTGCCAGACTCCGTTGTTTGTTACTATCTTTGAGTTCTGTTCTTCAATGACATAAACAAAAGTAGCACTGCATTTTGAAAATAAATGACAGCCTTCGCCACATAGCCTACACATGTAACTTTAATGCCTAATAAAGCATTTTTTTCTCTCAACAGGGGTTTCTAAAAATAGTATGCTTGCATACTATCTCAATAATTGAGTATATTTGTATATAATCGGTAAGCTCAAAAAGCAGCCATTATAGATAAACAGGATATGGTAGAAACAGGCAATAGAAGGCTAAAAAGCAGGATTTGTGGCTGAAGGGCATAAAAAAAGCCTTTCCAAGAATGAAAAGGCAGTGGTGATGAGTGGACTCGAACCACCGACTCACGGATTTTCAGTCCGATGCTCTACCAACTGAGCTACATCACCATAAGAAGGGTACAAAAGTAGATAATTTTTATTAGTGTCGCCAAAAATATTAAAAAAAATTACATGACAACAGGCATTCTTCCTCAACTGTTATTCCTGATCGTCGTGGCAATCGCCACTTTTTTTCTGGTCAAAAGAATTCGCCGCATTCGCAAAAACATATTGCTGGGCAGAGATGTGGATCGGAATGACCGCCAGCCGGAGCGTTGGAGAACCATGCTGCTGATCGCCTTCGGACAGAAAAAGATGTTCAAGCGGCCCATCGCGGCAGTCTTACACCTTTTCTTGTATGTAGGCTTTCTGGTCATCAACCTGGAGGTGCTTGAGTTTGTGCTGGATGGTATTTTTGGTACCCACCGGCTGTTTGCCCCGGTAGTTGGTCATTTTTATACCATTCCCATCAATATTTTTGAATTTCTGGCGGTAGCCGTTATCGTATCCTGTGTGGTATTCCTCTGGCGGAGAAATGTGTTGAAGATCAGAAGATTTCAGGCAAGAGAACTAACGGCTTGGCCTAAGCTGGATGCTAATATTATTCTGGTAACTGAAATAGTGCTGATGCTGGCCATTCTGACCATGAACGCTACGGATCAAATCCTGCAAGACAGACCTGAGGCACATTATCCGGACACCGGCACCCTTTTTTTTAGCTCGGCGCTGATCCCTTTATTTCAAAATCTGGATACAGCTACGCTGATATTGATAGAGCGATTTGCCTGGTGGTTTCATATCATAGGTATTCTGGCTTTCGCCGTCTACATTACCTACTCCAAGCATCTTCATATCTTTATGGCTTTTCCAAATACCTATTATTCCAAACTGGACCCGCCGGGAGAGATGGAAAATATGCCCAAAGTGACCCGGGAAGTACAGATCATGCTAGGCAATCAGCCGGAGAATGACAGCGCGGCGGAAGAAATTGGGCGTTTTGGTGCCAAAGATGTCAACGACCTGGCATGGACAGACCTCATGGGCGCCTATGCCTGTACCGAATGCGGGCGATGTACGGCAGAATGCCCCGCCAACCAGACGGGCAAAAAGCTCTCGCCCCGAAAGATCATGATGGATACCCGCGACCGGCTGGAAGAAGTGGGTAAGCAACAGGAGCAAAACGGATTGGAAGATGGCAAAACCCTGTTGGATGATTATATTCTGCGGGAAGAGATCAATGCCTGCACCACCTGCCAGGCCTGTATAGAAGCCTGTCCTATTAACATCAATCCGCTCTCTGTGATACTACAGCTAAGGCGGTATGTAGCGATGGAAGAAGCGCAATCGCCAGCCTCGTGGAACGCCATGTATTCAAACATTGAGAATAACTTCGCACCCTGGAAATTTCCGGCTACCGACCGCTTTAAGTGGGCAGAAGAACTGAAAGGAGCGGAGAAAAAAGTAGAAGATTAAACAAAACGTTCATGATAGAAAATATTCAAATCCCTACCATGGCTGACATGGTAGCCAAAGGAGAAGAACCGGAAGTCCTGTTTTGGGTAGGTTGCGCCGGTTCTTATGACGACCGTTATAAAAGAGTGACCAAAGCTTTTGTAAAAATTCTTAACAAAGTAGGTGTTAAGTTCGCCGTTCTGGGACAGGAAGAAGCTTGTACCGGCGATCCGGCGCGCCGGGCTGGCAACGAGTTTTTGTTCCAGATGCAGGCGGCTTCTAACATTGAGGTGCTTAATGGATATAACATCAAAAAGATCGTGACGGCTTGCCCACACTGTTTTAATACCCTGAAGAACGAATATCCTGAATTGGGCGGCAATTACGATGTCATACATCATGCTACCTTTTTACAGCAATTGATCAACGAAGGCAAAGTAGGGTTAAAAGGGGGCGGCGCCTTCCGGGGTAAAAAAATCACGTACCACGACTCCTGCTACCTGGGCAGAGCCAACAATATATACGAAGCACCCCGGGAAGTATTAGCAGCTTTGGATGCTGACCTGATAGAGATGAAGCGGTGCCGCACCAAAGGTTTCTGTTGCGGAGCGGGCGGCGCCCAGATGTTCAAAGAAGCCGAACCCGGCAAGAAAGAAGTCAATATAGCAAGAACGGAGGAAGCCTTGGCTACAGGAGCGCAGACCATTGCCGTAGCCTGCCCGTTCTGTATGACCATGATGAGCGATGGCGTGAAGAACAAAGAGAAAGAAAAAGAAGTACAGGTCAGGGATTTAGCGGAGTTGATCGCAGAAAATGAAAATCTTTGATCATTGATTCATTATATAATTATCGAAGAGAAATACAAAGTTTAATCTGTCCGGCGTAAGACCTGAAGTGGGCATTCTTGTTCATGTTTTTGGAAAATTAGTCGCAGTTTCTTTACATCTATGTAACCCTTGATTCACATTAAAAATAAATTGGACGGTAATGAGCTTTTTAAAATCTCCCGTTTCAAAGAGGTGATCAAAAAGACTTCCCCGCACAAGCATGGGGACTATTATGAACTTATATTTCTCAATGGAGGAGAGGGATTTCATTGGATTGAAGCAGAAAATTATCAGATAAGTGCACCAGAGATCTATTTTTTAAAGCCAGGACAACTACATTGCTGGCAATTTACTGCCATCCCTAAAGGCTTTGTTGTCCTTTTCAAAGAAGAATTTTTTGACCCGATCAAAGAAATGCATTTGATTGAGTTAATCAGGCGGATGGACACAACGACACATGTGGTGCTCCCGGGTTATTACCAGCCATCCTTTCTTTTTGAAGAAATATTTAGGGAATATCAGCAACCCACGGAATATTCAATCAACATGATTCATGGGTATCTCCGTGCCATTTTTTCCAAAGTCTTGCAATTGTCCAATGTAGGGGCAAAGCCAAACAGTCACTACGGTTCACTTCATGAACAGTTTCTAGAATTTCTTTCCAAGAAATGTCCTGAACTGCATACGGTCAGTGAATTTGCATCCATGCTGCACACCTCTCCTCAAAACCTGAACGCATCATGCCGAAAGTATACGGCTAAAAGTGCCAGTGAGCATATTGCTGCGCAACTGCTTACAGAGGCCAAACGACACATTCTGCATACCGATAAGACCATCACTGAGATTGCGCACCTCCTCCACTTTAATGATGCCTCTTATTTTGTAAAATTCTTCAAGAAGCAAGCAGGAGTGACCCCTCTCAAATTCCGTGAAAGTCATTTTCAATAATACCATTTTTCTCCTGGATATTACCATAGTTTCTCATAAAAACTCTTTTAAATTGCACTCAACTTGAAACGCAATGCTGTAAGCTTGTTTTCAAAATTACCAAGCTACTTCTGAGTCTTATGGATAGTGAGGTTAATGAAGGAAAGTAAGAAGCCTGGCTTATGGAAATTATCATTATTTCGTTGGCGGCCTTTGTTACTGCTATCCTTACTTTCTTTTCAGGCTTTGGATTAGGGACGATTCTGACACCTGTTTTTGCGATTTTCTTTCCGATTGATCTGGCTATCGCACTGACTGGAGTGGTTTACTTCTTCAATAATGTATTCAAATTGTTGTTGGTAGGCAGAAAGGCAGACAAACGGGTGTTAATTTGCTTCGGTATACCAGCAG
The DNA here is from genome assembly GCA_038232695.1 of Cytophagales bacterium. GTDB lineage: Bacteria > Bacteroidota > Bacteroidia > Cytophagales > Cyclobacteriaceae > JAJNNC01. Next base: position 42,939 of record JBBSNI010000001.1, read on the forward strand.
TAATCGCTGCGTTGGCAGGTGCTTGGTTGTTATTGAACATTACGGATTTAGAGCCCTTGTTTCGCTATTCTATCGGTCGGTAGCCAACCATTGCTGGTAACACCAGTAAAATTTATTATTTCAATCTTACTCATTTTATTCGCTTTGATTGGTTTGATTCCATTCTTCGACAAGCTGCAATTTGGTAAAGAAAAACTACCATTGGGTGGCGCATTGAGTGGCTTTTTCGGAGGATTATCCGGCCATCAGGGCGGTTTGCGCTCTGCTTTTCTGATCAAAGCGGGTCTCTCTAAAGAGGCTTTTATCGGCACGGCAGTGGTAGTGGCTTGTTTTATTGACTTTACCCGGCTGGCAGTCTATGCTACCCGTTTCGGACAATCAGGACTAAAGGAGAATCTGCCGCTGGTGGTAAGCGCTACCCTTGCGGCTATTGTAGGCGCTTATCTGGGCAACAAATTATTGAAGAAAATTACGCTACGCTTTATCCATCGCCTGGTAGCTGTGATGTTAATATTGATTTCCCTGGCGTTAGGCGCCGGATTTATTTGAAGCAGTTTATACGATAATGATCGAAAAAAAACTACCCTACACAACCAAATCTGGCACGGCTATCATCAGTCCGTTAATGCTGATGCTTTTTTTATGGCCATTTAACTTCGCCTTCGGACAAAATGACCTGAATGCATTGCTTGACCTCGCCGAGCAGAATTATCCGTCTATCGCTGCGGAACGGGGGCAGGCAGATGCTTCCAAAAACCGGCTCTCTTTAGAAAAAAACACGTTCCTTCCCTCGCTGGATGCTACCTATGAAGCCAATTATGCTACTTTTAACAACATCACCGGCATGAATTATCCGGGAACCACCGTCCCGATCAGCGGTCCGCCATCGCCTGAAAATTATAGTGAGATGGTACCTGGCTCAGGGGCCGGGCTTATCCTAAGGTGGTCGCCCATCACCTTCGGCCAGAGGTCAGCTGCTATCGCCTACTATAGGAATTTGTATGAACAGCAACTGGCTGGTGTGGAGGATGAAATCTTGCAGGTAAAATTCCGGGTAGCCTTCCTGTACCTGGACATTGTGGGTACGCAGGAGTTGATCAAAGCTTATGAGAAAAATATTGATCGCAATGTGTTTAACGTGAAGCAGGTGGCTGCCTTGGTCACTGCCGGTCTTCGTCCGGGTGTGGACAGCCTGAAATTCAGAGGAGAACTCTCCAAAGCCAGCACTGAGCTATACGGTTTGCAAAACCTGCTGCAAACCCAGATACAAGAACTCATGGAACTGCTGGCGACCGAGGATCTACAGGATTTTGCGCCCACTTCCTTTCTTTTTGAGAATCTACCTGCTCCCGTCGTATCCTCAGACACTATCCAGAATCCATTGCTGACCATCGCGCAGTATGAAGTAGCTGCCCAGGAAGCCCAGCTCAGGCAAGCAAAACGCTCCTGGCTGCCTCGCATAGAACTCTGGGGCACTGCCTACGCCCGGGGTTCGGGCGTCCGGTATAATGGGGGTGGTACCGACAACAGACCTATCCTTACCCCTTCCGAAGGATGGCAGTTTAGTCGTTACAATCAAGGAATTGGCGCACAGATTGTCTTTCCTATCCTCGGTCTGACGAATATAAACCTGCAAAACCGTCAGCAAAAAGCTTTGCTGGAGTCCTCACAAAACGTACTCAAACAGACACAGCTTAATCTCAGAAAACAGGAAAATATTGCCCTCGGAGACCTCACGACCGCTTTGAAGGTAGCCAAAGAAATACCGACAGAATATGAGGCGAGCGAAAGAGCCTATCGTGCCCTGCAAACCCGCTATACCACCGGGCTGATAGATTATACCGAAATTATATTGGCCCAGTACGATCTGCTGAATGCAGAAGCACGTCTGAAAAATGCCTACGTCAATGCCTGGAAGTCACTGCTAAGGCTGGCTGTTGTCCATGGGGATATGCGTATTTTTTTGAATCAGGTAGATTGAGTGAAAAATTAAAAGTGAATAGTGAAAAACGTATGAGTTATAGTTCACTTTAAACTTAAACAAGATATGAAATTAATAGAAGGAGCGTTGAGCAAGCCCATCACCATCATTGTGGCTGTCATGGCTATCTTGTTTTTTTCGGTGCTGGCGATCAGCAGTATGAAGGTGGATATTTTCCCCACCTTTGGGCTGCCGACCATTTATGTGGCGCAACCCTACGGAGGTCTCTCCCCGGAGCAAATGGAAGGGTTCGTGACCTCTTATTACGAATACCATTTTTTGTATGTCACCGGGGTGAAAGCGGTAGAGTCCAAATCCGTGCAGGGAAATGCATTGATTAAAATTATTTTCCACGAAGGTACGGACATGAGCCAGGCCGCTGCCGAAGTGGTGGGCTACGTGAACCGCTCCAGAGCTTTTATGCCACCCGGTACCGTGCCGCCCTTTATTACCCGCTTTGATGCGGGAAGTGTGCCGGTAGGGCAGTTGGTTTTTACTTCTGAAACCAAAACTTTGGGTGAGATTCAGGATTTGGCACTGTTCAAAGTCCGTCCCATGTTTTCTACGCTTCCGGGCGTATCCGCTCCGCCTCCTTTTGGTGGCAGCCAGAAGACGGTGATCATCAAAGTAGATCCCGAAAAGGTCAGGAACTACAACTATACGCCGGATGAGATTGTCCAGGCACTGGCCACCTCCAATACCATTTCTCCGGCGGGCAATATCCGCATGGGTGATGAAATGCTGATCACTCCGCAAAATACTGTGGTAGAAGATGTGCAAGAATTGGGAAATATTCCTCTGAAGTTAGGAGAAGGCGCTTCGGTCTACCTTCGGGATATTGCCAACGTAGAGATCGGTTCTGACATCACCACAGGCTATGCGCTGGTGGATGGAGCACGCTCGGTGTATATCCCTGTCACCAAAAGAGCCGATGCTTCTACCTGGGATGTGGTCAAACGGGTGAAAGAAAACCTGCCAGCCATGCAGGCCGCCGTGCCCGGTGATATTGAGGTTTCGTATGAATTTGATCAGTCCGGGTATGTCATCAATTCTTTGAAAAACGTACTCTTTGAGGGCGGACTGGGCGCGATTCTGACTGGCCTGATGGTGCTGTTGTTCTTGGGCGACCGCCGGGCGGCACTGATCGTCGTGCTTACCATTCCGATCGCTTTATTAACCAGCGTGATCTGTCTGAATATGATCGGGCAGACTATTAATATCATGACCCTGGGCGGGCTTGCCCTCTCGGTAGGGATTCTGGTGGACGAGGCTACGGTTACTATTGAAAATATACATCGTCATTTAGAAATAGGCAAATCCAAAGCCAAAGCGATCCTGGATGGCTGTAAAGAAATTGTCACGCCAAAGCTATTGATTCTGTTCAGCATACTGGCGGTATTTGCCCCGGCGCTGTTTATGTCCGGCGTTCCCCGAGGCATGTTTATGCCGATGTCTTTGGCGGTAGGCTTTGCCATGATCGCCTCCTTCCTATTGTCCATGACCTTTGTGCCCGTAATGTCCGTGTGGCTGATGAAACCACTGAAGCATCAGGAAAATGAACAGGGCAGGTTCGCCCGCTTTAAGAATAAGTATCTCAATCTTGTCAATAAGCTTTCTTTGAGAAGCGGGCTGGCCTTGCTAACCTACTTCGTGGTGGCCATAGGAATAGCAACGATTGGATTTTTTACCATTGGCCTGGAAATATTTCCCAAAGTAGATGCCGGGCAAACCCAGGTGCGCCTGCGTATGGCCACCGGCACCCGGATAGAACGTACCGAAGAAGCTACGCAGTCATTGCTCAGAACCGCTGAAGACATTGTAGGGAAAGGCAATGTGGAAATCAGCTCTGCCTTTGTCGGAACACAGCCATCGAGCTACCCGGTCAACCTCATCCACTTGTGGACCAGCGGCCCACATGAAGCGGTGATCAAGATCAATCTGGCCGAAGGCGCGGATTACCCTATTGAACAGTTTAAAGAAGCATTAAGAGACAGGTTCAAAAAAGATTACCCCAACGCAAAATTATCCTTTGAGCCGGGCGATCTGGTAGACCAGATATTGAACCTGGGTTCCACCAACCCGATTGAAGTGGCCGTGCTAGGTAAAAATTTGGAATCATCCCTGAGCATCGCCCAACGGCTGGAAAGTAATTTAAAGCAGATAGATTATTACCGGGATGTTCAAATTGCGACGCCCCTGGATTATCCGGGACTGGAAATTGACATAGACCGCGTAAAAAGCGGGCAGTTTGGCTTAACGGTCAACGATATCTCCCAGTCTATGGTGACCGCTACTTCTTCCAGCCGGTTTACCCAGCCCAACTACTGGCGCGACCCGGCCAGTGGCAATGCGTACCAGGTGCAGGTAGAGTACCCACAGTACCAGATGAATAGTCCCGAAGACCTGGAGATGATTCCTGTGGTGAACAAACCCGACAAAAAGGTGTACCTGCGCGATGTAGCCGATTGGAACAGAATTACCACCCCGGCAGAGTATGATCGCCTCAACCAGCAACGCTATATTACGCTGACCGCTAATATTCATGACCAGGATCTGGGTTCCGCCATTGAAGCGCTGGATGAAGCCATCGCCGGTTTAGGTGAACTGCCCGAAGGGGTCAGAATCCTGCAAAGAGGACAGGTAGATTTATTAGACCAGACGCTGGGTGAACTACAACTGGGCCTGTTGATTGCCGTGATTGTTATCTTCCTGATGCTGGCGGCTAACTTGCAGTCCTTTAAAATTTCCCTGGCTACCGTGTCTATCATTCCGGCGGTGATCATGGGTTCGGTGCTGCTTTTGCTGCTGACGGGCCATACCCTGAATATTCAATCCTATATGGGCGCGATTATGGCCGTGGGTGTAGCCATCGCCAATGCCATTTTGTTTGTCACCAATGCCGAAGACCAGCGCAAAGCAGGGGATACGCAGGCGCACTTCTCGGCAGCTTCCAATCGTGTACGTCCTATTCTGATGACCAGCTTTGCCATGATCGCCGGTATGCTGCCGATGGCACTTGGACTGGGAGAAGGCGGCGACCAAATTGCCCCGCTGGGCGTGGCCGTGATCGGAGGGTTATTACTTTCTATGATCAGTACGCTGCTTTTCCTGCCGTTGGTCTACCGCGGCTTGATTGGCAGGCAGCATTTCCAGAGCGTATCGCTCAATCCAGAGGATCAGCAAAGTAAATATTTTGAGAGAAATTAAATAAAAAATGAAGCAACCTATTATTTATTCCGTCATTGTCTTTTTTCTAACCTTATACCTGACTTCCTGTGGAGAGAAAAAGCAGGCTGCCGAAGCTTCACACGCGGAAGAAGATGCCAAACAAGCCTTTATGTTGAAAAAGCAATCCGTAGGAAAAGCATTAAAATTACCTGCTGAACTACTGCCTTATGAGCGTGCGGAAATGAATGCCAGGGTAGAGGGATTCGTCCGGAAAGTGATGGTGGATATCGGGGACAAAGTCAAAGCAGGCCAGGTATTAGCCGTGCTGGAAGCCCCGGAAGCGGCAGCCCGCTATGCAGAAGCCACCGCCCAGCAGCAGGAAGCCAAAGCGCGTTACATGGGAAGCCTGGACCGTTTTCAGCGCCTCAGTGCAGCAGCGAAAGAAGAGGGCGTCATCGCAGAAAGCGAACTGGTTAATGCCAAAAATCAAATGCTGGCCGACAGCGCCGCCATCGCATCCGCCCAATCCACTGCCCGGGTTTACCAGCAGTTGCAGGATTACCTGACCGTCAGGGCTCCCTTTGCAGGCGTAATCACCAGCCGAACCATTGATCCGGGCGATCTGGTAGGCAACAGTTCTACCAATCAACCGCTTTTTACCGTAGAGCAACCTGACAGGCTTCGCTTGCGGGTGCATGTGCCGGAGGCTTATGTCAACAGCATTCCGGCGGGTGAACCGCTTAGCTTTACCACCAACGCCGTAGTAAGCAAATCTTTTGAGGCTGATCTTTCCAGAAAATCAAGCCGTATTGATCCGGCTACCCGCACCGAGCTTTGGGAATATGAATATGAAAATACCTCCGGAGAATTAAAGCCGGGCATGTATACCACCGCCCAGTTTAACCTCAAGAGGCAAAACGAATCTTTTGTCGTGCCCTATACCGCTGTAGCGACTACCCTTGAGCGGAAATTTGTTGTGCGTATAAAAAATGGAAAAGTAGAATGGGTAGATGTGCGGCAAGGCATTTCCATGAATGATGGCGTGGAAATTTTTGGTGATCTCAATGAGGGAGATACGCTGCTAAGCAGAGGAAGTGATGAAATTAAAGCGGGTTCAAGCATTAGAGTAGATCTTCAAAATCCATAAATTAATGAATACATCTAAGTTGACTCACACTGACCATGCAAAAACCACTTTGATTATCCGGTTGATGGTAGGCGCTGTCTTTTTGTCGGAGGGTATACAAAAGTTTCTTTTTCCTGATACCTTAGGCCCCGGACGATTTGAAAAGATGGGCTTTCCAAGCCCGGAGTTCTTTGGGTATTTTGTAGGTACTTTTGAAATACTAGCCGGGCTGCTGATGCTTTTTGGCTTTTTAACCCGACTTGGTGCTCTGGCTATGCTCATTAACATGACAGTAGCCATCCTAACCACCAAGCTACCCATTTTATTAGGTGCTGATTTAGGACCTTTTCAGGTAAGGGATCTAGACAGCTATGGCTTCTGGAGTATGGCCCATGAAATGCGAACTGACTATGCCATGTGGCTAGGAAGCCTTTTCTTGCTTATTAAGGGAGGTGGAAGCTATTCTATTGATATAAAGTTGTGCTGATAGCTTAAAAAGTAAACCATAAGTCATATAGTTTACACTTTTGTGTTTATATTAGATTACTTAATTTCTTTCTATCATGTTTATACCCTTTGAAGAAATGCCTGACCAGGCCCGCGTATGGGTTTACCAGGCCAACAGACCCCTGAGTAAGGCGGAGGAAGACTATACGTTGCAAATCAGCCAGATATTTGCCAGCCGGTGGACCGCGCACGGCAAAGACCTGAAGTCTTCTGTCAAAGTTTTCCATCATCAGTTTTTGGTCATTGCTGTAGACGAAGCATATAACCAAGCCAGCGGCTGTTCTATTGATGCTTCGGTGGCTTTGGTGAAGGAGTTGGAGCAAAAGCTGGGGAGTTCTACCCATCCGCTTAGCTTCTTTGACCGGACAAAGGTAGCTTTTGTGTACCAGGATCAGGTTTTCCTGGAATCTATGAGCCGCCTGAAGGAGCGTGTTATGGAGGGAAATATTACGCCTGAGACTTTCACTTTTAATAATTTGGTCAGCAGTAAAGAGCAGTTTGAAAAGGAATGGATGGTGCCCGCTAAAAATTCCTGGCTTGCCCGTTATTTCAAATCCTGATTTTGCATAATTTACAGACGTTCAAAGCGTTTAGCATACAAAGAACCCTGTTATTTATTGTTAAAAAGCATTCCTTCTAAAAGTCATGTATAAAAATTCATATCATCTTCTGGTGTTAGTTTTCTTCCTGGTAGCAAGTGCTTGCAGTCCCGGCAAGAGAGCGCTGGTCAAAGGCTACAACAGTTATAACAACGGAGATTATGACGTGGCCATTGACTATTATAAAACCGCTATAGACAACGGCGCGGAAGTAGCTCGGTCCAACTACCAGATTGCCGAGTCGTACCGCCTGAGCAACCGGCTGCAGGAAGCCCGCCCCTATTATGAAGCTTCCCTGGATATGGGTGTTCCTGATACTTCTGCTATCTTTTATTATGCTTTATCCCTTAAACAAAACGGAGAATACGGCAAAGCCAAAAAAGAGATGCAGGAATACCTGGACATGACAGAGGATACGACCTCGACCTTTGCCCGCCGGGTAAAACAGGAAATTAAAAACCTCGAAAAGCTCGACGAGATCATAGCTAAAGAAGATTACTTTGAAATAGAAAACCTGCAAGCGGTCAACAGCGAAGGCGCCGAATATGCCCCTTTCGTAGAGAAAGGCACTTTTTACTTTACTTCTTCGCGCAACAGCCAGCAAATCTACAAGGCGACAGGCACAGGCTTTACCAATATTTTCAAAGCGCCCATTGAGGGTCAAAAGATTTTGATTGATCAGGCGGCTGTCTTAGGAGATAAATTTGCTACAGAAGCGATCAACGAAGGATGTCTGACTTTTTCGCCCGATGGAAAAACGATGGTCTTTGCCAAAGGCAACAGCGGAAAGCGCAAAGGTGCCCGCGACGTCAACTTGTTTATCTCCCGTTACCAAAAAGGGAAATGGACAACACCCGAACTCATGAGCATCAGCGACCCGAATGCCTGGGACTCTACGCCTGCCTTCAGCCGCGATGGTAAAACCCTGTATTTTGCCTCTAACCGGCCGGGAGGCAATGGAGGCGTTGATCTTTACTCTGCCCGTATGGACGGCCGCGGACGCTGGAGCGATGTACGGAATATGGGACTCACTATTAATACGCCTGGCAATGAAATGTTTCCCTACGTGACCGATGATGGCAAGTTGTATTTCTCTTCCGACGGGCACCCCAGCATCGGAGCCTTAGATATTTTTGTAGCCGTGCGCAAGGAAGGAGAAATCAGCATTGAGAACCTGGGGCCACCTGTCAACTCTACGGGTGATGATTTTGGGATTTCTTTTACTTCTATCCAGGACGGATATTTCACCTCTAACCGTGAGGGGGGCAAAGGCGATGATGATCTGTATGTCTTTGTCAACAACGATCCTAACCTCAAGAAAGTAAACTATTTTCTGGCAGGTATCACCGTGACGACTAATGACGAAACAGGTAAGGAGCAAATCCTGGAGGGCGTCAATGTAAAGTTGGTATACCCGGAAGGGAAAACAGTTATCAACTCGGAAGAAACCGATGCGGAAGGTGACTTTAAGTTTGGCGTGGAAGGCGGCACCAACTATGAACTTATCGGCGAAAAACAGGGCTATTTCACCACACGCCTTCCTTTTACCACTATCGGAAAAACTATTCCGCAGGAAGAACTTACGAAGATGGTGACTGATACAACTTTCAAGACCAAGCTGGTGCTCAACAAGATTGTCATCGACAAAGCCATTGTGCTGGAAAATATTTACTATGAATTTGACCAAAGCTTTATCACCGATGCAGCCGCCACCGAATTGGATAAGCTGGTTAATATCATGAAAGACAACCCCCAGATCAGCATAGAACTAAGCTCTCATACAGATGCACAGGGCGATAATGCGTACAACCAGGCGCTTTCGCAGAGAAGAGCCAATTCGGCCGTTCAATACCTGGTAGAAAGTGGCATTGACCCCGGCAGGATCACTGCCAAAGGCTATGGAGAGGAGCAATTGATCATTAAAAATGCCTTGAACGACGAGCAGCATGAAATCAACCGCCGCACTGAGTTTAAAGTGGTACGGATAGACAAATCCCAAGCCCGGAATAGCGGTTCGGAATAGTGGTACGCATAGAGGTCTGTGAGACACAGACCTCGGAGTTGTAGAGGTCTGTAGAGACCGGGCCACGGCGGCATAGACCTTTGAGTTGTTATTTCAATGTGACTTTGTATAATAGAAATGCCCGCATTCTTTTCTTCGGATGTGGGCATTTTCTTTTAGCCAACACCACACTTTACGAAGATAATTCTTTTAATTAAAGTTAAGTTTTATATATCAACCAGCTTTTCTACTTTTACGCGAACAGCAAAGGATAAGCAGATATAGCTTTTCAGTGGGTAAAAACTACGGCTGTTGCCCCGTTTTTCAACGTAAAACAGATAGCACCATGAGCGACCGGTACAGTCAGCGCGGCGTTTCCGCTTCCAAAGAAGATGTGCATCAGGCCATTGAAAAGATAGACAAAGGATTGTTTCCAAACGCCTTTTGCAAGATCGTTCCTGACTTGCTGGGAGGCGATCCTGCGTATTGCAATATTATGCACGCCGACGGGGCAGGCACCAAATCTTCCTTAGCCTACTTGTATTGGAGAGAGACGGGTGACTTGTCTGTGTGGAGAGGCATTGCACAAGATGCCGTCGTCATGAATACTGACGATCTGATCTGTGTAGGTGCTGTAGATCGCATCCTGCTTTCTTCTACCATCGGCAGAAATAAACACCTGATCACTGGCGAGGTAATTAAAGCGATCATAGAAGGAACGGAAGAAGTACTGGACATGCTCCGTGGCTATGGCATTCTTATCATAAGCACCGGGGGAGAAACCGCTGACATCGGCGACCTGGTACGAACTGTGGTCGTAGACAGCACCGTGACAGCCCGCATGAAACGTAAGGAAGTCATTACCAATGAAAACATAGCTTCCGGCGACGTAATCGTCGGATTAGCTTCTTTTGGACAAGCTGTTTACGAAGACAGTTACAACGGAGGTATGGGAAGCAATGGGCTTACCTCGGCACGCCACGATGTTTTTCACCATACGCTGGCACAGTATCCTGAAAGTTTTGATCCGTCTGTTCCCGAAGCGTTGGTATACACGGGCAGCCGCGCGCTGACAGAAAAAATAACAATAGGCAACAACATCACGATGGATATCGGCAAGTTGGTGCTATCCCCTACCCGTACCTATGCGCCCATCGTCAAAAAAGTGTTGCAGGAAATAGGCCACCGCCCGATTCACGGCATGGTTCATTGCAGCGGCGGCGCGCAAACCAAGGTGCTTCATTTTATCAACAAACTGCATGTCATCAAAGACCAGCTTTTTCCGACGCCTCCTTTGTTCAGGCTGATACAGCAGGAAAGCCAGACATCGTGGCAGGAAATGTACAAAGTATTCAACATGGGTCACCGGCTGGAAATATATGTCGAGGAAGCTTATGCACAAACAATCATAGACATTGCCCGGACATTTAAGATAGAAGCAAAGATCATCGGTTATACAGAGCCGCATACAGATAAACAGGTAACCATCCGAAGCGAACACGGGGAATACAGCTATGCGCACTAAAATTTTAAATGCTCTCGTCGTCAGCAATGGAAAGATACAGCAGGCTGACCTGCTCATAGAAGATCAGTGGATCGCCCGTATAGACCCGGACCTGTCCGGCATAACCACCGACGTTACCCTGGACGCTAAAGGACAGTACGTATTGCCCGGGCTGATTGACGACCAGGTGCATTTTCGTGAACCGGGTCTGACGCATAAAGGCGACATCTACACAGAATCCAGGGCAGCCGTTGCCGGAGGCGTCACTTCTTTTATGGAAATGCCCAACACGGTGCCTAATGCGCTGACGCAGCCCTTATTGCAGGAAAAATATGCGCGCGCTGCCCAGACTTCCCTGGGCAACTACTCCTTCTATATGGGCGTTTCTAACGATAACTTAGAGGAAGCGCTGAAAACCGATCCTTCAAAGGTATGCGGACTGAAAATATTTATGGGTTCTTCTACAGGCAATATGCTGGTAGATGATGAAGCTACGCTGCAAAATATCTTTGCGAAGTCTGAACTCTTGATTGCCACGCACTGCGAAGACGAAGCAACGGTCCGGGCGAATATGCAGCAATACCGCCAGAAGTACGGAGAAGATGTGCCCATCACCTGCCATCCGCTGATACGCAGCCACGAAGCTTGCTACCTTTCTTCCTCCCTGGCGGTTGAACTGGCACGTACGCATGGCACCCGCCTGCATGTGCTGCATATTTCTACTGCCAAAGAAACTGCGTTGTTTGACAACAAACTACCGTTGGCAGAAAAGAAAATTACCTCGGAGGCTTGTATTCATCATCTGTGGTTTGACGACAGCTTTTATGATGAAAAAGGAACCCTGATCAAATGGAACCCGGCGATCAAAACAGCAGCCGACCGGGAAGCCATCTTCCGGGCGGTGCTGGACGACCGTATTGATGTGATCGCTACGGACCATGCCCCGCATACGATGGAAGAAAAGCAGCAGACTTATTTTAAAGCACCTTCCGGCGGACCGCTGGTACAGCATAGCCTGGTGGCATTGCTGGAGTTTTATCACCAGGGAAAAATTTCATTAGAAAAAATAGCAGAAAAAGCCAGCCACAATCCAGCGATACTTTTTCGGATAGACCGCCGGGGGTTCGTCCGTGAGGGCTATTACGCCGACCTGGCAGTGGTCGATCTGAATGCTCCCTGGACGGTAGACCGGCACAATATTTTGGCAAAATGCGGCTGGTCACCTTTTGAGGGGCAGTCGTTTCGTTCAAAAGTTACCCATACTTTTGTTTCCGGTCATCTGGCTTACCGGGAAGGGCATTTTGATGAAACAAAAAAGGGAATGCGGTTGGCTTTTACAGGGTCAAAATGATTATTGAATGATTGGTTCAAATTTTTTTGCTCATGTAGAACACTCTTCAGCACTATTAAGAATTGCATTCTGGATTTGGTAAAAAAGAGCATGTGTGCTTAAATATAGAACTTTGGTTAAAGCGTTTAATATTTTCATTTTTGTCATTACCCTGCTGGCTTATGTCAGCACTTATGTTTCTCCCGAAAAATTCTGGGTAGCCGGTTTTCTATCACTGGCTATTCCCGGTCTGCTGTTGCTCAATGTCTTGTTGTTGTTGTTTTATTTGTTCAAGGGCAGAATATGGTTTTTGTTTCCACTCATCGCGTTGCTGGCAGGATATCGCTACCTGTCTGCCAGCTTTTCCGTGAATCCTCAAAACGGGCCGGAAGTTGACAGCTTTTCTGTCCTTAATTATAATGTAAGAGTGTTCAATTCTTACGCTTACTTGCAGAAAGAAAACCAGACAGGCAAGTCTATGATAGACTGGATTGCCGACCATGATGCTGATGTGAAGTGTTTGCAGGAGTTTTACAACGAAGACAGTTCCAATCTGTACAATACATTTTCCAGAATACGCCGGGGAGACCAGTATCATGGCTATGTGCGTTCTTCGGCAACCAACCGCATCGGAGGGCAGTTTGGGCTGGCGATCTTCAGCCGGTTTCCTATCCTGACAAAAGGTGAAGTAACGTTCAGGGATAACAAGCAGCAACATGCCATTTATACAGACCTGCTGATCAACCAAGATACGGTAAGAGTATACAATGTACATCTGCAATCTATGAGTATTGATGAAAGAAAGATCGGCGACATGGAGAAAGCCAAAGAAAACTATACGGCCATCGCCCGGAAGCTAAAGTTTGGGTTTATCAACCGTGCCAGGCAGATAGACAACCTGATCTTACATATCAACCAAAGCCCGCACCGGGTGATCGTTTGCGGCGACTTCAACGATTTGCCTTACAGCTATACGTACTCCCGGCTAAAAGGGCGTCTGCACAATGCTTTTGAGGAGGCAGGCAACGGGCTGGGCTTTAGCTACAATGGCAAACTCTTTTTTTTAAGGATCGACAACCAGTTTTACAGTGAAGGATTAGAACCACAAAACTTTGAGACCTACCGCGATGTTACTTATTCGGATCATTATCCTGTGCAGGCTTCTTATATCGTAGCCGAATGAGCACCAGGTGCCTGATTCTACAAATTATGATAATAGGCTTTGTAAATTCGGGGCATATCTTTATTTTTGTGAGACAAACATGGTGATTGTAGCTCAGTTGGTTAGAGCGCTGGTTTGTGGTACCAGAGGTCGTGGGTTCGAGCCCCATCTATCACCCTAAAAACCGCTTTTCGATATAGGAACAGCGGTTTTTTTATTATATTTGTTAAAGGGCAGCCGTTGAATTTCTATGCCCTGCTTAAAGCATCATTCCTGACCGGCTGCCCATCAAACAGTACTGAAAGTAAAGCAACTGTCATGTGTTCTTCCGAATTTATGGACTTATCCTTAAGAAACAAGATACAGCTATTGTACCGGGAAGGGACTTTTGTGACTGCCATACGGTATTACAGCTATAAAATCAATCTCTATCTGCTGGAAGGTTATTACGTGGAAGTGTTTTACAACCACAAACTCGACAAAATAGAAAAGATAGAACTCCTTCAGACCTCACACACCCGGCTAAAATTTTATACCGATCAAATTTCCCTTCCGCAAAACCTTTTTGAGTAGCAAGTATGAATAAGCAAGGATTGATTATCTGATAGCTTTGCTTTTCTGCATGATGAAGAGGATTTGTATGATGAGCGTGATTTAAAAGAGAAATACTAATGCAAAAGGGTCACCGTGACGCGGAGACATTGTTCTGATTCCCTTTCCCTCTTCCAGCCCTTTAAATTGTCACATTCCCCCAGTTTTCGCCGGACCTGATGCGGTTGAGTTGTGTGTGGGTGATGTTGAACCGCTTGGCGATCATGCTGAGCCGGGTTTTGTTGCTTTTAAGCAGCCTTTTGATCACCCGCACATCGGCTTCGGTGAGTTTGTAGCCTGTGGTTCTACTCTTCAGGATCGCCGGGTTTTCGTTGTTATGCTCGTTGAGTTCCTGTTCACTCATCCACTTCAGATTGTAGCGGCTGTTATTCTTTTTGTCGAAATCAATATGGGCGACAAAGCGGCAGTCGTCGGAAGGTCTGGCGACAAAAGCTTTGGCGACCAGGCGATGAATGTAATGCGTTTGAGAAACTTTCTTGCCCAGCCGTACCATCACCGATAGGTAACCGTTGACGTCCGAGCCTTTCATCACTCTTCCGTTGATCTTGTCGACCGCGTAGCTTTTTACCCGGCCCAGGCTGGAGACCTCGTATTTGGCATGAGGCAGGTCGGTCTCAAAATCAATTTCTTTCCAGACCTCATTTCGATACCTGTTTAAGCTCATAGTCAGGGGGTTGTATAGTAGAGAAATTTACGCTATTTATAATGACAGCAGCTTTTGGTGGATGCTGAGCACTTCCGGTACGATCAGCGACTGTCCGCCGTTGTCGATATTAAAATCAGCTTTCTGCGACCTGGCTTTGTCTGTCCACTGTTTTTCCATGATATGGACCACCTGCTGCCAGGAGCGTTGCGGGTCTCTCAACAGCACCCGCCTGATCCGCAATTCAGCAGGAGCATTCACATTGATAATCTTTTGCAGGGCAGCGTAAGAACCTGTCTCAAAGAGTAAAGCAGCTTCTTTGATCACATAAGGAGCCGGCTGGGTTTGCTGCCATTGCTGAAAATCTTCTGCTACGTAAGGATGCACCAGGCCGTTCAGTGCTTTTAACTGCTCCTGGTCGTTAAAAACTTTTCCGGCCACAAAAGTACGGTTGAGTGTACCATCTGCCTTGTAGGCTTCTGCGCCAAAATGCGCTTTTATCGCTTCGACCAATGCTTTGTGGTGGGCTTGCAGCCACTTTGCCCTTGCATCTGCGTAGTAAACAGGAACGCCCAGCGTTTCAAAAACTTTGCAAACCAGGCTTTTGCCGGAACCTATCCCTCCCGTCACGCCCACGGCTACGCCTTTATTCTGCATAGACTACACGCACTTTGGGAGGTGAAATGACAATGTCCCGTGCAAACTTCGGGGGCGATTTCAAGACTGGCCTGATGGTGCTGTCTTCAGGATTTAAGTTACGTAAATTGGCAATTACTTCAAAATCAGTATTTTTAGCCAGGTTTGTGTAATTGCTTTGCATCCAAAAAGAAACCGTGGCAGACGCCTGTGAAAGATAGATGGATGAGTCTTTTGGGAAATTGACAGGTTTTATTTCCAGGCGCTTTTCGTACAAAGAAAAGAGTGCTACCTCTACCTTTACCTCTACCTCGTCGGGTGTGATCTGAAGATGGTCGGATTTTTCGTAAGATACCGTCAGTTCCCCGGAGAAGTTTTTGCCGACCGCTTCGCCGGGCGGGGTGATATACAGTGTGTCAGGAACTTTAGAAACCAGGCTGACAGGTCCTTCGAGCGTAGCCGTATCAGGCAGGATTTGGGGTGGAGCTACCAGGCGATAGTTGTCTTCCAGCAATATTTTGGTGGTATCTATCGCCAGGTGTACTTTTTTTTTAGTCCGTTTGTCAATATTCAGAAACAGGGTATCAGTGATAATATAGTCTAATTGTACACCACTTAGTCTGTTCTCAACCAGGCTGGTAATAAGTCGCGTTTCAATAAATTTAGTCTCCGTCGGATTGTCTAAGGGAATTTCTACAGGCTCCCTATCGAAGAGCAGCGTCTTGCGCAGCAGGTTCCAGCCACCTCCACTGACTTCTACCGTGATATTTTCGGGAAGCTGGCTGAGCAGGTAGATGCTGTCCTGATTAAAGTTAAAGGAAATAGGATAATTGATGCGGGTCGTATAGTTCGGTTTATTGAGCGCATTAAAAAACCAGAACGTAGTGGCTGTAAAAAAACAAAGTAATATCACCTTCAGGCTTCCCTCTTTAGGAGCAGGGAACAACTGTACAAACCGCTTCAAGAGCTTTCGGACATGCCTGGGGTCTTTTTTCAAAATACAGCTTAATTATTCACGTACCGCTTACTTCCTTCCTGAGAGATAGAAGTTTTATCAAACTTGATCCTGGCGCCCCGGTCTACTTCCAGCACCACGCTGTCGTCTTCCAGGCTGACCACGCGCCCGTGCATACCGCCAATAGTGACGACCATATCGCCCTTCTTGATAGCGCCGATAAACTCCCGCTGCGTTTTTTGCTTTTTTTGCTGCGGCCTGATCATAAAGAAATAGAAAATAAGGGCAATCCCCCCAATCAGGATAAGATTGCCCACCAAGCCGCTTTGTCCGCCATTCGCTTGCAGCAGAATATAGTGTAACATAGATAATTTATTTTTTTACAGGTCCGGCGCTTGGCTCGTCTTTGGGCAATACGTTGCTTTTGATATACAAAAGTTTTACAGAAGGTTCCGTATTCGCTGTGATGGTAATGGTTTTGTTGTTTGCACCCGCCTTGTTGTGGCTGTCAAACTTTACTTTGATCTCATTTTCTTTCCCTGGCAGTATAGGCTCTTTGGGCGGATTGGGTATGGTACATCCACAGGAAGCCGTGGCATTCTGAATGATCAGGGGGGCATCGCCTACATTTTTAAAGGTAAACGTGTGTTCTACCACTTCTCCTTCTTCGATCGTGCCAAAATCGTGGGTCTCTTCGGCAAACTGGAATTTGGGCACTCCGCTCGTGGCAACATCGCCGGCAGCCTCAGGCTGGTTGACCCTCAGCGTGGTCGCTTGAGGACTGGAGACAACGCCTTTGTCTTCCATTTCTGCCATCTTGTTTTCAAGGGCAGATACACGCTCTTCCAGGGAAGCATTGCAGGCAGTAAGCAAAAGAGCGCCAAACAGGGCGGTTAGCAGGCTAATATTGATCTTTTTCATCCTTTTTTTATTTGGTTTTTACTTTGTGAACGGGTAATCGTATTTTAAAGTATAGGCAACTATTTTTTGATCTGGTCTAATAAATTATCTACATCATCGAGAAGCTGCCGGGCTTTTTCGCGGGCCTCGTTGATAACCTTTTCTCCGTCGGACTTGGCCACGCTCTCAGGCAATGCATCCCTGGTACGTACCAGGTCTGTGACGAGTTCTTCCAGCTTGACTTTATATTTTTCCAGGCGGAAAGTAACCCTGTCGCGGGTATTGGACCCTTTGTCCGGAGCGTACAGCACACCCATGACCGT
>JBBSNI010000002.1:0-47414 GCA_038232695.1 Cytophagales bacterium
ATAAGCTTTCTGGTCTAACTCAGGCTGGGCAAGCATCCGAGTGATAGAATCGTGGCTGAACTCACCTTTGAGAACCTGGGCTAATACTAAGGAGCTGGCCAGATTCGGTGAACTCATCAGAAAATCCGTATACAATAGGAGTTACGCAAACAGCCTTCTTTGAGACGCAAAAGCTCTTTAAGCAACTTGTTCTCTGTGTTACTTTCTTGCTTGGGCAGCCCCGCTTGATCAAGAAAGTAACCGTAGCGGCGGACCGTCCCGGTGGGGCACCACAAAGAAATCAAGCCGACGCGGCGCGGAAAAAATAATAGCCAGCGGGGTGCCGCCCATACGCACAAAACCCACGCAGCAATCATTCCATGACGGACACGATTTTTTCCACCCACGCGCATTTTTGCTAAACTTAAAAGGTTATGCGTAACTCCTGAAATAGTAAGATAATCCATGTATTAGTTCAGAATGTCTATTCCCAAAACAAAGTTATACTGATATTTTTGAGTTACAACCTAACTACTAATTGCTTATGAAAAATGCATACAACCCTATCAAAGGGCTTATTGGTGGCTGCCTCATCTGTTTTTGTTTATGCTCAGCCATTAGTACCGCCACCGCCGATGATTTTCTTTCCTACTGGCAATCAACCGAGGAACTAAGAATAGAGGGCAAGGTGGTATCCAATGAAGATCAAGCAACACTGCCGGGGGTTACCATACGGGAAAAAGGAACCACCGACGGCACCATCACGGATGTTGATGGCAATTACGCGATCGTGGTTTCAACGCCTGATGCGGTACTGGAATTCTCTTACGTTGGTTTTAGAACACAGGAAATTCCGGTCAATAACAGAACGACCATCGATGTGGTGCTGGAAGAAGATGTAGCAAGCTTAGAAGAGGTAGTTGTGGTAGGCTACAGCACACAGAAGAAGAAGGACCTCACAGGCGCCATTGCGACCCTCAAAACCGAAGACTTTGCGCCGGGAACCAACACCAACGCCGCACAACTATTGACCGGGGCGGCAGCCGGGGTGAACGTAAGCCAGGTGAGTTCGGCCCCGGCGGCGGCATCAAAGTGCAGGTCCGGGGGGCAGGATCCATCAATAGTTCCAACGACGTACTATTTGTTGTGGATGGCCTGCCCGGCGTGGATCCCAACGCGTTGAGTCCTGACGACATCGCATCCATTGAGGTGCTGAAGGACGCCTCGGCCGCGGCTATTTACGGTACCCGGGCCGCCAGTGGCGTGGTGCTGATCACGACCAAACAAGGTAGCAGCGGGAAAACTACGCTGAGCTATGGAGGCTACGTGGGTACCCAAGCCGTTTCTAAACAATTGGATGTACTGGGAGGGGCTGACTACATGCGGTTAATTAACCTGAGAAGCAACAGCATGGTATACTCCGACGAGGAGATTGCCAATATCGGGGAGGGAACCAACTGGCAGGACCAGATTTTTACCCGGGCGCCTATCCAAAACCATCAGCTCTCCATGTCAGGCGGGGGTGAGAAGGGAAATTATTACATTGGCCTCAACTATTTTGATCAGCAAGGGATTGTAAAATCTTCGTCCACCAAAAAATACAACGCCCGGATCAATGTGCAGACCCGTCCGCTGGATCAGTTGCAGGTTTCGACCAACATCAACTTTACCCGACAACGCACAGACAATATTTTGTTTTCCAATGCGGCTAACGATTTTGCCGGCCCGATCAATACCGCCATCCAGTTTGACCCTACCCTGCCTCCAACATTAAATTACCAAGGCCGGTACTTCCTTAACCCCTCCATTGCGCTGGATAACCCTATCGCCCTGATTGAGGGAATTGACGATCAGGACGTGCTTACCAAATTTTATGGGTCGTTGACCGCCGACTATGAAGTAACTCCCAATCTTACGGCAACTGTGCGGGTAGGGGCAGAATTAAATACTGCGAGGTCTGATTTTTACCGCAGCAGGATTGCTGATTTGGGCAGGGCCAATGGTGGCATTGGATCTATAGGTTCTCCCGAAAATACTCCTTCCGAATATACGCATTGGTTGACGGAGTACTTACTCAAGTATCAGAAGTCTATGGGCAGACATAGTTTTTCACTCCTGGGCGGGGCTACCTTCGAAGAGTTTATCTCCAGAAGTATAGGAGCAAGCTCAGCGGGATTTCTCTCGGATGTGACTGGTACTGATTTGCTCCAGAGTGGGGATGGGGAGCTTCGAGACAACGTATCTAGTGGTAAGACTAAGAATCAGCTCAACGGATTCCTGGGACGTGCAACCTACGGATTCAACGATAAATACCTGCTGACGGCATCCTTTCGTATCGATGGTTCATCCCGGTTTTCAAAAGAAAATCAATATGCTTTCTTCCCTTCCGGCTCTATCGGTTGGCGCATCAGCGAAGAAGCCTTCATGGCAGATGTCGGATGGATTGATGAGCTAAAACTCCGGGCAGGCTACGGAGAGTTGGGAAACCAGGGGATCAACAATTTTGAGACGATTCAAACCCTGGTGGCCGGAGGAAATTCGGTCTTTGGGGGCGCCATTGCGCAAGGAGTGGTACCTGCCCGCTTACCCAATCCTGATCTGCGGTGGGAAACGACGGCTGAGGTCAACCTGGGTGTGGATTATGCACTGTTGAAGGGTCGGGTTTCCGGAAGTATCGACTATTTTGACAGAAAAACCAGCGACCAGTTATTTGTGCAACCCTTGCCTTCTGTGGTGGGATTTTCCTCTGTAAGAACCAATTTTGGGGAGGTGGTGAACCGGGGCGTTGATTTTTCAGTACAGACCCAAAACCTCACCGGTGCACTGACATGGAATACTTCGCTCACGCTGTCCTTTCTCAAGAATGAGGTGACCAAACTTCCAAAATTCACTCAGGAGCTTATTACCGGAAACATCGGCACCTTCATCAGCGACTACAATATTGTAAGAGTGGGTTCGCCGTTAAGAACGTTCTACGGATACGAAATCAACGGTATTTTTCAGGAGGGCGACAACATCGAAGAGGCTCCGACCCCCGAGGTAGACGGATACGCGGCGGGCATGCCCCGTTTCGTTGATCAGAATGGTGATAGTGTGATCAATTCGGACGACCGCGTTGTGTTAGGCGATCCTTTTGCGGATATCAGCTTTGGCTTCAACAATAGCCTCAGGTTCAAAGGGCTTTCATTGGACGTGTACATCGTGGGCGTCGAGGGGATAGAAACCCTGGACGCGAACGTGACGGAATCCTTGTACCCCACCAACGATTTCAGAAACACCATTTCAAGGTATTTCCTGGATCGCTGGACGCCCGATAATTCCTCCAACGAACTTCCTTCGGGCGTTAATCCCAGTCTCTACGGCGGCGCCAGAGCCATCAACTCCCTGACCGTTGTGGATGCCTCCTATGTTAGGCTTAAAAACATAACCTTAGGCTATACTATACCTTTGGCTGATAACATCGCGCTATCCTCATTGCAGGTATACGTAGCCGCTGAAAATCTGCTGACGGTGACCAATTATGAAGGATACGATCCAGATGCCAGCGCGTCCGGCGCCAACAATGTATCCAAGGTCAACTACAACAGCTACCCGCTGGCGCGTACCTTTCGCTTGGGAATTAATGTCCAATTTTAATACAACAGCCATGAAAGATAACATACATCCTTCACTCCTTTACGCTTTCATTTGCTCGATGCTGCTGATAGCCCCTGGCTGCCAGGATTTTCTTGAGGAAGAGACGGTTACTCAATACGAACCCGGTGCTTTTCTTCAGGACCAATCCGGCGTAGATGCTTTACTCACCGGCGCTTATGCTGCCCTTACGATTACCGGATTCGGTATGCGAGACAATTACAATATTCTGGGTGAGTTTCCTACCGACATGGCGTGGGAGACGGGTGGAGGACTTAATCGCCTTGTTGTACCGATCATTCAATTTAATTGGGACGCGTCAACAGGCTTCTTCAATAGTCAATATGGCAATTTCTACACCGCTATCGCCCGGGCCAATAACGTGCTGTCGGTCATCAACTCCATCGAGGGGCTAGAACAAGAGACCATCGACCAGGTGGAAGGCGAAGCCAAATTTATCCGGGCTTTCTCCTACTACATGCTGCACAACCTGTTCGGCCCCACTCCTATTATCGAGATACCGGCTGAGGCGAGCTTGGAGGAGATAGAAAGCATAGGAAAAGAAACACCCCGCGCCACCGAAGAAGAGTACCGGGCCTACGTAGAGGCCGATCTGCTGGTCGCCAGCACAAAGTTACCCCCCGGGGGCGTTTCGAGCAGGGGCAATCAGGGGAATGCCTTAGCCCTGCTCACCAAGTTTTATCTGAACAATAAGCAATGGCAAAAAGCGGCTGATGCTGCACAACAGGTTTTGGCACTTGATTATACGTTGTACGACGACTATACAAACCTATTCTCGGTGGGCGGTGAGAATAACAACGAGTTTATTTTCAGATTTGAGTGCCTGTTAGGAAGCAACCAGACCAACGTATACATGCCTCATGCCTTTCCGCCTAACTACCCGATCCAAACCAACTGGATCAACTTCGGAGCCATGTTCCGGACGTATACCGCTTTTTATGAAACGTTCGAGGAACAGGATATTCGAAGAAATCTTTTTGTCACGGAATATATTGAGGTAGGTAACACCGAACCCACGCTATTGAACCGAGATGCTCAGGGAAATCCGTTAGACGATGTAAGAAGTTTTAAATATGTACCGGACCCTAATGCCATCGGCCAAGCGAATGGTAATGATATTCCTTACATACGATTGACCGACATTATCTTGGCCCGGACGGAAGCACTCAATGAACTAAACGGCCCGAGTCAGGAATCCATAGATTTGATCAATCAGGTACGGTCAAGAGCACAAGTATCCCTGATCACCCTGGCGGATTACCCCAGTAAAGAAAGTCTCAGGGATTTTATACTGGCCGAGAGAGGAAGAGAATTCTATTCCGAAGGACTCCGAAGAGAAGACCTCATCCGCCACGGTAAATTCATTCAGCAGGCATTGGACAGGGGCATACCCGCCCAGAACTATCAGGTGCTGTATCCGTCGCAAGCACAAATAGATAACAATCCTAAGCTGAAACAAAATCCGGGATATAACTAAAGGAAAGATCCATGCATCGTAAAAAATTGAATATACTGACCCTCGCTACACTACTGGTTTTTTTTAGCACGCTATCATGCACATTTTGCCAAACCACTTCCAACAGGAATACGCAGGAAGCTCCGACCGGAAGGCCCAACGTGGTCTTTATCTTGGCCGATGATTTGGGACTGAACGACCTAAGTGTGACTGGAAGCAAGTTTTACGAAACGCCTAACATCGATCGAATTGCCCAGGAAGGCACCGTCTTTACCCAGGGCTACGCCGCCAGTCGGGTGTGCAGTCCTTCCCGGGCCAGTATTATGACCGGAAAATTTACAGCCAGGCATGGCATCACCGATTGGATCGGGGCGGCATCGGGAACAGCATGGCGCAAACTGGGCAGAAATGACAAACTGCTTCCCGCAGATTACATACACAAGCTACCGCAGGAAGATACTACGCTGGCCGAGGCGATGAAAGCCGCAGGTTACCAGACATTTTTTGCCGGAAAATGGCATCTGGGCAACTCGTCTTCCTACCCGGAAGATCACGGCTTTGAGATCAACAAAGGAGGATGGGAAGTGGGTAGCCCTAAAGGGGGCTATTATTCGCCCTGGGAGAATCCCAAACTGGAAAATAAAACCAAAGGCGAAAATCTGACCATGCGACTTGCCAAAGAGACCGCTGATTTTATGGAGCAGCACAGAGACTCGGCTTTTTTTGCGTTTTTATCTTTCTATGCCGTACATGGCCCGATCCAAACTACGGAGGAAAAATGGAAAAAATACAGAGATAAGGCGCAAAAGCAAGGTGTTGCAGCACATGGCTATGAAATGGAGCGTGTACTTCCCATTCGTATCGTACAGGACAATCCCATTTATGCAGGATTGGTAGAGAGTATGGACGATGCGGTGGGCGTTGTCCTGGACAAACTTCGTGTGCTGGGGCTTGAAGAGAATACCATCGTTATTTTTACTTCGGACAATGGAGGGGTTGCCTCCGGCGATGCATTTTCCACCACCAACCTACCCCTGCGGGGAGGGAAGGGCTATCAATGGGAGGGTGGCATCCGGGAACCCTATTTTATCAAAGTGCCCTGGCTCAAGGATAAACCCAAAACGATAGATTATCCCGTCACAGGAACTGATTTTTACCCGACCATTCTCGATTTGGTCGATGTAAACCTTTTGTCAAATCAACACATGGACGGTGTAAGTCTTAAACCGCTCCTGGAGGGAAAGGAAATCGCGGACAGACCGTTATTTTGGCATTATCCTCACTATGGGAACCAGGGAGGCGAACCGGCATCTATCATCCGGAATAAGGAATGGAAGCTGATCCATTATTGGGAAGATGGCAGGGACGAACTTTATAATTTACAATCAGACCCGGGAGAGCAGCAGGATGTTGCGGACCAGCACCCCAAAGTTGCCTCAAAATTAAGTACACAATTGCAGGCTTTCCTGAATAAGGTGGATGCCAAAACGCCGGTTCGTGACACCACGTTCGATGCCGGTTTGGCAAAGAAGAACCATCAGGAGAAAATAGACAAGCTACTGCCGGAGCTTGAACAGCAAAGAATGAAATTTTTATCAAAGGAATTTCAACCCAACGAGGATTGGTGGGGCAGCAAAATCACTAAAGATTAATATGTCCAAGCCCCTTGTATAGTTGTCAATCATCTGTGTCTGCAACTTCCCATGAACACTACAAAATTCAACTTTAACTATCTTTTGTTTCTGGCCTTGGTTTCGGCCATGGGCGGTTTCCTGTTTGGGTACGACTGGGTGGTGATTGGAGGGGCAAAACCCTTCTACGAGCTGTATTTTGACATCACCTCCTCGCCGTCGCTACAAGGCTGGGCGGTGAGCAGTGCGCTGGTGGGGTGTGTTTTCGGAGCCGTTTTGTCTGGTATGCTGGCAGACCGCTTGGGCAGAAAGATTCCTTTGATTCTTGCGGCAGCCCTCTTCACCATTTCAGCCTTTGGTACGGGCTACGCCGATCATTTTACCCCGTTTATCATCTACCGCTTGATCGGAGGGCTGGGGATTGGGCTGGCCTCTACCCTATCGCCCCTGTATATCGCGGAGATTGCCCCGGCTAAGTATCGAGGTCAGTTTGTAGCGATCAATCAGTTGACCATCGTGGTGGGCATACTGGCCGCCCAAATCGCCAATTACAGCATCGCCGAATCCATCGCTGCTACAGCAGACGCTGCGCAGATGCTGGCCTCATGGAACGGGCAAATGGGATGGCGGTGGATGTTTTGGGCAGAACTCATCCCGGCAGGACTCTTTTTTGTGCTCATGTTCCTGGTTCCTAAAAGCCCACGCTTCCTGGCAAAGATCAACGAAGACGCCACGGCGGTGGCAGTACTGGAAAAGATAGGAGGCAAGGAATATGCCCGGCACGAGTTAGATAATATCAAGCTCACCTTGCGGGAAGATCAACACCGTAAGGTGAGCTTTTCTGAATTTCGCAGTCCGAAGGTATTCCCCATCTTGGTCATTGGGATTATACTGGCGGTATTTCAGCAGTGGTGTGGTATTAATATCATCTTTAATTATGCCGAAGAAATTTTTGCGGCGGCGGGGTACAGTGTGGGCGATATGCTGTTCAATATCGTCATTACGGGAAGCGTCAATCTCATCTTTACGTTCGTGGCCATGCGCACGGTGGATAGCTGGGGGCGCAGAAAACTTATGCTGTTCGGTGCGATGGGGCTTACACTCGTTTATGCCTTACTGGGTGGCGCTTATTATTTCCAGTTTACGGGTTGGCCGGTATTGTTACTGGTGGTGGTGGCTATAGCTATCTATGCCATGTCGCTGGCGCCCATTACCTGGGTAGTGCTGTCGGAGATTTTCCCCAACCGTTTGCGCGGACTGGCCATGTCTATCGCCACCTTTTCGCTGTGGGTAGCCTCTTTCATCCTCACGTTTACCTTTCCCATTCTCAACGATATTTTGGGTGCTTACGGTACGTTTTGGGTGTACAGTATCATCTGTCTGCTGGGCTTTGGGTTCATCAAAAGAAAATTACCGGAAACCAAAGGGAAAAGTCTGGAAGAAATAGAGCTGGAATTGGCAAAAGTAAAATAATGATGACGCGAAAGGCTGTGAGACGCTCGTCCATGATAAAAACGAATGAAAATATGAAACAAACTCAGATAAGATATACCTTGTTGACGATGATTG
Organism: Cytophagales bacterium; assembly: GCA_038232695.1. GTDB lineage: Bacteria > Bacteroidota > Bacteroidia > Cytophagales > Cyclobacteriaceae > JAJNNC01. The sequence goes on from JBBSNI010000002.1 coordinate 8,290, forward strand.
TGGTCTGGTTATGCTTTGGTAATATGCAAGCGCAGCCAAACCCTTCTCAAGAAAAATACCTGGACTCCATCAAGAAGGAACTCCAGGTGAAATGGCCGGATAACAGCACCATCAACCTGGTTTTTCATGGGCATTCCGTTCCTGCAGGGTATTTTGATACGCCCAACATACATACCCTTTCTTCATATCCGTATCTGACGTTGAAAAATGTAAAGCAACAGTATCCATATGCTGTCGTGAATAGCATCACTACCTCCATAGGGGGCGAGCAGGCCGAACAAGGGGCTCAACGATTTAAGGCGGAAGTGCTTACCCATCGGCCTGATGTCGTATTTATCGATTACGCCCTCAATGATCGCAGCATCGGTCTGGAACGGGCAAAAGCTGCCTGGGAGCAAATGATCCAGGAAGCAAAAGCCTATGGCACGAAAGTTATTTTGCTCACGCCAACGCCGGATCTAGGGGAAAACATTTTATCCCCTGATGCCCAATTAGCCCAACACAGCAAGCAGATCAGGCAAATGGCGGAAAAGTACGGAGTGGGCTTGGTGGATAGCTATGCCATTTTCAAGGAAATCGCCAAAAATCAACCTTTGGAAAAATTCATGGCACAAAACAATCACATTAACACCCTGGGCCATGAGCTCGTGGCGGAAGCGATTTTTGACTATTTTAAAGAGACTCAACCGGAAAAATAATATCAATGAAGTTCATAAAAATCCTGTTTTCCCTATCCTTATGCGTTGGCCTATTTTCCTGCGGAAATGAACAGGAAGCTGTCATCGACCTTGCCGGTGACTGGCGATTCAAAACCGACTCTCTGGACCAGGGATTATCCGAACAATGGTATGCCGAAGCCTTACCCGATACCATCAAATTGCCCGGTTCTATGGCCGAAAACGGTAAAGGCAATCCTGTTAGCCTCAACACCCAGTGGACCGGCAGCATGTGGGATGATAGCGCGTGGTACAAAAGTCCGGAAATGGCGAAGTATCGAAAGCCGGGCAATATCAAAGTATCCTTCTGGCTGAGTCCCGAAAAGGTATATTACGGCACGGCCTGGTACCAAAAGAAAGTAACGATCCCCGAATCCTGGAAAAACCAGCATATCACCCTGTCGCTGGAGCGTGCCCATTGGGAAACCATGCTCTGGGTAGACAGCACCCAAGTTGGCATGAAAAACAGCCTGGGGACACCCCATACCTATACCCTGGACGGCTATCTGAGTCCCGGCGAGCACACGCTGACCATACGCATCGACAATCGTGTTAAGGACATTGATGTAGGCGTGGATGCCCACAGCATTACCGACAACACCCAAACCAATTGGAACGGTATCGTAGGGCAGATCAAGCTGACCGCCACCGCCCCGGTCACCCTGGAGAACGTCAGGCTCTACCCGGATGTGGCTGGCAAAAAAGTAACCCTAAAAGGAAACATCAGGAATTTTGCTGAAAACCCTCAAAACTGCCAACTGACCGTTCAGGCAAAAGCATCGGGCAGTACGGGAAACAATCTGGAAAAAGTGGTTGAGGATATGACCGTGGATTCCGTAGGCCGGTTCGAGATCGAGTATCCTATGGGGGAGTCTCCCTTGCTGTGGGACGAGTTCCACCCCAATCTTTACGTGATGCAGCTAAGTTTGAAGTCCGACGAGGGAACGTATCAACAAGCAGTCACCTTCGGAATGCGGGATTTTGCTGTAGATGGAAAGTATTTTGCGATCAACGGCAGACCGGTTTTCTTGCGGGGAACCCTGGAATGTGCCATATTTCCATTGACCGGGTACCCCCCCACCGAGGTGACCGAATGGAAACGGATTTTGAAGACAATTCAGAATCATGGGTTGAACCACATGCGCTTCCATTCCTGGTGCCCTCCCGAGGCCGCCTTTCAGGCCGCAGACGAGTTGGGCATCTATCTTCAGGTAGAAGCGTCGGCCTGGGCAAAGATTGGCGATGGGAAGCCTATTGACCAATGGATTTATCAGGAAGCCGAGGACATTGTGGATACCTATGGCAACCACCCTTCCTTCGTGATGATGGCCTATGGCAATGAGCCTTCCGGGGACAACCACGAGGAATACCTTAGAAAGTTTGTGGATCATATGAAAAAGCTGGACGACCGCCGGGTCTACACCAGTGGTGCAGGCTGGCCGTACCTGGATAATATGGATTACTATGATAACGCAGACCCGCGTATTCAGCACTGGGCGCAAGGCTTAAAAAGTATCATCAATGCCGAGCCGCCACAAACGGTATTTGATTATACTGAATTGATCCGAAAAACACCCATGCCCTACGTGAGCCATGAAATGGGCCAGTGGTGTGTGTACCCCAATTTTAAAGAAATGTCAAAGTATACCGGGGTGCTGAAACCTAAGAACTTTAAGATTTTTAAAGAAACCCTGGAAGAGCATCACATGAGCCACCTGGCCAATAGTTTCCTGCTGGCTTCCGGCAAGTTGCAGGTACTCTGCTATAAAGCTGATATTGAGGCGGCGCTGCGCACCAAAGATATGGCAGGTTTCCAATTGCTGGACTTGCATGACTTTCCGGGGCAGGGTACAGCCCTGGTAGGTGTGCTGGATGCTTTTTGGGGAGAAAAGGGATACGTGACACCCGAGGAATATCGGGAGTTCTGTAGCGCGACCGTGCCGTTGGCAAGACTTGAAAAGCGTATTTTTCTGAATACCGATACCTTGAAAGCTTCTCTAGAAGTTGCTCATTACGGAGAAAAACCGCTGAACGAGATCACGCCCCAATGGGAACTTACCGACAAAAGCGGGGCTGTTTTCGCCGAAGGCAATTTCACTAAAACCAATATTCCCATTGGCAACGGCATCCAACTGGGCGAGGTCACGGTCAATTTGGATAAGGCGCAGAAGGCACAAAAACTCACCCTGACCATCCAGGTAGGCGGGCATACAAACCGTTGGGATGTGTGGGTGTATCCTTCCGAAAAAGAACCGATTACCAATGTGGAAGAAATGCGGGTCGTCCAACAATTGGATGCGGGTACGGTCAATTATCTTAAAAATGGAGGCAAGGTGCTGCTCAACGTCACCAAGGGCGATATCGCTTCCGGTAAAGGGGGCGACATTGGCGTAGGCTTCTCCAGCATCTTTTGGAATACGTCGTGGACAAACGGTCAAAAACCGCATACCCTGGGGATTTTGTGTGATCCGAAACATCCCGCCTTAGCCGAATTTCCCACCGAATATTATGCTAACTGGCAATGGTGGGACGTCATGTCAAACAGCAACGCCATCATCTTGGATGATTTCAGTACCGACCTTTCACCCATTGTACGCATCATAGACGACTGGTTTGATAACCACCGTACGGCCCTGATTTTTGAAGCCAAAGTAGGCAAGGGCAAACTTTTGGTTTCGGGCATCGACCTGCATACTGACTTGGAAAATCGTCTGGAGGCTCAACAACTGCTCTACAGCCTGAAAAAATATATGGTAAGCGATCAATTTAATCCGAAAACAGCTTTGGAAGTAAGCGACATAACGGCGTTGCTCGCATTCCGGCATAAATCGTAATACCATGAAAAGCACTAAAATAAGGCGGTTTTGGCTTTTGCTTTTATTTTCAGCATATACCTTTTGTCTGTCAGGCTATGGCCAGACGTCTACCAAGAACCATCGGTACAGTATTGACATAGATGTAGCGGAGAAAAAAATTTCTTCAGACTTAAAACTCGGGGGAACCAATAAGAACGGGGAAAGTATTTCCGTGAACAACTATTACCTTTCTCAGAATGGCCAACCCATCATCCCGATAACCGGTGAATTTCATTTTTCGAGATACCCGGAAGCCTATTGGGAGGAGGCTATCAAAAAAATGAAAGCGGGCGGTATCAACATGATCGCTACCTATGTGTTTTGGATCATGCACGAAGAGGAAGAAGGCGTATTCAATTTTCAGCATAACAGGGATGTCAGGAAGTTTGTTGAACTATGCGCCCAATATGATATGCCGGTCATTCTGCGCATCGGCCCTTTTGGTCATGGCGAGGTACGCAACGGAGCCCTTCCCGACTGGCTTCTGGCAAAACCTTTAACTATTCGTTCCAACGATCCCGACTACCTTTTTTATGCAGAACGGCTGTATAACCAGATAGGAGAAAAACTAAAAGGATTGTTCTTTAAAGATGGCGGACCCATCATCGCCACGCAGATCGAGAATGAATACCAGCATTCCGCCGCGCCCTGGGGACTGACCTATCCGGGGCAACCCTACGATTTTACGGCTTCCGACCGGGACCGTGCCGTTACCCAGGAAGGCGTTGGGGTATCCAGGGAAGAAAACCCCTACCAGGCACTTGGGAATGATCACATGAAAGTGTTAAAATCCCTGGCGGTGAAAGCGGGCATCCAAACCCCACTTTATACCGTGACCGGTTGGGGAAACGCTGCTATTATTCCCAAAGAGTCGCTGCCGGTAACCGCGGCCTATCCCTATCCTACCTGGACCAAAAAAAGGGAACCTTCCCCCTTTTATCTGTACAAGGATATGCACAAAAATCCGGACTATAGTCCCGTGCGCTATGCGCCGGAAGATTACCCTGCCTTTGCCGCGGAGCTTGGGGGCGGGATCATGTCCACCTACAGCCGCAGGCCCGTGGTGCCTGCCAACAGTGTGGATGCTTTAATCAACCGTTGCCTGGGGAGTGGCGCCAACGGGATTGGTTATTATATGTATCATGGAGGTTCGACCCCGCACGGGAAACACTACTTTTTCAGCGATGAGGCTTATGGCTATCCTAAAATATCCTATGATTTTCAGGCGCCGATCGGTGAGTTTGGGCAGACAAAAAAATCGTTTCACCGGCTAAAACTGATACACCTTTTCTTAAACACCTTTGGTGATGTTTTGGCTCCCATGACCACAGTTTTACCCGGAACCAATGATTCTATTTTGCCTTCCGATACGGAAAGTCTTCGATATGCCGTTCGGCACAAAGGGGATGCCGGCTTTTTATTTCTCAATAATTTTCAGGATCACGCTTCCCCGGAAGACAAAGAAAATATTCAAATACAGCTAAAAACTTCGCGGGGCATTTTTTCTATTCCGGAGACTGGTGGGTTTGATGTAGAAAGTGGAGAAAATGCTATTTTTCCTTTTAACTTCGATATGGGCGGCACCAAATTAACCTATGCGACCGCACAACTACTAACGAAATCCGACGACCCCGAAAACCCCTATTTCGTTTTTTTTGCACCGGAAGGGGTAAGCCCTGAATTTTCCTTTAAGAAGACAAAAGGGGTAGAAATTATCAACAGTTCAAGGGCAACGATAGAAACCAACGCTTCCCGTTGGTTGGTACATTGCCCTAAGAAGGGTGTTTCCGAATTCATTGTAGAAAATCAGGATACCTCCATCAAGGTTTTGGTGGTCGACAAGGAGTTTGTCTTGAAATCCTGGACAGTCACGATTGGGGATAAAAAACACCTGATTTTTTCCGAAGCCGATGTTTTGCCAGGAAAGAATAGCATAGAGTTCCTAATCAAAGGATCCAACACATATGAGCTATTCATCTATCCCCGTGTGGGTACCACCCCCCGCATAGACCAAGGGGTTGTCTCCAAACAAGCCGAAACCAAGGTGCTTTCCCATTTTAAGGTTGCCATGACCCAGGTAGTTATTCCTTTTAAGACTAAAACGGTAAACGATAAAAGGTTGGTGGTTTCATTGGACGGCCCAATTCCCGGAAATCTAAACGATGTTATTCTACGCATTGAGTACGTGGGAGATACTGGAATGGGCTTTCTGGAGGGCGAACTGGTAGTAGACGAGTTTTATAAAGGACTTCCCTGGGAAATAGGCTTACGGTATTTTTCAACCATCAGGCAGGCCAAAGCAATGAACTTTTACTTCAGACCTATTTATCAAGGAGCCCCGTTTTTAGTGGATTTGGAAGAAAACAATATTCCCGATTTTACCGAACAGGTTTCTTTCACAAAAATTGAAGCGGTAAGTTTTATTCCCGTTTACCAATCTGTCGTCCAATTCTGAACAAAATAAAGTAGAAAACAAAGATTCAATGATGCGTATTGTAGAAGCTTGGAAAGAAAAAGTGGTCATCCCCACCTACGAGGTGGGCGCCCCGGAAAAATATCCCGTTTTTTTGGATAAACGTGTCTATCAGGCCAGCAGCGGCGTGGTGTATCCGCATCCGGTGATCGAGCAGATCAGTGATGAAAAAGTAGACAAAGAATGGGAGGTAATTTACCTGGAAAACGACTACATCAAAATCATGGTATTGCCTGCCTTGGGCGGCAGGATACAGATGGCCTACGACAAGATCAGGGAACGGCACTTTGTGTACTACAACCAAGTGATCAAGCCTGCGCTGGTGGGGCTGACCGGCCCGTGGATTTCCGGCGGAATAGAATTTAACTGGCCACAACATCACCGCCCCAGTACGTATGACCCGACCGATCACTATATGGAGGAAAACGAAGACGGAAGCAAGACGGTTTGGGTGAGCGAGGTAGAGCGTATGTTCCGTACCAAGGGGATGGCCGGTTTTACGCTGTATCCGGACAAGGCTTACCTGGAAATCAAGGTACAATTATACAACCGAACGCCGCATCCGCAGACCTTCCTGTGGTGGGCCAATCCCGCCGTCGCCGTCAATGATCACTACCAATCGGTGTTTCCCCCGGACGTCAACGCGGTCTTTGACCACGGCAAACGCGATGTTTCCGAATTTCCGATGGCCAAAGGCGAATACTACAAAGTAGACTACTCGCCTGGCACTGACATTTCCCGCTACAAAAATATTCCTGTGCCTACTTCGTATATGGCCATTACCTCAGCGTACGATTTTGTGGGAGGCTACGAACATGATACTAAGGGCGGACTCCTCCACATCGCAGACCATCACCTATCGCCCGGCAAAAAGCAATGGACCTGGGGCAACGGTGATTTTGGTCATGCCTGGGATCGCAACCTGACGGACAGCGACGGGCCGTATATCGAGCTCATGTGCGGCGTCTATACCGACAACCAGCCCGATTTTGCCTGGATGCATCCCTACGAGGAAAAAAGCTTCAGGCAGTACTTCATGCCCTACTATAATGTGGGGGTGGTGAAAAATGCGACCAAAGAGGCGTTGTTGAACCTGGAGAAGCAAGAAAATAAGGTCACCATAAAAATTCACGTGACCGCTACCTATCCACAATGTACGGTTAGTCTTTCGGACGCAGAGCGGGTTTTCTTAGAGGAAAAGGTTGATTTGAGTCCCTCGAAAGGTTTTGAAAAGACGGTTCCGGTGGGTGCTACGCCGTATGAACACCTCACGGCTACGTTAAGAGATGCCGAAGGAAACGTGCTGGTTTTCTGGTCACCCGAAGCCAACCCAACCGAAGAAATCCCGGAACCGGCCAAAGCCGCCAAAGAACCGCAAGACATCCAAAGTGTAGAAGAACTCTATTTACAGGGACTGCACCTGGAGCAGTACCGCCACGCCACCTTTGACCCTACGGCTTATTACCGGGAAGCGCTGGCTCGTGAACCCGGCGATGTGCGTAACAACAACGCCATAGGACGCTGGTATTTAAAGAGAGGCCGCTTTGAGAAAGCCCTGGATCATTTTGACACGGCCATCAAAACGCTGACCAGCCGGAATCCAAATCCATACGATGGCGAACCTTTTTTCAACAAGGGCGTTGCGCTGAATTATCTGGGTAGGAAGGATGAGGCTTACGCTGCTTTCTACAAATCCTGTTGGAATGCTGCCTGGCAGGGAGCGGGCTATTTTCATTTGGCACAAATTGATGGGTCCCGGGAAAATTTAGATAAGGCGTTGGAACTGGTAGAAAAGTCCCTGATCAAGAATTGGCACCACCACAAGGCACGGCATCTCAAGATCATCCTGCTAAGGAAATTGGGTAGAACGGAGGAAGCCAAACGATGGGTTAAGGATTCCCTGATCCTTGACCGGTTCAATTTTGGGGCTTTGTACGAAAAATATATTTTGAGCGGAGACTCAGCAGACTTAGACACCTTCAAGGCATTGCTGAGGGATTATGTGCATAACTATATTGAATTTTCGCTGGACTATGCCCAGGCCGGTCAATTTGACCAAGCCATCGAATTCTTGAATACTTACGCTGAAGGAAAAGAGCAAATATATCCGATGGTACTCTACTTCCTGGGATGGTACCACGAGCAAAGAAACGATACGGCCCAAGCCGAAAAAATGTACAAAAAAGCCCGGGAGATGCCGCAGGACTATTGCTTCCCCAACCGATTAGAGGAAGTGGTGGTCCTTCAGTCCGCTCGTGCTCACAACAGCCAGGATGCCCGCGCTCCTTATTACCTGGGCAACTTTTGGTACGCTGCCAAACAATACGAAGCGGCTCAGAACTGCTGGGAAGCTTCGGTAAAAATAGACGATACCAACGCCATCTGCCACCGCAACCTGGCGCTGCTGTACTTCAACAAAACCAACCAAAAGGATTTGGCCAGACACCATCTCGAGCATGCCTTTTCGCTGGACCCCACCGATGCCCGGCTGCTGATGGAACTGGACCAACTGTACAAAAAGATCAATGTTTCCGTTGACAAACGCCTGGAACTGCTCGAGAACAACATCACGTTGACCCATTCCCGGGATGATCTATACCTGGAACGAGTGGTGCTCCATACCTTTAAGGGCGACTTTGAAGAAGCTTTGCGTCTTATCCAACGGCGGAAATTTCATCCCTGGGAAGGGGGCGAGGGGAAAGTTCCCTTTCAGTACATCACCGTACGGGTGGAGCTGGCAAAATCCTGTTTGCGCTCCGGAGAATATGACCAGGCTATCGAGCATCTGCAAGCCGCCCAGGAGTACCCGCACAATCTGGGCGAGGGCAAACTCTTCGGGGCGCAGGAAAATGACATCCACTACTGGTTGGGTTGCGCATATGCCGGACAGGATAAGGATGCCCTGGCCCAGGCAAGCTGGGAAAAGGCGTCCGAAGGATTGAGCAACCCCACTCCGGCGATATTTTATAATGATCAACAGCCGGACAAAATTTTTTATCAGGGACTCGCCTTACTAAAACTCGGTCGGAAAGAGGAAGCGGAAGTACGCTTCAATAACCTGATTAGCTACGGTAAGAAGCATCGTAACGACAAGGTAACATTAGATTACTTTGCTATTTCCCTTCCTGATCTGCTCATCTGGGAAGAAGACCTAAATGTGCGCAACGCTATTCACTGCCACTACCTGATCGGATTAGGCGAATTGGGTTTGGGAAGTATCAAAGGCGCCAGAACGGCCCTCGAGGAAGTGATTAGACTGGATAGATACCACTTGCCAGCCCACCTACACCTGGCAATGGCAGAAGATGTAAAGCATACTTTTTCAACAACTTAACCTAACCTATGAAACGATTTTTAGTACATTATATACCCTTTTTGCTTACCATCATTTGTTGCCTATGGGCTCACCACGCCGTGGGTCAGATTTCGCTGTCTGGGGAGTGGCAGGTAAAACTTGATTCTTTAAACAAAGGCAAAACCAATCACTGGCAGAACTCAGCGTTCACGGATGGCGCCACAATCAACCTGCCCGGCACCTTGGATGATGCGGGCTTGGGTCAGCCTAATACGCTGAAACCGGCACTAAACAATTATATACTGTCTAACCTGACGCGAAAACATCAATACATCGGCAAAGCCTGGTACCAGCGGGAAGTGGAGATTCCCGACCATTGGCAAGGAAAATACATCCAACTCACCCTGGAGCGCGTGATCTGGCAGTCCACTGTGTACGTGGACAGCGTATTAGCCGGCACAGCCGAAAGCCTGGTGGGAAGCCACAACTACGACTTGGGCAAACTATTATCTCCGCGTAAGCATCTCCTGACCATCGTGATTGATAATGCTGATCAGTATCCCCTAATCAATGTGATTGGTGACCGCTATCCTGACCCGACCAACCAGGAAATGGCACACGCCTACACCAACCATACCCAGATCAAGTGGAACGGCATGTTGGGTGATATCCGGTTAACGGCATCGAATAAAGACAGTCCTTACAACCTCCAGGTGTACCCTCATGTTTCCGAAGGAAAACTGACCTTCACTTACGAGCAAGCGGTGCCAGTAGTGGAAAACGTCCGTCTCGAGATCGCAGATTCTGAAGGCAATCGCATCTACCGAGGTGAACCTACTCCGACCGTTGAAGATAAAACGATTCGCTTTGAAATAGCTACCCCGGACGACCTGGCAGTCTGGGACGAATTTAATCCTCAGGGTTACAAGGCCCGTGTGATAAACGGTACCGACACCCTATCGGCGCCCTTTGGCTACAGAGAAATAAAGAACTACGCCGGCGTCCTTACACTGAACGGTCAGCGGATATTCTTACGAGGCAACTTAGAATGCTCAATCTTCCCGTTGACCGGTCACCCCCCGATGCAGAAAGAGGGTTGGGCGACCCTGATCGCCCAAGCCAAAAACTACGGGCTGAATCACTTACGTTTCCACTCCTGGTGTCCGCCCCAGGCGGCCTTTGAAGCGGCCGATGAAGCAGGGTTCTACTTGCAGGTGGAACTGCCCCACTGGAGTTTAAAAGTAGGGCAGGATGAAAAAACCACGGAATTTTTAAGGCATGAAGCCGATAAAATACTTCAAGACTATGGCAACCATCCGTCTTTTGTCCTGATGTCGTTAGGCAACGAGTTGCAGGGCGATATTCAGCTATTGAATACGATGACGGCTCAATTAAAGCAGCAAGATGACCGCCATCTATACGCCACCACTTCCTTTTCCTTTCAAAAGCCTACGGGCACCAGACCGGAGCCGGAAGACGAGTTTTTTATCGCGCAGTGGACGGATCGGGGGTGGATCCGGGGTCAGGGAATATTCAACGAGCAGTTTCCCAACTTTGACCAAGATTATTCGGCCAATAGCGACCATATCGAGGTTCCGCTCATTTCACACGAAATCGGGCAGTATTCGGTTTATCCGGATTTGAGCGAAATCCCTCAGTATACCGGGGTATTGGAGCCGCTGAACTTTATAGCGGTGAAGAACGATCTGGAAAAAAAGGGAATGATAGACCTTGCCGACGACTTTACCCAAGCCTCCGGCAAACTGGCCGCGATGCTCTACAAAGAAGAGATCGAGCGCGCCCTCAAGACGCCCGGCTTCGACGGGTTTCAGTTGCTGCAACTTCAGGATTTCCCCGGACAGGGCACTGCCCTGGTGGGACTGCTCAATGCCTTTTGGGAATCCAAGGGAGTTATATCCGCCGCAGCGTTCAGGAAGTTCAATGGCCCACTGGTGCCCCTCATCCGGTTTGAGAAAGCCGTGTACGAGCATGGAGAAACCTTTCAAGCGATCATTGAGATAGCCAACTTCCTGGAGGATAAACCGGGGCAAACCATCGATTGGTCTATCAAAGATGAACAAGAGAAAGTCCTGGTGAGTGGAGCGCTTGAGGATATTGACCTTTCCATTGGCAACAACGTAGATTTGGGAACCATAGAAGTTCCGATCAACACAGCACAAGCCCAGCGATGGACGGTGCAGGTCGCCCTGCGGGGAACCGGGTACCAGAACGATTGGTCTATTTGGGTGTACCCCACGTCAACGGTCGCCGAACCGGATGATATCGTCATCACTACTTCGTTTGAAGAAGCCATTGCTGCGCTGAAAGAAGGACGAAAAGTATTCCTTAATCCTAATCCCGAGCAAATAGAAGGTATTAAAGGCCGGTTTGTACCGGTGTTCTGGAGTCCCGTACATTTCCCTGACCAGCCCGGAACCATGGGGCTGCTGATAGATAATGAACATCCCGCGTTTCGGGATTTTCCTACGTCCACGCATACCGAGTGGCAATGGTGGGACCTTTGTATCCATGCTAAGTCCATGATTTTGGACTCCCTGAGCGTGGAGCCTATCGTGCGTGTCATCGATAATTTTGTGACCAATCATACATTGGCCCATGTTTTTGAAGCAACCTTGGGAGAAGGAAAACTGGTCTTTTCTTCTACTGATCTTTCTACTGATCTGAAGAGCAGGCCGGTGGCCAGACAATTGCGCCGTAGCCTTTTACGCTATATGCAGTCGGAAGCTTTTGATCCCTCAGGAACGATCACCGAAAAGGCACTGCTGGATTTGAAGCTTCCCCGATGATTTTTTGACAGTTGCTTCAAACTCCGATCTATGGAATTATTTGACTGAAAATTTTAATTGATTAACCATAAAAGTATGCAGCAATTTTTTTCCTTCATGATGTTGGTTTTTTTCTTATCCTGTGGCTTAGGAAATAGCAACAAAAGTGAGGCCCAAACCATTACGACCGCTGAAAATAGCCCCCAACCCAATATTATTATCATTTTGGTCGATGATGCCGGATACGTAGATTTTGGGTTTATGGGCAGTGAGGATTTGCCTACCCCCCGTATCGACGAATTGGCCGGATCAGGGGTCGTCTTTACCGATGCGCACGTGAGTGCTACCGTATGTGCCCCGTCCCGGGCGGGATTGATCACCGGTCAATACCAGCAGCGGTTTGGCTTCGAGGCCAACGGCACCGGAGATGAAAAGTCCGGTGATATCGGCCTAAGCGATGATGTAGTGACAATGGCCGATATATTCAAAGAAAACGGCTACAAGACCTTCGCGTTGGGAAAGTGGCATCTGGGATCAGAGCCATCTGATCATCCCAACCAGCGGGGATTTGATGAATTCTATGGCTTCCTGACAGGGAGCCGCTCCTACTTTCCCCTTCCGAACCCTTCCAAGGTAGTGATGCTGCAACGCAACGGCGAGCGGGTGGAGTTTAGCGGCTACATGACCGACGTGCTGGGTGATCAATCCGTTAGGTTTGTCGCCGGGAATCAGTCACAACCGTTTTTCATGTACCTGGCCTACAACGCGGTACATACGCCGATGGATGCCAAAGAGGAAGATCTGGAAAAGTTTAAAGATCATCCGCGTCAGAAGCTAGCCGCCATGACCTGGTCTTTGGATGAAAACGTGGGCAAGCTATTGGATAAACTGGACGAACTGGGCATCCGGGAGCATACCCTTGTCTATTTTCTGAGTGATAACGGAGGAGCGCACAACAACGACTCTAAAACGGGACCGCTCAAGGGGTGGAAGGGCAACGAGTTTGAAGGCGGCCACCGGGTGCCCTTCGTCGTAAGCTGGCCAAGCCAACTGGAAGGTAATAGGAGATTTGGCGGGCTGACCTCATCCCTTGATATATTCGCCACCTCGCTGGCGGCGGCAGGAATCAAAAAGCCGGAGCATTTACCATTAGATGGTGTCAACTTGTTTCCTTACCTAACCGAAAAAAAGAAAGGTGATCCGCACGAAAAATTATTCTGGCGAAAGCTCGAAGAATCAGCCGCCCGCGTCGGAGAGTACAAAGTAATCAGCCTGGAAGGGTACGGCGCTACGATGTACAATCTGAAAGAAAATCTTGGGGAAACCAAGGATTTATCCAAAGTTGAAAAAGATGTTTTTAGCAAAGTAATGCGTGCATACAAACAGTGGGAAGCCCCGTTGATGAAACCTTTGTGGGTTGAGGGAAGGGATTGGATGAATGTTTCCTACCATATTCACAAGAGCCTCATGCAAAATAAGGAGCCTGAGTACAAGGACCCTTGGGCCGACGCCTATAAAAAGCAGCATTAGCCGTATCATTAAGGCGTGACCTTCTTTTCTTCTCCTTCAAAATTATAAAAAATAATTTGCGTCTCCTCTCCGGTAAGTGTTAAGTCTCTGCCCGATTGCGAGAGATAGGAACTCCCATAATAAAACTCCTTCATGCTTTGGCTACCGTCTTTATAGATAGTCTTCGCTTTAAAAGTATTTTTTGGAACAGCAATAGACACTTCCCCACCCTCTTTATCATTCGAGGTATACGCTTGCAATGGACCTCCATTGTTGGCGAATAGATATACGTGTTGGTCCTTCACTTGTATACTGGCGGCTCCTCTGGAGTTTCCTTCGATCATCAATCCACTTTCATGGGGTAGGAAAGCAGAAAAATCCCCTTTTCCATTTCCCTTGAGAAGCGTCCCCATGGAAGCGTCATATCTTCCGCTTACGACCTCGGTACCAAAATCGTTACCCGACAGAAGCGCATCCAATTGTCCGTCCCCGTCAAAATCCTGCACCAAGATACCGTAGACGGGAGCAAACTGAGCTTGTTTGGGTAGCGCTACCATCCTAAAATGGCTATTACCTAAATTTTCGAGATAGCAGGAAGCTAATTGAAATGCTTTAGCCGTATAAGCTCTGCTCCTGTCCGTTGGTGACAAAATATCTGAAATATCAGCCGTGGCGTAACGCTCATAATCAGGAAATTTTTTCTTCAAAGCCGGAACCTGCCGGATGAGATCGTCTCGGGAATGTACCGGGTACTCTTGATGATTACTGTAATACGTGATGATAGGGTCTGTAAATCCATTCTGATCCAGGTCAGTCGCATAGATGGTCAATGGCTCACTGTTCGTTGCTTTGTAATTTGTATTTTGCCCTAAGTTGCCCAGCATATAATCCAAGTCACCATCCTGATCAAAATCACCGCTGTTGATACTATTCCACCAGCCTGCTGTATAGGTGAGCCCGGTCTGGCTGGATACATTTTCCAGTTTACCCTTAGTGTTTTTGAAAAACTGAATAGGCATAAACTCTCCCACCACGATGAGGTCTGCATCCATATCATTGTCAAAATCTGTCCAAAGTGCATCTTTGACCATGCCTATTTTTCTCAAAGCGGGAGCAAGTTCATCGGTTCTGTCCGTGAATTTACCCTCTTCGTTGATGAGCAGATAACTGTCAGCAGGAAGCGGATATTTAAGTGGGATCAATCTGCCTCCGATGAATAAATCCAGATCCCCATCCCGGTCAAAGTCAGCCGCTTTGACACAGGAACTGCTGATGCGAAGTGTGGGAAGCACATCCTGTGTCAGCGTAAAATTACCTTTGCCATCATTTTTATACAGGCGGTCCTGGTAATACTCCGAATCTGCATAATGCTCATTGCTCCCACTGGCGATATAAAGATCGAGGTCAGCGTCGTTGTCATAGTCAAACAACAATACCCCAAGGTCTTCAGCGTATTTCTCTTCTTCCGAATGCACCAAAGCTTTTTGGGTGAGCGTTCTGTCTTTTTTCTGGAAGAAAAGATAGCCGGAATGATGATAAGCTCCGCCTACAAAAAAATCTTCCAGCCCATCTCCATTCATATCGCCTACCGCGATGCCCGGACCCTGCTCAGAAAGTTTATGAGGCAAGAGATATTGCCGGCTGAAATCGTCGAACTCCGGATCGATATGTCGATAATTCAATCCCATTTGTTCAGTCACATCCGTAAACCATGGATCGGAAGGGTTTGCAGCGGCAGGATAAGCCGGCAAAACTGCTTCATCTTGACGAATAGTCAGCCTTTGGTTCGCTTGAATTGCTTCCAGTTTAGATACGGTACGGTCGGGCCATCTTACCAGGATACTGTCAATGTCATTCACTGAACCTAAGCCAAAATGCAGGTTGTAATCTACCGAAGATTGGTAACCCCTGCTTACTGCCTGTTCTGCAACCTGCGTTGTGCCGGGCGTATACACTGAAACTTTTGCGCCAAGTCCCTGGCGGTTAAGGCTGTCACCGAGAAGATGAACGCTCAAAAAATGATTGTCTACTGTGAGGTTGGTTTGGTTTTCATAGATAAAAGCGGGCTCATTGATATTGTTGACCACCAGGTCCAGGTCGCCGTCCCGGTCCAGGTCACCGTAGGCAGCACCATTGGACAAAGAAGGTTGGTCTATACCCCATTGTTGGGTAGCATCCTCAAAATTCAGTTCACCCTGATTTTCAAATACAAAGTTAGAGAGCTTGATGGACGGCATTTGTTTTGCCTTATCTTTTAAAATATGATCAAGACTATCAGCAGTAATAGTACTACTTAGCCCGGCGGTATAATTGATAAAATCAAGGTCAGTCACATCTCTCAGATAACCGTTAGAAATAAAGAGGTCTTTCCAGCCATCATTGTTGAAGTCAGCCATCAGCGGAGCCCAACTCCAGTCGGTGGCGTGCAGGCCCAATAGCTGTCCTATTTCAGCAAATTTAGGCTGCTGCCCCTTACTGTTACCCAGGTTAAGCTGTACCGTATTCCGCATATACTGAGGCATATAGCCTTCCTTTAGTGTGTACGCAAAGAGGTTATAGTTCATTGGCCCGGACATTTTTTTCCTGTGATAATTATCCCGGGGAAGCATATCCAGGGTAATAATATCGCTGAGACCGTCATTGTTAAAATCTGCTACCTCATGCCCCATGCTAAAATGGCTCACATGCCCGAAATATTCTTTTGCCATTTCGGTAAACCTGCCATCCTGCTTATTGATATACAGATAATCGTGGGCGATAAAATCGTTGGTGACAAAAATATCCGGCCAGCCATCCTCATTGATGTCGCTGATGCTGATGCCCAGTCCCAGGCCATCATAGAGGATACCTGCCTGAACGGTCACATCCGTAAAGGTATGATCCCGGCCGGGAATGGCCCGGCCAGGAAGGGCCCCGTTGTTGCGATACAGGCGGTCGTTGGCCGGGCCGCTGCCATCGCTCACCAGGGGGCGCACTTCATTAGGATTCCTGATGGCGTTGGTATGATTGAGCAGATACATGTCCAGGTCGCCATCCCGGTCATAATCAAAAAAGGCTGCCTGGGTTGAATAACTCGTATCGGCAATACCGTAGGCTTCGGCAGATTCTGTAAAGGAAGGCAATCCGGTTTGGGCATCCACCCCGTCGTTGATCCATAGTTTGTTCTTACGCTGCTCGGCAGGATAGTTTCCCGAACGGCAAACATAGATGTCCAGCAGCCCGTCGCTATTGATATCCACCATCGTCACCCCAGTAGACCACCCGGAAGACCGTATATGGGATGGCGCGCTAATGTCTTTAAAACGAAGCGCATGTGTCTTTCCCTGGCTGCTGTTCAGATAGAGCCGGTCATCCACCATATTCCCGGTAAAGAAGAGGTCCGGCAAGGAATCATTGTTGATATCCCCAATGGCTACCCCTCCTCCGTTGTAGACGTAAAAGAAATCTACCATATTAAAGGTATCATTCTCTTCAATAGTATTGGTAAATGTCACACCCGTCTGTTCAGCCGGTAAAAGTTTGAACAAGGGCGAAGTTTTATTTTCAGAAGAGGAATCTCTTTGGGAGCATCCAAAAAAAGTGATTAGAATAAACAGCAAAATGTACAGACAAAAAAGGCGTTGCATGAATACAATTTACTTGATAAAAAATAAAACCTGCTACTTTAGCAGGTTTTATGGCAAAGAAAACGCGAGATTAATCTAAAGCTTAGTACCCTGGATTTTGCGCTACATTAGGATTACCCAGCGTTTCGTTTAATGGAATGGGCAGCACATAATCCTTAGGGGACAGGGTTCGGTCTACACCATACGTATCGATAAATTCCTGTATGTACGCCCCCAGATAATCTTGTTCTCCTCCAAAGGTACTCTTCCGCTTGAGTTCGGGATAGGTTTCCTGCTCAAAAGCAAATTCAAGCACCCTTTCCTCTACAATGGCATCTCTCAATTGAGATGGGTTAAGTCCCGAGAGCGGCGCCAAACCTGCCCGTCGACGTACTTCATTGATACCCAAATAAGGATCTCCGGTCCCACTTTCGTTGGCTGCTTCCGAATGCCCCAGCAGTACGTCAGCGTATCGTAAGTAAACAATATTCTTTTCCGTAAGGGAAGAGTTGGCAATACCGACTTCCACCCACTTGGAAACCCATCCATTGGAAAAGATCAGTGTCGCCGGATTATCAGGATCAGCATCGGCAGAAACCATACCGCCAAAGCGGCTCAGGTTGTAAGGCGCATCCGCACTCCATCGCACGATGGGATACTCTCCTGCTGCGTTTTGCCCTACACGGGTGCTGGGATATTCACTGATGAAGGTACCGGGAATACGTTTGTCATCCGGGTCATACTTCATGCGGAAAGCTTTGGTACCGTTGAGCCAGTGCCAGCCTACACCACCCAAATTGTTGGGAAGATCAGCCGGGACAAAGTGGGAATGATGATTATTGTTTTCAGCCGCATTAGCCGCTGCCGAAACCTGCGCCTCAAAAATCCGTTCCCCGGAGTTTTCGTGTGCTACATCAAAGTTGTAAGCGAAATCTTCAAATAGCGCAAAGTTTCCCTGATTCATAATGGTTTCGGCGGTAGTACGGGCTTCATTCCATTTTTCATCCAATAAATAGGTCTTCGTCAGCAGTGCCATGGCAGCCCACTTGTTAGCTCTTCCCACATCGTCTCCGGTATAGGCATCCGGCAAAACATCCGTGATGGCGTTCAGATCGCCTTCAATCAGGTCAAGCACCTTGCGCTTTCCGTTCTCATTGGAAGGCAAATCTTTGTCACTCTTTGTTTTTTGGGTAGTGACCGGCACATCGTCAAAGTACCGCACCAGATTATAGTAATAAAAAGCTCGAAGGAAAAGAGCCTCGGCTTTGAGTCTGTCCAGTAACGCCGTATTAGGAGCACCGGATTCCTTGAGCTCATCGGCTCTCTCTATGATCGCATTGGCCCGGTTAATATTCTCGTAGGAAATTCTCCAGTACGTTCCAATGTAGTCATCTCCGGGGTTGACGTTGCCATTCTGGAAATCCAGCGGACCTTTCTCCCAGCCTACCTGGTAACCTACCCTACACTCAAAGACATAGCGGTTGTAAAAGTGATTAAACCAGTCGCGGCCGTACCCAATACCATCGTACACTGCATTTACTCCCAGTTCTAACTGTTCTGCCGTAGTGAAGAAGTTATCCTGGGTGATGAAGTCTGGGTTTTCATCCAATTTTTCACATGCCAAAGGAATAAGCAGGGCGAAGATCAGGATCAATCTTGAAATTTTTATCATCAGATTTTTCATATTTTTAATGGTTTATAGCCCTAGATTGATGCCTACTGTAAATGTTCTGGCGCGGGGGTAAGCATCATAGTCATCGCCCCGGTTCAGGTTATTTTGTCCCCGGTTGTTCACCTCAGGGTCAAAGCCGCTGTAATTGGTAAAGAGCAGCGGATTTTGCGCACTCACATAAATCCTGGCGTTGCGAATAAAGGTGGATACCGGCAGGGTGTAACCCAGCGAGATATTCTGTAGCCTGATAAAGCTGCCGTCTTCTATGAAGTAGTCGGAATCCCTAAAGGAGTTGGCAAAATCACGGTTGCCGTCAATGAGCGGGCGGGTAGCATTGGGGTTTTGAGGAGTCCATGAATCAGTAAGAATACTGGCGATCTGGTTGATCTTCTGTACGCCATCGCCAATTTCCGACTGTTGCAGGTTTCTTATCTCATTGCCCTGCACGCCTCTAAAGAACACGCTGAAGTCAAAGTTTTTGAAATTCAAAGTTGAGGTAAGTCCCCAGGTAAAGTCAGGATTAGGATCGCCTGTAATGATGTAGTCATCCGGGGTGATTTCCCCGTCACCGCTGGTATCCTGGTAGCGGGGATACCCAGGCTTATCGCCGGAGCGGGAAGGGTTGTTGTCGATTTCTTCCTGCGACTGGAAAAGTCCCAGGTAATGGTACCCTCTCCATACGCCAATCGGGTTACCGGCTTCTACCCAGCTTCCGTCAACGCCTAAGTGCCCGCTGGTAGAACCGGAGAAAAAGGGTGTGCTGCTTCCCAAATCGGTGATCTCATTGCGCAAAAAGGAAATATTACCGGAGACATCCCACCTTATATCCTGACGGGCGATGGCGATGTAATTCAGACTCAACTCAAAACCTTTGTTCTCCAGCGAGCCGGAATTTTTCAGGACCGAACTGAATCCCAAACTACTGGGAATGGTGACAAACAACAGCAAATCTTCGGTGGTATTATAGAAATAGTCTGCCGTCAGGTTTAATTTATTTTCCAGAAATGAAAGATCAAGTCCTACATTGAACATCCGGGTAGACTCCCATTTCAGGTCAGGGTTAGACAATCGGGCATCCGCTAAACCTAAGACCAGATTACCACCGAAGACATAATTATATTCATTGAGATTGGCTTGTGAGTTATACACCGGGATTTCAGAGTTACCGGTGATTCCCCAGCTTGTTCTCACCTTAACATCACTCATGGCTTTAGCCAAAGGAGAGTTCTGGAAAAATTCTTCTTCTACAATTCTCCATCCCAGGGCTACGGAGGGGAAGTTGGCCCACTTGTTGGCAGCCCCAAACCTCGAGGAGCCATCACGACGGAAAGAAAAAGTAAATAAATATTTCTCCATCAGATTGTAATTTACCCTTCCCAGAAACGATTTCAACAGCCACTCCCTTCTGTCGGAAAAAGGAATCTGGATATCCGTACCGCCGCCCAGGGTAGCCTGGTCCACACTGCTGGCCGATAAGCCCCGGTTGGTAGCACTCATCCCTTCGTTGACTTCTTTCTGAAAGGTATATCCGGCTACCACATCTATGGCATGGTCTTCATTAAACTGCTTGTTATAAGAAAGAATGTTTTCATTCAGGATGTTGATAGAATTTCGGTTGGCTTTGGTCAGCTCCCCGGCTCTATCCCTGCCCAAACGTGAGTTTTCTACCGGAAAGAAAGTGGTCCTGCCGGCGTTGAGCACATCGGCGCCGATACTCGTTTTGAAAGCCAGTCCTTCCATGATCTTGAAGGTGAATCCGGTATTTCCCAGGATACGGTTGTTAACATCCCGATCCGTAACAAATTCCAGTTCTTGCAGAGGATTGGTCGAAAAACGGCCGTCATAGGAAGCCAATGCGTAACTCCCGTCCTCATTTCTCACCGGCACGGTAGGGTCTAACCCCAGCGCCGTGATGATGATACCTCCCGGGCCTCCCTGGTCAGTAGGTGCGTTGTTGGAGTTAGTGCGGTTAAAAGACCAGCTTGAATTGATCGTCAAACGGTCATTCAGCGCACTATTGTCCAGGTTCAACCGTATACCATATCTTGAGAAGTCCGTATTTTCAATGATGCCCTGGTTGTTATAATAATTTCCCACGATGGCATAACGCGTTTTCTCATTACCGCCGGAAAAACTCAACTGATGGTTGTTGATGCTACCCGGACGGGTTACTTCGTCCAGCCAGTTGGTTCCCTCTCCGATGGCGTCAATTTCTGCCTGGCTGTAGATGGGGGCACCTCCCTGGCTTTGTTCCAAGGTATTGAGGTAGGTAGCAAACTCACTTCCGTTGAGTACATCAATTTTTTTGGCAATGGTTTGTACGGAGTATGAACCATCGTACTCAATTTTACTGTCGCCCGCTTTCCCTCTCTTGGTGGTAATGAGTACGACCCCGTTAGAGCCTCTTGACCCGTAGATGGAAGTGGCAGAAGCATCTTTTAAGATTTCGATGGATTCAATGTCATTGGGGTTGATGGTAGACATGATGTTGGAGGGCCGGCGGCTTCCTCCTACGCCATAGGCGCCGTTGTCAGGATAAATGGGAAATCCATCAATGACGTACAAAGGCTCACTTCCGCTGTTGATGGAGTTTGAACCTCTGATCCTTACAGAAACGCCGCCGCCGGGCGCCGCCGACGCCTGGGTCACCTGTACCCCCGGTGCCCTGGCCTGAATACCTTGATCTATGGAGGCCACCGGAAATTCTTTCACAGACTCTCCTTTGATAGAAGCGACAGAACCTGTCAGGTCACTTTTCTTGACGGTACCATACCCTACCACGACGACTTCTGAAAGAGACTGAAGATCAGGCGCCAGGTCTATGTTGATCGTGCTTCTTCCGTCAATATCTACCTCAATAGTTTCGTAACCTACAGAAGAAAAAGCCAGTGTGCTAGAACCTGAAGGAACCGTCAGGCTATACTTCCCGTCAACATCCGTCACGGTACCTGTCGTACTGCCTTTTACCAATACGTTGACGCCGGGCAAACCTGCATTATTTTCCAGGTCTTTCACGACACCGTTTACGGTCGTCTGTGCATAAGATAAGGTAGTAAATCCGCAGATAAGTAAGAGACATAGCCAGACTATAAACTTGTCCGGTTTTGGTTTGAATAATAAAAGTCGTTGTATTTTCATAAGGTATAAAGTTAGGTAGATAATGCGTTAGCTATAATGAATTTTCGGTAGCGGTAAACAAGTAATGCTGTTTCATCCCGCATAAATTCTGATTAGGTAAATTTCGTCGCTTTGGAAAGGTATCGGCTATTATTCCCTAAATAAATGATTCATCTTATGAAAGAATGGATTATCTTATTCAATAATAAAAAATTCATATTATTTACTTGTAATAACAAAATTACTTTGCCATTTTCTTAATGAAACACGATCATCTTCTACAACATAGCATACTTTAGTAACTTTTCATCCTGTCTCTTTTTTTGTATTCAAGGGGAGACATTTGCATGACCTTCTTGAAGATCCTGGAAAAGTAGTAAGGGTCCTGATAACCCACTTTGTGTGCCACTTCTTTCACATACAACTGAGAAATATCCAGCAACTGGCAGGCATATTGAATCTTTAGTTGAATAAAGTGATCAATGGGAGAGAAACCGGTTTTCTGGGTAAATAATTTTGAATAATGTGCTACAGATAAGCCAGCCTGATCGGCCAGTTCCTTGAGCGATAAGGCTTCTCCCACGTGTGTTTTCATAAAAGAGATATTTTTTGAAATAACATCGCTGTCTTGTACATTCAGGTGATGCATAAACTGGTCAGGATACAGAAAAGACGCCATCAGTTGCTGAAGACTCAGGCTAACATATTCAAGATGTGATTTGACATAACCCATCGATAAGGTGTGGATCAAATCTTTGAATAAGTTAATACGAAGGTCTTCACTCATCGTGTGATGCGTTTGCAGTGAGCATTTTTTTCCAAAGCTGTTTGTCAGAAGTTTAGCTTTGCTCCCATCAAAGTGTACCCAGTAAATAGTCCATGCATCTTTTTCTTTGGTACTATAATGATGCGGAATTTTTTTAGGAATAATGATATAATCATTTTTGGAAAGCAAATAACGCTCTTTTCCTATGCATACCTCCCCACTGCCGTTGGTTACATAAATAAGAATATTCTCATTGGATCCATGGTTCCTTTTACGAAAATGAAAACGTGCGTGAGGATAAAAGCCAATATCTGTAATATATAGATCACTGGTCAAAGGATTGGATTGCAATTGGCTTCTTACGGAGGAAGGTAAAACAATACTTTGCTCGCCTAAAAACCCGTCTTTCTTATTTTGTGTCATCATCATATAATCTATTACCTCCGAAGATAACGCATTTTATGATGTTTCTCAATGGTCAGTACATTGACTTGGTTCGTTGTGTACCGGATTATCTGCTTCGAGAAATCGATATTTACCTGAAGAAATTTTGAATACGTGAAAGGCTCTGTCTGTTTCTGGTTTCATGCTTTTTTGAATGCCTGCATTGGTAGCATTCGGCCAGCATCAACAGCGCGTCGGCATAGCGGAACATAGGGAAGTTAACGTGCTTGCTGTCGCTGATAAGCCAAATGTTTGATGATCCTGTTTTAATCACTTAACTTCAAGCCTAATGTCCCGGTAAATTGATGTAGTCCTGTTTATAACTTTCAATGTAATGCCGTGCCTACTACTTTGATGATTGCCCTTCAGGCGGTAGGGGCAGCGGCGGGAAATATGATAGCCATTCACAATGTAGTAGCTGATCTGCTATTGATCGCAGGATTATTATACTCTTTGGCCTTTCTACTCCTCCTCTTTTTCAGTTTATACCAAACCGCCGATCTAACTAATGCCTAACTTACAAAAAGTACAAAATCGTACTGACAGCAACCCTAGATTTTCTATTACGGGGTGTTGTAGAAGGTTATCAGAAACCGTTAATTGGCTTTTTGCGTTGAGTTAGTTAGCGTTAATTAGCTCAATTAGAATGGAATATTTAGCCAGAACCATAGAACCTCTTATTAGTGAAAGTTTACTTCCTAACAAAGTGGTTGTCCTTTTAGGACCGAGAAGAGTAGGAAAAACAGTGTTAATTCGTCAAATATTAGAAAGAATTACTGAACCCTACTTGTTATTAAACGGAGAGGACATTGCTACGCGAGAGCTATTTAACAGAAGAAGCGTTGAGAATTTTTTACACCTCCTGGACGGAAAAATGCTGTTGGTCATCGATGAGGCGCAGAAGATACCGGATATTGGCAACGCGCTGAAGCTAATGATTGATGAAATCGAAGGACTCAGGATACTGATTACCGGGTCGTCGGCCTTCGACGTAGAAAACAATACGGGAGAACCACTGACCGGCAGGAAGCTCACCTACCACCTGTACGCATTAGCCGAGCAGGAATACGACCAGATTCATGCTTTACTAGTGAGAAAGGATAAGTTGAGAGAGCGATTGATCTACGGAAACTATCCTGAACTTCTGCAACTCAGTACAAAAGCGCAAAAGAGCCGGTATCTGAACGATCTGGTTACGTCCTATCTACTTAAAGATATCTTAGCTTTTGAGAACATCAAGAATTCGGATAAGCTCGTATCATTGCTAAGGCTGCTGGCCTTTCAGGTTGGCAGCTTAGTTTCTACCACCGAAATCGGAACGCAATTAGGGATGAGCGGAAATACCGTAACGCGCTATCTTGATCTACTTTCCAAAGTATTTATCATCCACCGGGTAGGAGGGTTTAGCAGAAATTTGAGAAAAGAAATTACCAAGAATAGCCGGTGGTATTTCTTTGACAACGGCATCAGAAATATCCTGGTAGCCAACCTCAACCCTGTCGAACTAAGAAATGATACGGGACAACTATGGGAAAATTATATGATCAGTGAGCGTATCAAATTCCAGCAGTATTCAGGGATGATTGTCAACAATTACTTTTGGCGCACCTACGATCAGCAAGAAATTGATTGGGTGGAAGAACGGGGAGGCAGGTTGTACGGTTACGAATTCAAGTGGAGTGCCAAGAAGAAGCCCAAAGAACCAGGGGGCTGGAGAAATAACTACCCCAATGCCAACTTTGAGGTGATTAATCCCGACAATTATTCGGATTGGATTAGACAGTAAATCGAACAAATCCCTTGAGTTGACTTTTCATGCGTTCATTTTTATTGTTCTGCTCTTTTCTGTTGTAAGATATTAGTGATGGAGAAAAATAACAAGCATAAACACCAAACCGCGTTATATTTCAATGGTTCGGGTATATTTGTTTAGAAGATGTGGTACATTGCCTTATGCGACGCTTAAAGGAATATTCTGATCGAGAACTTGTAGAGCTGCTAAAGAGCAACAACGCCAGTGCCTTCGACGAGTTGTATCTCCGCTATGTTCCCCGGTTAGATGCATTTCTTAGCGTTTATACAAAAGACGATTATCTGCGGGAAGAAATAATACAGGATGTCTTTGTGAAGATATGGCAAAAAAGAGAACAGTTGGACCCTTCACTCTCATTCAAAGCTTTTTTGTTTCAGGCAGTCAAATACCAGCTTTTTAATGTTTTTAGAAAGAAAGCCACGCATCTTACGCTGAAAAATACGGTGGCTGAAAGATACTGCACCAACGATACTGAGGAATATTTGAATTTTGTAGAGTTACAAAACAACCTTTCCAGCATCATCAACAACCTGCCTGATATGCAGCGGCAGGTGTTTACGATGAGCAGGGTGGAAGGTTTCAACAATGATGAGATTGCACACAAGCTAAACTTGTCTAAAAGAACCGTAGAACATCATATCTATTTGGCCTTGAAGTATATAAAGCAAAAACTACCCGCCTTTGAAATCGGTTTATCCCTCGCTTTATTTCATTTGATCTGTTAACTTTCTGTTGTCTGACCTTGACGGACAGTTTTCTTATACATTTTATTTTTTTTTCATACCGCTTAAGTAAGCTTCTCACTTCAAGTGTATTAGGGGCATAAAACCCATAGAAGTGAAAGAAGAACTATTTATCAGGTTTCTGAACGGCGAGTGCTCGGCTGAGGAAGAACAGCAAGTCAAGCAATGGGCGAAAGAGGCAGGGCAGCAAGCGCATCTGGAACGCCTGATGGCGCTGCACTGGAAACAGGCTGAAAAAAATAAAGCCCTGGAAAACAGACATTACCGTTGGTTAGAAAAGATTCATGCGCAACTGTACATGCCTTCAGGGGTTTCCCCCGGAAAAAACGTTTATGAGCAAAAGTATACTTCTGCTGCACAAAGCAACACCCGCTACTACCTGAGTATTGCTGCGTCATTGCTCCTGATTCTGTTGGCTGCCTGGTCGTATGTATACATCACGCAACAAGCCGAAGAGGCTCAGCCTATTGCCCACATACAAAAGATTACTAAGAAAACTGGTGTTGGCGAAAAACTCACTATAAGGTTACCTGATGGTAGCCGGGTAACGCTCAATGCTGCTTCTCAGATTACGTATCCTTCCGAATTTTCCGGTTCAATCCGATCAGTTTTTCTATCTGGAGAGGCATTTCTGCAAGTAATACATGATGCTCAAAAGCCCTTTAAAGTCATGACAAACCATACGGAAACCACCGTGCTGGGCACACAGTTTAATGTCAACTCCAGAGAAAACGAAATGATTACTTTGGTAGAAGGGAGTGTGCAGGTAGGTTTTAAAGATGCTGACCAGCATGAAATGATCCGGCTCGTTCCCGGGCAGATGGCTTATACTGATGCTCTCGATCTTAACATGAAAGTAAAAGAGGCTGACCTGAAAGAAGTCACCTCCTGGAAGGATGGAAGCCTGGTTTTCAGGGGCGTTTCCTTACAGGAAATCACAGCCAGGCTGGAAAACTGGTATGACGTTCAGATCACTATAGCAGAAGGAGTAGATAAAGATATGAAAGTGAGCGGCGAGTTTAACAATGAAAACCTACAGAACATATTGACAGGACTTTCATTTTCCTTTGATTTTACCTTTACAATTTCTAACAAAAATGTCATGATAAAATAATTACTATGAAAAAACTAATACTCAACCTAATCAGGATGGTTTCAAAAAACTCCCTTTATGGTATTTTGATCCAATGTGTTTTTTATACGCTCACACTGGCAGCGCCAAGCTTCGGTCAGGAGGGATTGGATAAAACCTATATCACCCTGTCTAAGAGCACCTGGGAAGTCAAGGCGCTTTTGTCTCAGATAGAGAAAAATACCAACTTTCGTTTTGTCTATCCGGACGCTTACATTTCTAATGATGATGAGGTAAGCATACAGGCAAAAAAACCTTCTGTGAAGATCATACTGCAACGTATATCCAGCAAGACAGGACTAAAATTTAAAAGGATCAATAACATGATCTATGTGGCTAAAGCCTCGCCGCCTAAACAGATGAACCCGACCCCACAGGCTCTGCAACCGGCATTCAATGTCAATGGTGTGGTGACCTCCCAGGAAGATGGTTCAGCGTTGCCTGGCGTCAGTATTATTGTAAAAGGCACTAGCAAGGGGACCGTGACTGATATTGATGGGCGCTACACGATCAATGTACCCTCAGGCACAGACACCCTGCTCTTCTCTTTTGTAGGTTACCTTTCCGCCACGGTTCCAGTCAATGACCGTTCATCTATTGACGTGACGCTACAGCCAGACGTCCAATCGCTGTCGGAAGTGGTGGTGGTAGGCTATGGGACGGTACAGAAAAGCGATCTGACAGGCGCTGTCGTCTCCCTTCAGGAGAACGACCTCAACAAGGGCCTGAATCCCTCGGTAGATCAGGCACTACAGGGCAGAGCGCCAGGCGTAAAGGTGACCACCAGCGCCGAACCGGGAGGAGGAGTGTCTGTCAGAATCAGGGGCTCCAGCTCTATCAATGCCGGTAATGAGCCGCTGTATGTCATTGATGGCTTGCCGATTGACAACCGCGCGGCAGTAACGAACCTGGGTGGCGAAGCTTTCAATGGTAACCCTCCTCCCAGAAATCCCCTCAACGCACTGAATCCTGCGGATATTGCATCCATTGATATTTTGAAAGATGCCTCGGCTACGGCCATTTACGGTTCTCGGGGAGCCAATGGCGTCATCTTAATTACTACCAAATCAGGAGTGCAGGGTAAGCTAAAAGTGGATTATAATGCTACCCTAAGTACTTCCCGGGTAGCCAGAAAAGTAGATGTGCTGAGCACCTCAGCATATGTGGAAGTGATGAATGCGCTGGAAATAGCGCGGGGCAACGACCCGAAGTTTAGCGAAGCGGACATACAATCTTTTGGAGAAGGTACCGACTGGCAGGATGAAGTATTTAGAACTGCCTTATCACAAACCCATAATTTAACGTTCTCTGGTGGGTCAGAAAATACCAAATATTACACTTCCCTGAACTATACGGATCAGGAAGGAATCGTGATCAACTCCCAGTTCAAACGGTATCAGGGACGCGTGAACCTGGAGCACCAGGCCAGCGAAAAGTTCAAATTCGGGATTAACCTAAACACTTCCGTGCTATTCAATGACTATGTTCCGGTGAATGGATTTGGTATTAACCAGAATGCCGATGTCATTAATTCCGCCTTAAATACGCCTCCAATCTTTCCGGTTTTTAACGAAGATGGTTCCTACTTCAAACCAGAAGCGGGTCAACTGGTATCCGTTACCCTGGAAAATCCGGTAGCCCGGGCCGTAGGCGAGACAGGCACCGAACAAACCAACAGAACCTTTGGGAATATCTTTGCCGAATACGAGCTTGCCCCGGATCTTACAGCAAAACTGAATTTTGGTAGCGACCGCTCTACCTCCCGCAGAGATATCTATAATAGCACCATCACCAATGTGGGGAAAGCTGCTAATGGCATTGCGATCATTGCAACGGGTGAACTGAGTAACTACCTGGCAGAAATTACACTCAACTATGCCAGGCAGTTCAATGATCAGCATCGTATCAATGCACTGGCAGGTTATACCTATCAACAGTTCGACGATCGTTCCGCCTCAGCTTCCATCCGGGGCTTTGCCTCCGATGTCATCGCTACGAATAACCTGGGAGCAGGCAACCCTAACTTAGCGGTAGTAGGCAGCAATACCACCCAAAGAAGGTTGATTTCTTACCTTGGTAGAGTCAACTACAGTTTCGCCGACAAATACTTGTTCACGGGTTCCATTCGTGCCGATGGGTCTTCAAATTTTGGAGAGAACAACCGCTTCGGTGTGTTCCCTTCCTTTTCCCTGGCATGGAAGCTGATGAATGAACCCTTCTTGAGCCAGACGGACTTTTTCTCAGACCTTAAATTACGGGTAGGCTGGGGACAAATTGGAAACGACAACATAGGCATTGGCCGGGCATTGTCTACCTACGTCAGTCAAACAGGTGGTACGAACGGAGCCGTATTTGGAGATGCGCTATACACGCCGGTGTCGGCTGCCAGGATTCCTAACCCGGATCTGAAATAGGAAACCACCGAGCAGTTTAATGTCGGCGTGGATTATGGCCTCTTTGAGGGTAGGTTGTATTCTTCTATAGACTTTTTTGTAAAAACCACCAAAGATTTGTTGCAGGAGCTTCCTATACCGAGTGCTACGGGCTTTAGTTTTGTGACGACCAACGTAGGAAAAATACGGAACAGCGGGGTTGAATTTATTTTAAATTCCAAGAATATGGTGGGCGCATTTCAATGGAATACGTCCTTCAATTTTGCGACATTGCACAACGAAGTGATCAGCCTGGGAGAGCTTCCTGAAATTATCCGGGGAAACGCCGGTGCTACGGCCATTGCCCGCCCTGGTGAGCCGTTGTTTTCTTACTATGGATTCAAATCAGAAGGCATCTTTCAGACGCAGGAAGCGGTAGATAACTCCGCCCAAAGTGCTACGGCTGCTCCCGGCGTTCCTCGTTGGCAAGATGTGGACGGAGATAATCGTATCAATGGCAATGACCGGTTGATCATTGGCGACCCCTTCCCTGATCTGACCCTGGGTCTTAGTAATGATTTTGCTTATAAGAATTTTAGTCTTAACATTTTTATTGAGTCGGTTCAGGGAGTAGATCTGCTGTATTGGGGACTGGTGGATGCCCACATCGCCAATGACCCCTTCAGAAACCGGTTAGCCGAACCTTTGCTCAACCGATGGACGCCTGAAAATCCCACCAATGAATGGCCTTCTGCCATCAATACTGCGCAGTATCAGGGAAGTAATGTTAATTCTTTTACCATTGCAGATGCTTCTTTTATCCGGTTGAAGAACGTGCAGCTTAGCTACCAGATACCGATCAACGCCTCAACGTTCATCAGGACGGCGTCTGTTTATCTGACAGGACAAAACCTTGCCCTGATTACGGATTATCCGGGATATGATCCTGATGTCAATTCTACCGGTACTGATAATATCAGGTTGGACAGAAACGCTTACCCCGCCGCAAGAACATTTACCCTGGGTGTTAATATTGGGTTTTAAGCACCCGTGCTATTTTTTACCCAACCGCGCGGCGGACCGCTTAAAACGCTAAATATGAGACTTTTACAGCACAAGAGTGTAATATTATTTATGCATGAGCACTTAACAACAACGAAGATCATGAAAAACTATCGCTATACCTTCCTCTTTTTGTTCATCACTTTGGTGATGGGTTGCACAGAATCTCTGGACATCGCACCAGCCTCTCAGTATTCAGATAACTTTCTGGAAACACCATCTGGCATCAGAGCCCTGTTGAATTCAGCTTACGATAATATCCAGTACACACAAGATCCGGGAGTCAACAGGATCTATCTGGAAGAATGTGTGACCGATGTATTTGTGAATTTCAGGGGCTTTCTTAATGGGAATTTACAACCCTATCAGGATTTCAACTTTAATTCTACCTCTGCTTATCTGCTAGGGGATCTTTGGCAAAAATCATACAGGGCTGTCAGAGATGCCAACACCTTGCTCAGCGCAGTGGAAGCAAACCAACAGTTATCCGAAGAAGAAAAAGCCTTGCTCATGGCTGAGGCGCACTTCATCCGGGGATTGGCCTACAAATTTTTGTATGGCTGGTTTGGTCCCGTCCCCCTGATCGACCAGGTTTTTTCCAGTTCCAACGAGGAGTTTAACCTGCCTAAGGTTGAAGAGGCTACCCTGGTGAGCTTTATCGAAGATGAGCTGCGCATGGCTGCGGCTGCGCTGCCTTTGGCACAGGAGGAATACGGCAGAGCCACGAAAGGGGCTGCCCTGGGCGTTTTGACCAAGTTTTATCTGCAAAACAAAAACTGGCAAATGGCTGCTGCCACCGCACAGGAAGTGATGGACTTAAGTGTGTATGCGCTATGGCCTGATTTTACGACCTTGTTTGCGCTGGAAAACGAAGGAAATGCAGAGATGATATTTGCTTTCCCGGCCATTCCTTTAGACGGAAATGGCAATGTCTGGGTAGCCAACGCCCTACCGCCGCAGTATCCTGTTTCTATCTTCAATACGGCCACGCAAGTTTGTGTACCGGTGGAATTCTATAATACCTTCCAGGCTGATGATATCCGGAAAGAGCTGATGCTGACACAATACATTTCCAACCAGGGTGAAGAAATAGACCTGACAACGGGCGTGGAGTTTCATAATCCCCGCAGCTTCAAATATCCTATTGACCCGAGTGCGGATGCCAGAGCAGGAGGCGCTGATTTTATCCTGGTGCGCTATGCTGATATACTGTTATCCCGTGCCGAGGCGCTGGTGATGGCAGGTGGCACGGTGAGCGAAGAGGCACTCAACCTGGTAAACCTGGTGAGAAACCGCGCTCAGCTACCGGCTCTTACCCTACAGGAGGTCCCCGACCAGGCCACATTCATAGATATGATTATACAGGAAAGAGCCTGGGAGTTTTACAGCGAAGGGAAGAGGAGAGAAGACCTGATCCGCCATGACAGGTTTATCCAAAACGCGCGGGACAGAGGAAAAAACGCACAGCCCTTTCACGTCAGATTTCCCATTCCTCAATCAGAGATTGATGCCAATCCGAATCTTAAACAAAACGATGGCTATTGAAGAAGTACATATCAAATGGATGATCCCTATGGAGAAGATACGCTGCACATTCCGATGGAGCATAGGCTTTCTGTGTACCTGTATGTTTGTATTGCTTTCACCAGGGATTAAAGCCCAGAGCCAGCCTCCCAACATCGTGTTAATCATCGCGGATGATCTGGGCTGGAATGACACCGAACCTTATGGGAACCCGGATATACACACCCCTCATATCGCCTCGTTGGCCCGTGAAGGCATGTTGTTTCGGAACATGTTTACCACAACGGCTATGTGCGCGCCTACCCGCCAGCAGATCATGACAGGCTTGTATCCGGTAAGAAGCGGCGCTTATCCCAACCATAGCTGGGTCTACGATCATGTTAAAAGTATTCCGCACTATTTCAAAGCGCTAGGCTACCGGACGGCCCTCTTCGGGAAAACCCATTTCGGACCTCCAAAGGCGTTTCCTTACGATCAACTCCAGGAGGGAACTATAGAGGCTCAGACGTTTAAGCAGGTTGAAAAGTTTGTGCAGCAGGATAGCAAACAGCCCTTTTTTCTGGTACTAGCCTCACATCAGCCACATGTACCCTGGACCAAGGGCGATACTACACAGTACCCGTCAGCAAAGCTGAAGGTTTCTCCATACCTTGTTGCGACAGAAGCAACCCAAAAAGCATTAAGTTTGTATGATGCAGAAATCACTTACCTGGATAATCAGGTGGGGCAATGTCTGGACCTGCTAGAAAAGACAGGGCAGCAAGAGCGTACCATCGTCATTTTTACCACCGAACAAGGCCCACAACTACCTTTTGGCAAATGGACCTGTTATGATATGGGACTGAAAACCGGCTTTATCGTACGCTGGCCTGGTAAGGTCAAGCCGCATAGCTCTACAAAGGCGATGACGCAATACGTGGACATACTGCCAACGCTGCTGGAAGCAGCAGGCATGAACCCAGCCACTGCCCAGACCGGTATTCCTGATGCACAAGGAAACCAGGGGTTTGATGGAAAGAGCTTTCTGAACGTTTTATTAGGCCGTACAGCAAGCCACCGTCAATATGTGTATGGCGTGCAGACTACCCGGGGCATCTTACAAGGCAGTGATTCCTATCCTATTCGTTCGGTAAGATCGGATCAGTACCTGTACCTGCAAAACCTGCATGCGCAGGATGCTTTTTCCAATGTCATTACAGCATCTGATACCCTGGTGTATCCTTCCTGGCTCCGCAAGGGTAAAGATGATCCTGCCTCGCTGGCCCGTGCTACCTTCTATCAGCACCGGCCTGCTGAGGAACTGTA
Organism: Cytophagales bacterium; assembly: GCA_038232695.1. Taxonomy (GTDB): domain Bacteria; phylum Bacteroidota; class Bacteroidia; order Cytophagales; family Cyclobacteriaceae; genus JAJNNC01. The sequence continues at coordinate 41,479 of JBBSNI010000002.1, forward strand.
TGATGTGGTACACGATCCTTATCAGCTCAAAAACCTTGCTGTCAACAAACAATATGACACTGTTAAAAAAGAACTCCAGCAGGCACTGACAGCTTTTATGCAGCAGCAGGGTGACCAGGACCGAATTGAAAGCCCTTACCCGACAGGTGGAGTACCTGAAAAAACATCCTGAGGAAAACAAAAAATCAAATGAGTAAAAAGATCACTTTCAGAAAAACTAATCGCATTAAAATTTATTATCTAACCCTTCCATGATCATGAGACTACACTTTTTTGGTATCGTCATTTCTATTATTTTATGGAGTACCGTGCTTGCAAATGCTCAGGAAGCTAGCAAGGCTGAGCGACCTAATATTATTTTGATTATGTCAGATGACATGGGGTATGCTGATATCAGTCCTTATGGGGGCGAAATCCGGACACCGAACTTGCAGAGGCTTGCTGACAAGGGGGTGAGGTTTACGCAGTTTTACAATACGGCCCGCTGTTGTCCCACCCGGGCTTCCTTGCTCACAGGGCTTTATCCCCATCAGACAGGTATTGGTCATATGACCAATTCTCCGGAAAACCCTACTGGTCACGATTATGAATTGCCCGGATACAAAGGTGTACTGAACCAGCATTGTGTAACCATCGCAGAAGCATTGAAAGAAGCAGGGTATACTACCATGATGACAGGTAAATGGCATCTTGGTTTCGAGAAAAAAGCACAATGGCCCTTGCAGCGGGGCTTTGAGAAATACTACGGGATCATTCCTGGTGCCAGCAATTATTTCAAGCCTGAATATCCCAGGGGCATTACCTATGGCAATGACACCATTACCATCACGGATGAAGACTACTACACCACCGATGCTTTTACAGACTATGGCATGCAGTTCATCGATGAATCCCTGGAGCAGTCAAAAGACAAGCCCTTTTTCCTGTATCTGGCCTATAACGCGCCACACTGGCCGCTCAATGCTCCGCAGGAAGATATTGATCGATACAAAGGCAAATACATGAAGGGATGGCAGCAACTCCGGGAAGAAAGATACAAACGTATGAAAAAAATGGGGCTGATTGATGCCGACTGGTCATTATCTCCCCAGGATTCAAGAGACTGGGATTCTCTGAGTGATGAAAAGAAAAAAGAGATGGATCTTCGTATGGCTATTTATGCAGCCCAGGTAGACCGGATGGATCAGAATATTGGCAGGCTGCTGGACCACCTTACCTCCAAAGGAATACTTGACAATACAGTCATCATTTTTCTGGACGATAATGGCGCCTGTGCTGAATTTGACGAACTGGGTAGCGGTCCGGCAGAGCAGTTGGAAACAAAACAAGGATATGTACTTTCTTACGGGCGTGCCTGGGCCAATGCTTCTAATACGCCCTTCCGTAAATACAAACATTGGTTGCATGAAGGGGGTATTTCTTCACCGCTCATCGTACATTGGCCTAATGGAATTAGGCAGACAGAGCAGGGTAAGCTGATCAGAGAATACGGCTTTTTACCAGACATCATGGCTACCTGTCTGGACCTGGCAGGCGCTGAGTATCCCCAGACCTACCAGGGTAATACCATTGCTCCGATAGCAGGCAAGAGCTTGGTGCCCTTTCTCGAAGGCAAAAAGGCATCTGTGCATACCGAACCGATCTTTTGGGAACATGAAGGGAATAAGGCTGTCAGGCTAGGCAAATACAAACTGGTGCAGGCCTGGGATAAAGATGCCCGGGATAACTGGGAGTTGTATGACATGGAAAAAGACAGAACTGAGATGCATAACCTCACCGCTCAGATGCCCGAAAAAACCAAGGAAATGAAAACCATGTGGCAGCAATGGGCTGATAGCCATGCGGTAGAACCCTGGGATAAGATTGTTGAAATACTGAATAATAAGTAGTTTCCAGTCTCCCTCACGCATGGCCAGGTTCGGACTGACGAACCGGGGGTTGCCGGGCTTCAGATAAAAATCTTCCCGTCCGTATTCCCAAAACTGTTTTTGGTTAATCCAAGTGCCTCCAGGCTGTCCAGCAAGCGGCCGATTTGTTGATCCAGGCGATAAAGTACGGCATAAAAATCCTGCTTGTAAGGGTTGTTGGCAAAACGGCTGAAACGCGCCCTATCCGTTGCATCGGGCTCATGCGGGTCGTGTACATCATTAGGCCAGAGATGAATGTAGAAAGGTGTATCCTGATGTTTTTTGATAAAATTAACAAAGTTTGGGCGAATTCTCCCGTGTTTTAATCCACCGTGGACGCGGCGGGGGATGCGGAGCGTTGGCTTATACACTAATGGTTTTTCTGTTCAATGATATACTTTCTAATGGTTTCTTCTGAAATATGACCAACCGATTCACAAAAGTACGAACGCGTCCAAAGCGTAGGCAGTCTGCTTTTCAGCGACGGAAATTCCTTACGGAGCATTCGGGAGGTAAAGCCTTTGATTTGCAGCCTACGGTGTTTCGCTATCCTACAATGATTTGCAGAATCAACTGCCTGAACTAAAAGAAACAGACTGGATAAAGGACGTGCCGGGGCAAACCCTGCAAAACGCTGTTCGCAGACTTGATACGAGTTACCAAAATTTCTTTCGCGGTGCTGGCTACCCTAAGTGGGCCGTAAAGGATAGATACAACCGCCCGGCGGCCCGGTCTATCACCTTCCCTCAGAATGTGAAGATCACTACTACTGGAAGAATAAAACTTCCTAAGCTGGGTACTATACGATTCTTTAATAGCAGACCGATAGCGGGCAAAATCAAGACTGCCACAATAAGTAAAACCGTTTCTGGTTGGTATGTATCTATTACTTGTGAGGTAGATCAGCAACCACTCCCGCAAATAGGTCGGCGCATTGGTATTGATGTCGGCCTGTCTCACCTTGCTATCACCTCCGAAGGTGAGTTGATCGACAACCCACGCCACACCAAGAAGTACGAGCAACAACTGCGAGTAGGGCAACGGTCACTGTCACGTAAAGTGAAAGGGTCAAACAACCGGGCTAAACAAAAGCGGGTAGTAGCCACACTACACGAAAAGATCAGAAATACCCGAAAAGACTACCACCATAAAGTTTCTTCCCAGCTAGTGCGCGAGAACCAAACCATTGCTGTGGAGAAACTGGTGGTATCCAATATGGTCAAGAACCGAAAACTGAGTAAAGCTATCTCAGACGCAGGTTGGGGACACTTCACTACCATGCTGGAGTACAAATGCCAGTGGTACGGTCGCGAGTTTGTGCGGGTGCCCCCAGCGTACACGAGCCGCGATTGTAGTGCTTGTGGTCACCGCACCGACAAGATGCCGCTCAATATTCGTTTTTGGACTTGTCCTATTTGCAGTGCTGAACATCAGCGGGACGTAAATGCTGCGCAAAATATACTCGCTCGGGCAGAGCGAATGTCCGATAACGTAGAGGGTTGGCCTCATGCGTCGGGCAAGAATCTACTAGTGGCTTTAGCCCGGTAGAGTGTCAACTACAATATCAAATAACACCTATTTACTCGGATTTTCAGCTATTTGCACAAAATCTTCAAAACATGGGGGATTCGTAGCATAATCTCCATTGGGCGCAGGAAGCAGTGATTTCTGACAGAAAATGGGATTGATAAACCAGGCCGATGAACGGGGTGTCACCTCTTCCGGGCAATATTGCTGTAATCAAAAATCCTGGGCGTTGTCCTGATCCACTTTACTTTTGATTTTTCCAGGGAGTAGAAATCTATGATCTCTGGGTTGTGGTAAAAGTTGGCACCCAACTCCTGGGCAGCAACGAATAATGGTGCGGCAAGCATGAAAAATACGGTGAGAGACAGGCAAAAAACATGACTCCTTTTGTTAAGGACATGCATTTTATATGAGCTGTTGCAGGGATAAAAGTATGATAAGAATCAACAGAGATGGTAATTTTTTGATCATGTTGTTATAAAGTTTAGATGCTGATACATCGTTGGTTGTGCATTCTATCAGGTCTGTGAGACCGGGCCTCGGCGGCACAGACCTGGGGTTGGGGGTCTGTGGACCTTGGGCCAGAACAGGTCTGTGAGGCCGGCAGTCGCCACCGCCCGGCGGCCCGGTGCGGGCCTCGGCGGCACAGACCTGGGAATTTTGATCTGTCGTTCTTTACGTAATTTTATGGCGCAGGAAATACCTGTGTTTTTTCTGCTTCCTGCTGCCAGAGCTTTTTCAGTGCTGCTACTTTTTCAGGATATTGCTTCGCCAGGTTGTTGGTTTCTGTGCGGTCTTTTGCCAGGTTGTATAGCTCCCATGCTGATTTATTATCCAGGCGAACCAGTTTCCAGTCGCCCTGCCGGATGGCGCGGCTGCCGAAGTGTTCCCAGAACAGAAAGTCATGACCAATGGGGCCTTTTCCTTCGATGGCTGGCAACAGGCTTTTGCCGGGCGTCGGCGTGATCTGGTGTCCTTCAAAAGTTTTTGGATACTGAGCATTCGCTAATTGGAGACAAGTTGCCATCAGGTCAATGACATGCCCGGGTTGGCGTACAAAACTGCCTTGCTCCCGGATGCCGGCGGGCCAGTGCACGATAAAAGGCGTGGCAATACCACCCTCATACACCTTGGATTTGTAGTAGCGAAAGGGCGTATTGGCTACGTTGGCCCATACCGGCCCGATGCCTGCATGGACGGTCTGCGGCCCGGGCATGGCTTCTTTGTTGACCGGAAAGACAACTTTCTCCCCCTGGCGGGTACTGCCTGCCCGGTCGAATCCCGGACCGTATTCGGAGGGGCGTTCGTAGCTGGCGCCGTTGTCGGACAGGAAGATGATCAGGGTGTTGTCCATTTTACCGGTTTCTTCCAGCTTGTCCATCAGTTGGCCGATGGTCTTGTCCATGCGGTCGACCATGGCGGCGTGGACAGCCATGGCACGGGCATCCCAGGCTATGTCTTTGTTATGGTTCCATTGTAATTCGGGGAATAGTTTGGCAGAAAGTTTAGCGGACTTTTTGTCCAACAAGCCCATGTCTATCATCCGTTCATACCGGCGGTGGCGGATGGAGTCCCAGCCAATTTTGTAGACATCTTCGTACTTTTTGATATCTTCTGGCAGGGCTTGGAGGGGCCAGTGTGGCGCCGTATGTGCTACGTACAAAAAGAAGGGCTTTTCATCTTGGCTGAATTGCTCCACATACGCTACGGCGGAGTCGCCGATGGCTGTGGTGTGGTAGTAGTCTTTGGGAACTGTTTTGACAGGCTCTTTGCCGTTGACCAGGCTAAAAGGGTCAAAGTAATCGACCACGCCCCAGATATTGCCATAGTATTTTTCAAAGCCCCGGGCGGTAGGATAGGTCGTGGTATCGGAAAAGTCGCCGTAATCTTTCTGGTGGGCGAGCCATTGCAGTTGCTTCTCTTCTTCCAGTCTTTCGGTCAGCGACACGTGCCACTTGCCTACCATGCCGGTATGATAGCCTGCTTGTTTCAGCACTTCTGCCAGCGTTACCGTATTGTCTGTCAGGAAACCCCGGTAGCCGGGTTCTCCGGCATCCATGGTCATACGACCTACGCCGGCCTGATGCGGATACAGCCCGGTGAGCAGAGAAGCACGGGTAGGGCAACAGCGGGAAGTATTGTAGAATTGGGTAAAGCGCAATCCCTCATGGGCGAGTTTGTCCAGGGAAGGCGTATGGATTTCTCCGCCATAACAGCCCAGGTCGGAGTAGCCCAGATCGTCGGCCAGGATGATGACGATATTGGGCGGTTGATCAGCCGTCTTTTCAGGCAAAGAGCGATCCGTTTCTTTACCAACGCTATTACAGCTTATGGGTAGGCATACTGTTAAGGCGAGAAATAAATAAATGCTGCAATGCATAAAACAATGGTTCGTTAAAAAATGAGATGTTAAAAATGGATTCTTAACAAGAAAGGCGTGTTAGTTAAGGGTATTCGACATCCATAACTAAACACGCCATGACGGAATTAACTAACTCCATC
>JBBSNI010000003.1:0-44821 GCA_038232695.1 Cytophagales bacterium
ATCCTAAAAAATACAAAGGCTACGGCAAAGACTGCTGGGGACTTACCGCCAGCTATTCGCCTAAAGGCTATGCCGGACACAGCCCGACAAACGACTTAGGCGTGATCACACCGACAGCAGCCTTGTCTTCTTTTCCTTACACCCCGGAATATTCTATGGATGCCTTGAAGCATTTTTATCACGACTTAGGCGACAAGATTTGGGGCGATTATGGTTTTTATGATGCTTTCAGCATAGAACACAACTGGTATCCGCAGCAGTACCTGGCCATCGACCAGGGACCCATTGTGGTCATGATAGAGAACCATCGATCGGGCTTGCTGTGGAAGCTGTTTATGTCCTGCCCCGAAGTGCAGCAGGGGCTGCAAAAGCTTGGGTTCAGCACTCAAGGATAAACCCCTGAAAGATCAGCACCCACATAACTTCCCCACCGGATCGGGGTGGTGAGGGGTATATCCAGTTCTATACGTTCTATCCTGAGTTCTTTGAAAGAATAAAAGCTGGCAGGATCGCCCATATAGCAGTAGATAATATCCAGCTTACCGTCGTGGTCAAGGTCGGTGAGCAGGGGCGTAGCGCCTAGGTTAGAGCCGAGCTTTTCCTGATCAAAGGTCAACCGCAGGCTGTCTTTCAGGTTAAAAATTTTCATCTGGTTGCCATATTCCTTGGTGACATCGCTAAGCGGCAGGTTTACCGCTACCAATGCATCCTCCAGTCCGTCGCGGGTAAAATCAAAAATCACCGGTGAAGCATACTGAAAAGTTCCGAGCGTATCCTCCATGATCAGGCTACCGTTTCTGCCATCTATTAATATGTTCAAAGCAAACGTTGTACGGGGCCAGACGCCATAGCCGAAGTTGGCAAAGAAATCAGGAACCTGGTCGTGGTTCCTGAAATGTCCGGGAGCAGGCATGGTATACGTTTCATAGCCGGTTCCGGCAGAAAATTCCCACAGCTTCCGGTGAGAAGCACCATCGATACATACCATCCTGCCATTCACTGCATTGGCAACAATATCATGCATACCATCCTGATTGACATCTGCCAAAACCGGGGGCGCAATGAACCCCTTACCCTGCCCCGAGTCCAGGACCATAGCCCCCGAGAGCTCATTGCGAAACAAGTCGGACAAAGACACCTGGTAAAGACAACCACTGATGGTTTCAGCCCCCGTGCCAAAAAGGACAGACAAGTTTCCGTTTCCTGCAAAATCGTGGACAACCGGCGACATATATGTTTCCAGACCGTCGGGCATAGGCGCGCGCGCCAGCACCTTGCCCTGTCTTGTACTAATGATCATCAGGTAGCCGGTGGGCCGGTTGGTCTCCTCGGGCAATGCTTTTACAAAGCCTCCGTAGGCTATGAGCAGATCATCCACCTGGTCGCCATCAGCATCGGGGATGAACTGGGGTGTGAAGAAATTGAGGATGGTGGTATCGTTCACAGCGTCCATGTTTTCGTCGCCGGGCAAATATTCCCAGATGATACGCCCTTGTGCGCCGTCGATGGCATATAGCATGGCAGAGCGGCCACCAATAAAAACATCGGGCACCTGGTCGCCGGTAATATCCTTAAAAATGGCAGAGCCTATCATCTGGTTTCTTCCTTTGACCTTCCATAAAAGCCTGCCATCGTTGCCGTCAAAAGCCATCACCGCATAGGAGGTAGGCGCAAACTCCCGCCCCCCGCCGCCGATGACAATATCCAGAATGCCATCCTGGTTCAGGTCTGCCGTGCGGGGTGAAGAAGACGATCCGGTTTGAGAAATCCTGACCTGCCAATGGTCGGGCTGAAAAAATATAGCATTTCTAAAAAAATAAATCGGGACGGCCGCAATAGCCAGCACTATCAATACGATGGTAAGTGGTTTTTTAAGCGGGTAGGCAAGAAGCTGAGGCATCTGGCTTGGGCAGAAAACAGTTGTGTATAGCAGGAAAAATTTCTTCCTGTCTGCACGAAAGTACAACAATCTACCTAACCGGCAAAGCCTACAGCAAATTGAAGAGCGGCACCAGGATCCGCTCTTTGATCCTGGCGATCTTGATGACTTTGTAGAGGATTTTGCGCTCAAACAGGTACACGTACAATCCGTAGAGGATCATGGTAAGAGAGATACCCATCAGGAGGGTGACCAGGGGAGACATGGCAAAGGCATGATCTATGTAATGAATCAACAACCCGATCAGCGTACACATCGCCAGGGTGCCGGCTACCTGCCCAAACAGGTTCATCACGGTGATGCCGGTCAGTTTTTTGATCTGATGCTGGTAAAAACCAAAACGTACCAGCCGGTCTGCCAGTATGCCCAGCGCAGCCCCGTTGATACCGTAGGTTGTAGCCCCAATAACGACTGCCGGCACCGTGCTGAAAGTAGTACAAAACATATTCAGCTTCATAGAAAGGTCGGGTCTGCCTACGCTGCGCATGACAATAGAAGAAGAGCCGCCAATAGAACTGACGATCACTGCCAGCGAAAGCGCCCTCAATGGGAAAACCGTATTGCTCCACTCCTGGCCAAAACCTACGGCAATGACCGAATCTGCCAGCACAAAAAACACCGTCATGATAGGTGCCATAAACAAGTTGTTGATTTTAGCCAGGCGCAGATAATAGTAAGCGATCTTCCGGATGTCGTCCTGCAGGGTGGAGTAAGCCGGATAAAGTACGTTGTTCAGAATATTGACCACCTGCTTCATAAAGGTATTGGTCAGGATAAAAGCCAGGGTATAAGCGCCCAAGGCAGCACCACCGATGAGTTTACCGATGAGAATGTAATCGATGTTGAGCGTAAAAAAGCTGAAAACGCTTTCTATCAGCACTTTGCTGCCAAAGCCAAACAGGTCTTTGAAAGCAGCCATATCAAAGCGAAACTTAGGAATCCATCTTACTTTCAGATAATACAGAAAGATAGAAATGATAGAGGTGAGGATACCGTTGAAAGCCAGTGCCCAGACGCCATACCCCATATACGCCAGGACGATAGCGGCTACGCCCGATGAAAGCGAAGCGGCGATCTCGATAACGGCCTGCGGCTTGAAGTCCATCTCGCGCGACAGCATCACCTTGGGCATCACATAAAAGGAGTTGAGCACCACCGACAAACCTATTACAGGGATCAGGTCGGTGAGTATATCTTCTTTATAAAACCAGGCGGCAAAAGGTGCTACCGCCAGGTAAATGATCCCATAACCAAACACAGAGATCGTCAGGTTCGACCAGAAGGCGGTATCGAAATAAGCGGGATAGAGATTGTTTTTTTTCTTCTGGATCAGGGCGGCATTTAATCCCAACTCGCTGACCATGTTGACAAAGCTGGTAAAAACGGTAGCCATGCCGATGATGCCATAATGCTCGGGAAGCAATAATTTGGCTAAGATAAGTTTAAAAATAAGCCGGATTCCCTGGGTACCAAAAGTAGATAAGGAAGCCCAACCGATTCCGCTGGCAATTTTGTTATTTAATTTCATGTAATGCTAAAAAACTACAGAACCACTATTTTGTGTGCTACTCCCTGTTTGCCAACGCCATACCAACTGTGTAACATTTCATTTTAATAAAGATCAGAATATTACAAATCTTTATTTTATAGTTTTAAAAATGCGCTGCAAAAATAGCAATTGATAACTTCAAAAAAAAACCCGGCGTGTGCCGGGTCCAACATTTTTCGAAGTATCCTTATTTATCCAATACCACCATATTCTGAACAATATGGTTCCCCCGGCTTGTGCTGATACTGTATACTTCCGGCGTGGTCTCGAACCGGTTAGCTACCGCATGTACCTGGTAGGGTTCAAATTGTTGTGTGGAATTGTTCAGACAGTACAGCACGTCGCCCATTTTCAAAGCGCCTGCTTTTATTTTGCCACGTTGGGTCAGCACCGGATGGTTCGGCGTGGCGACCAGGGCGATGGCCGCCGAATAATAGGTCCCCTGTTGTGCTGCCGTTACTTCCTCTACCGGGAACAGCATGACCTTGGTCAGAGGAATATGCGCGCTCCGATGGACGTTCACGGCTGCGACTTGCGCGGTGGTCAGCTTTCCCTGATCATACGCGCGCACTTTATCTCCGGGTACTATCTCAGCGATAGATTTGGCGCTGCCGTCGCCCAGGCTTACCATCGCTGAGGCCGGAAAGCAAAAGTCGTAATCGTCATTGGCCTGTTCCATAGCGCTCATATCTGCCCCGCTGCTTTTTTGCATCAGATACGCCATTTCTTTAGAAAGAATGTAAGACATCTTGAGCGCCACATCTTTTTCCTCCCGGTCGTGCGCATGGATGGCATCGAAATACATATTCCACACTTCGGCGCTGGAAGCTAAGTTAGGAATGACCAGGTTAAAGGTTTTGCTGGCTTCGGTATCGGTAAAGAAAGCCACCATACCCAGTTCGTTCATCGTCTCCCGGTCAACCATTTTATACAAATCAATACGTTTCTTGACGCCGCTGTCGCCTGTGATCATATAGGGAGGCTTCATCTCATACCGGTCCAGCACATAGGCGCCATCGCTGATCTTGACATAGGTATCATTGTCCAGATCATCTACTTTAGCTTCCAGGGCAGCCTGATAGGTTTCCGACGACATGCCCTGGGGTTTGGCTTCTTCCTGCGCCATTACATCCGGTACAAACAGGCAAGCGCTAAAAAACAAACAACAAAAAAGAGTATATTGGAAGTGGTAAGTCATCTTATTTTTCATATAGTATAAATTTTTAATTTCCGGCAAAACTACATATAAAATATATATAAAAGCAAATGAAACGGAATTTTAGTATGAAAATTAATTCAGTTAAAATATATTATTTTGAAGTGTGTTATAACTTTAATGTTTCTTAACCACCGCAGCGGCGGCCGCAAAGGACACAAAGGATGCTCTAAGTACCCAAAGAACAGGCTGCTACCTTTGTGCCCCTTGTGCCATACCTTGTGTCCTTTGTGTTTAGATGTATACACACAAATATAAGCCATAATGTCACTAAGATCATGTATATTGATAAAAACACGCCAAAATGGCGCAAAAATATACAGATTTTAGCTTGGTGGGAGATTTGATAAAACATCCATAGCACTAAAATATTGACATAACAAACTAATATAAAGACATGAACTTTAACAATTATACCATCAAAGCACAAGAGGCTGTTCAGAAAGCAGCCGAAATTGCTGCCGGATCGCAACAGCAAGCCATAGAGCCAGGACACCTGCTCAAAGCCGTGTTGCAGTCCGACGAAAACGTGATTTCTTTTATCACCAAGAAATTAGCCGCTAATAAGGAAGACGTAGATAGGCAGGCAGACCAACTCATTCAGTCTTATCCCAAGGTAAGCGGACAGCAACCCTACCTTTCTAACGAAGCGGCAGCCGTATTACAGAAAGCTGAAAGCTACCTCAAGGAGTTTGACGACGAATATATAGCCATTGAGCATATACTGTTAGGCTTGCTTACGGGCAACGACAAAACAGGCAAACTGCTCAAGCAATCAGGTTTTGGCGAAAAAGAACTCAAAGCTGCCATCCGCGAGCTTCGGGGTGGCAACCGTGTGACCGACCAGAATGCGGAAGCTAAGTACAAGTCGCTGGAAAGGTATTCTAAAAACCTGAACCAGTTGGCCAAAGCCGGTAAGATCGACCCCGTCATCGGGCGGGATGATGAGATCCGGCGGGTGCTGCAAATCCTGGCGCGGCGCACCAAAAACAATCCTATCCTGCTGGGTGAGCCCGGCGTGGGTAAAACCGCCATCGTAGAAGGGCTGGCGCAGCGCATCGTCGATGGCGACATACCCGAAAACCTAAAGTCTAAGACCATCATCGCCCTGGATATGGGCTTGCTGGTAGCCGGTGCCAAATACAAAGGAGAGTTTGAAGAACGCTTAAAATCCGTCATCAAAGAAGTGACCGACTCCGACGGCGAGATCATCCTGTTTATTGATGAAATCCATACGCTCATCGGCGCTGGTGGAGGTGAAGGCGCGATGGACGCTGCCAACCTGCTCAAACCTGCTTTGGCGCGGGGTGAGTTGCACGCTATCGGTGCCACCACGCTGAAAGAGTATCAGAAATACATAGAGAAAGACAAAGCCCTGGAGCGACGTTTCCAGGCAGTGATGGTGGGCGAGCCTGATGTGCAGGACTCTGTTTCTATCCTGCGCGGCATCAAAGACCGCTACGAATTGCACCACGGGGTGCGCATCAAAGACGATGCAGTCATTGCCGCCGTAGAGCTTTCCAACCGGTATATCTCCGATCGCTTTCTGCCCGACAAAGCCATTGACCTGATGGACGAAGCCGCTTCCAAGCTCCGTATAGAGATAGATTCTCTGCCCGAAGAGTTGGACGAGTTAAACCGCAGGATCATGCAGTTGGAGATTGAACGGGAAGCCATCCGGCGCGAAAAAGACAAAGAAAAAGAAGCACAGCTTAGCAAAGACATCGCCGACTTAGAAGAAAAGCGTAAAGACCTGAAAGCCAAGTGGGAAAACGAAAAAGGCGTGATCCAGGGCATCCGTACTGAGAAAGAAAAGGTAGAACGCTATAAGATAGAAGCCGAGCAAGCCGAACGCTCCGGCGACTATGGCAGGGTAGCCGAGCTACGCTATGGCAAGATCACCGAAAGCGAGCAGAAGCTACAGGATCTTCAAAAGCAATTAGTCGCCATGCAGGGCGAAAGCTCGCTGCTCAAAGAAGAAGTAGATGCTGAAGACATTGCCGAAGTAGTAGCTAAATGGACGGGTATTCCCGTATCTAAAATGCTGCAAAGCGAGCGCGACAAGCTGTTGCACTTAGAAGATGAACTCGGCAGGCGCGTCGCCGGTCAGCAGGAGGCGATAGAAGCGCTGTCGGATGCCGTGCGCAGAAGCCGTGCCGGTTTGCAGGACCCCAAGCGTCCGATCGGTTCTTTCATCTTTTTGGGAACGACCGGCGTAGGTAAAACCGAGCTGGCCAAAGCCCTGGCAGAGTTTCTCTTCGACGACGAGAACAACATGGTGCGTATTGATATGTCTGAATACCAGGAACGCCACGCCGTCAGCCGACTGATCGGCGCGCCTCCCGGATACGTAGGCTACGACGAAGGCGGTCAACTCACTGAAGCCGTCCGCCGCAAGCCTTACGCCGTGATCCTGTTAGATGAGATCGAGAAGGCGCACTCGGACGTATTCAATATTTTATTGCAAGTATTGGACGAAGGCAGGCTGACCGACAACAAAGGGCGGGTGGCCAACTTCAAGAACACCATCATCATCATGACCACCAACATCGGTTCCGGTCTGATCCAGGAGCGTTTTCAGGACATCAATGCGTACAATGAGGAAGAAGTGCTGGAAACGACCAAGCAGGAAGTATTTGATATGCTCAAAAAGTCAGTCCGTCCGGAGTTTCTGAACCGTATCGACGAAGTGATCATGTTCCGTCCGCTTTCCGAGCAGGATATGCGCAAGATCGTAGAGATACAGTTCAAGCTCATTCAGCGCCGCCTGGAAGAAAACGGCATCAAGCTGGAAGCCACCGACGAGGTGTTGGATCATTTGGCTGCCCTGGGTTTTGACCCGCAGTTTGGCGCTCGCCCCTTGAAGCGTGTGCTGCAACGGGAAGTGCTCAATAAATTGTCTAAGGAAATCCTGGCAGGGCATATCAGCAAAGACTCCGTGGTGGGCATAGAGATGGACGATCAGCAGCAGATGCAGTTTATTAATCTGGATGAGGTAGAGATATAGTTGTTGAGGAGTTATTTTGTAAAGGCATGAACCCAGCGTTCATGCCTTTTTTTATGTATGTAATGGCTCAACGGTATAGTAGACGATTGCTTAATATTATAACGTCAGTTCGATGGTTGTCTGGTTAAAATGCCATTTGTCGGTCTAACCAATTGAGCTTATCATAAGAGATACTGGGCAGATGATCTAAATGGGTATAAGCAGCGACCCCTGCAAAGGTATGGGTGATGGCATTCAAAGGACTTCGGTGTCGGGAATGATCAATATTGCAGATGTTTTTGAGCAGGTCAATGACCGTTTCTCTGTCAAGGTAATAAATTTTATTTTCTACGAAAAGGAGTAATCCTCTTTTGTATACAAAGGGCCGGCAAAAAGTCATTTCACCACTGTCCAGACTTCATGCAAGGGGTCTCCCTTGCTGCTTTTGCCTTGGTGGTACCAGTCATCGCCTTGGCGGTCAAACTGGAAAGACAAGGTATTGCCTACGCGGCTGTCGTCGCGGGAGAAAAACTGTATGGTTTCGGTGTAAGTGCCGTCCTTGGCTTGGTACGTGCCGCCGCCGGTGCCCATGAATTCCTTGGTTTCGTAGTTGAAAGCCGCCCACTGGAAGCGTCCGCCCCCTATTATTTTGATGGTTTGGCGGGGACCTGGCTGCCTTCTTTCCTCCATATTTCCTTTTTCGTCGATGCGGGTCGCAAAACGCCAGGCACCGCTCAGCGGCGTTTCTTTCAGTTTCAGTTGTTTCCACTGTTGCGTAAACGGGTTGCCGCTGATACTTCCCTGTAGGGTAAACTGATTACTGTTTAGGGCAATGCTATAGTTTTGGGGCACCCTCACGATGGTACTGTCGTCGGTAAAAGGAGTTTCTCAACCGTATTGATGAGGTGATCATGTTCCGTCCGCTCTCTGAGCAGGATATGCGCAAGATTGTAGAGATACAGTTCAAGCTCATTCAACGCCGCCTGGAAGAGAACGGCATCAAGCTGGAAGCCACTGGCGAGGTGTTGGATCATCTGGCTGCCCTGGGGTTTGACCCGCAGTTTGTCGCTCGTCCGCTCAAGCGTGTGCTGCAACGGGAAGTGCTCAATAAATTGTCTAGTGTTTTGTCAAGAAGTGAATAACGGGTAAAGGTGCTTTAGTTTTATTCTGGCATCCTTGGTACGAAACTGCCAATTGACCTTTTTTTCTTGCTCATTTCTTCTTTCATACCAAGCTTTAACGTCTTGTTGCAGTGTTTCTTTATCAGGGGTTCTTTTCTTTAATCCACACCGGATCAGAACGCTCAACTCAGCCTCTGCAATGTTAAGTCCCGGCGGGGAACCGCACGAGCCATGTTTAGGCGTTCTGACCACCTGGATTCTGTTGATAATGGCCCGCGCCTGTGAGGCATCCATGATTTGGTACAAAGCCGAGAGTTTGTGCGCACTCAAGTTATCCTCTACTATGGTAATTCGTTTAGCTTCCCCATACATGCTCTCAGCAATATGCGCAATGATTTTAGCATAGCTCTGGCTACTGTGATCCTCTTCTATGTGCACTTCTCTTCTGCCCGCCAAAGCTTCCACAATCATGTAGAGGTCTGCCACCCCTTCTCTGCTGTTTTTTTAGTATCTGTCGCACGCTTTCATGACTGATGGTCTCTACATATTCTAGTTCTACCATCTTGTCAGCTAACAGGCGAAGGCTCCACTGATTACTACCTGCGGGAACTTCACTACAGCGCAAAGCAATTAAGTTAGCCTCCACTCGACTGTCAAAGACCTTCTCTTTGGTTACTTCGCCAGGTTTGCTATGCAAGGCCACCGCATACCCTTGCTCTACAAAACGCTGACGGGTTCGTTCCACGGTTCTAAGCTGCACATCATACGCTTGGGCTATTGCTGCGTCTTTCATCTGTTTACCCCAGGGGCTCTCATCGGCGGCTAACAAGATCTGCGCTCGCTTCTGTTTGGTGTGTTTGTAGGTGCCCGAAGCAATCAACCTTTTCAATTCTTCTCTTTCTGTCTCAAGCAAAGTAACCCGATATCTTTTCATAGCGTTTTTGACCATTATAACAAAATTACTCGGCTTTTCCTACTTGACGAAGCACTAGATGAATACTTTGACACCTTCGCGCTCTAACACATTAACACCTTCGTACCGGAACACTTAAAGTAAAACGCCGTTTCATTCGTCTACCTTTTATATGGAAGATGCATTGCATATGCCGATGGTCGATACATCCCGACAAAAAATCATCCAGACGGTCAAAGACTACGGAAGCCGCCTGTTCGGCTTTATCCGGGGCAGGGTAAAATCCGACGAAGACGCTGAAGACATCTTGCAGGAAGTCTGGTACCAGTTGAGCCATGTGGTCAACGTAGAGGAGATTGAGCAGATGAGTGGGTGGCTCTTCCAGGTAGCCCGCAACAAGATCATTGACAAATACCGCAAGAAAACGACCGATTCGCTGGAAGACTTTACCTATGAAGACACTGACGGCGCTTTCAGCCTGAAAGATATCCTGCTGGCAGAAGACGTCAGCCCGGATACTGCATACATGCAGGAGATATTCTGGCAGGAACTGTTTGCTGCCCTGGACGAACTGCCCGAAAAACAGCGGCAGGTCTTTGTCTGGAACGAACTGGAAGACATGACCCTGCAACAGATCGCCGACCGCACGGGCGAGAAGCTCAAGACCATCATTTCACGCAAAGGCTATGCTGTTAAACATTTGCGCCGTAAGTTAGCTACCCTATACCAGGAATTCTTATATTTCTGAAAAATACGCTGTCCAAAGAACCCACTCTGTATGCACCATAGAAGGCGATTCTTCTGGTTATTTGTGCTCTTTGCCGCTCTGGCAGGTGTGGTGATGCTGCTCTGGAACGCCATCCTGCCTGCCATCACCCCGGCCCGTCCGCTCACCTACTGGCAGGCTGCCGGGCTGCTGCTGCTCTGCCGCATCCTGTTTGGCGGCTTAGGCGGCAGCAGTGGCCGTTTCTTCTCCCGCCCCCCGCGGCGCTTCGGAAACCCCTGGAAGACGATGAGCCCGGAGGAACGGAGGAAGTTCAAGGAAGAATGGAAGAAGCGACAGCAATAGGGACTGAGGGACTGAGGGACTGAGAGACTGATGGACTGATGGACTGATGGACTGATGGACTGATGGACTGATGAATGTAACGCTGTATAGCTATTCGAGTGTACAATGATTTTCAATCCTTCAAACCCTCAATCCCTCAGTTCTTCAATCCCTCAGTTCTTCTATCCTTCAATTCTTCAAAAAAATCAAAAGTATTTAAAGTAATTTCTCTGCTGGCTCGTCTTCCTGTTTGTACATTCATTCTTAAACCCTAACATCATGAGAAAGCAACCCGTAATACCCATACTGGCTGGCATCTTCATAGGCATTGCCCTGTTTGCCATCCCGTTCTTCTTGTTCAAAATGGCGCTGTTTGTGCTGATCTTCGGCGGACTGTTCAGGCTGATGGCCAGGAGAAGGTCCCGCGGTGGATATGGATACCGCCAGCCCCTGCACCCGGTCATGACGGACGTGATCCGCCGTATGAACCAGGAAGAGTACAGTGAGTTTCGCCAGACGCTGGAGCGGCCGTACCGCTCGTATCAGGCGCAGGAAATTCCTATTGAAATCCAATAATCACTTTTAAACAAAAATCATCATGCATAGAAAATATTATTATGCCGGTGGCGCCCATGCGTATGGCTATGGCTCCGGCTCTAAGAAATATGGTAAGCCGTTTAACGCCGAATTCTGGGAAGGACTCCGGGGCGGCTTCTTCCGGCGACCCAAGTATAACGTACCGCTCAACGTGTCAGAAACAGACACCCAATATGAGGTACATGTCTATGCCCTAGGCTTTGACAAAGAAAACATCAAAGTCTCGGTAAGCGAAGACGTGCTATACATCCGGGGCACCCGGACGGTAGACAAAGACAAACTGCCCAGGTTCCGCCGCCAGGAGTACCCGATCAAATCTTTTGAGCGGGTAGTAAGCCTGTACGGACAGGTAGATACCGCCCAGATACAGGCAAGACAGGAAGATGGCGTACTTATTATTACTTTGCCCAAAACCCAGGCAGCGCAGCAGCAGGAGATCAAGGTTGAATAGCCATGCTGTGTAGCAAAAGAGAAAGGCAATCCTGATAGGGGTTGCCTTTTTTTTATGATCGCCACAAACACTTATCTTTGCCGTATGGCTGATCATGAAAAATGAGGAACGTTTTGACATAGCAAGAGAACTAAAAAGAAATGGAGTACCCATCGATGTAATTCAACACTCAACCAGACTCACCAAAGAGCAGATAGAGAAGATGTAAGTGTTGATCTAACACAGAGGAAACAGAGACAAGCCACAGAGACCCGCAGAGCGGCTCTGTGTTCCTCTGTGCCAAAACCTTTGTGTGGCTCTGCGGTAAAAGAACTGCGGTAAAAAACAACCCACACTAAAAAATACGCTCTGTAGTCCTGTTTTTTTCAAGGCTTCGGATGCAATTAATCATAACAATCTCGTAGCTTTGCGGTTCAAAAACAAGAGACCGGAGCCCCATTCTTTTGGCTTCCGCCCCATCCATATGAAAATCTATCATGTTTTATGGCTCGCCTCCGGTATCTTTTAGTTCATAAAAAAGTTTTTTAAGCCGAACCCAACCGTATGATTGAATCACCCGCCAAACCTGCTAAGACCACAAAGACCAAGAAAAAGACGCCCATATTACAAAACGTAGCCGGAAAGAAAAGGGCGATTGTAGAGCATATCACACCCGCCGTAGAAGGGGGACTGTTTCCTACCAAAAGAACTGTCGGCGAAGCCGTAGAAGTCCATGCCGATGTGTTTGGCGACAGCCACGATGTGGTAAAAGCAGTCCTGCTCTACAAACATGACAGCGAAAAAGACATGACCGAAGTGCCCATGACTTTCCAGAGCAACGACCACTGGACGGCTTCCTTTGTGCCCGAACAGCAGGGCTTCTACGAATACACCGTATTAGGCTACATAGACCACTTCATCACCTGGCGCGACGGACTTAAAAAGAAGTTTGAAGCCAACCAGAACGTCTCCGTCGAACTGCTCATCGGGGCAGACATTATAGAAAAAACGGCCAGCCATGCCAAAGGTAAAGATGCTACCAAGCTCAAAGAGTGGGCGCAGCAGCTACGCGACAACCACGAAAACAACGCCGCCAGCGGCGTCATGCTGGCCCTGGAAGAGGAAGTCAGCCGGTTGATGTACAAGCATTACGACCGCAGCAATGCTACCATCTATCCTGTCCTGCTGAAAGTAGAAGTAGAGCGTAAGAAGGCGCTTTTCAGCACTTGGTACGAACTGTTTCCGCGCTCCACTTCGCCGGAGCCTGGTAAGCACGGCACCTTCAAAGATATACTACGCCTGCTGCCCCAGATTGCCGAGATGGGCTTTGATGTGCTGTACCTGCCGCCCATCCATCCCATCGGGCGTAAATTCAGAAAGGGGCTTAACAATACCCTCAATGCTAACCCTAACGACCCCGGCTCTCCCTGGGCTATCGGCGGCGAAGAGGGCGGGCACAAAGCCATTCATCCTGAACTGGGCACGTTGGCAGACTTCAAAAAGCTGGTCAGCAAAGCCAATGAGCAGGGCATTGAGGTGTCCATAGATATTGCCTTCCAGTGTTCGCCCGACCATCCGTACGTCAAAGAACACCCCGACTGGTTCAAGTGGCGTCCTGATGGTACCGTACAATACGCTGAGAACCCGCCCAAGAAATATCAGGACATTCTGCCCATCAACTTTGAGAGCGACGATTGGGAAAATTTGTGGCAGGAACTCAAAAGTGTGATAGAATACTGGGTAGAACAGGGCGTAAAGATATTCCGGGTAGACAACCCGCATACCAAAGCCTTTGGGTTCTGGGAGTGGATGATCCGGGAAGTACGGCGCGAGCATCCCGACCTGATCTTCCTGGCAGAAGCTTTTACCCGTCCGCGCATCATGGAGCAGTTGGCCAAAATTGGTTTCAACCAGTCATACACCTACTTTACCTGGCGCAACTCGCCCTATGAGATCCGCGAGTATATGCATGAGTTGACCCAAACACCCATGCGCGACTACTACCGCCCCAACTTCTGGCCCAATACGCCGGACATACTGCCGCCCGTGATCGTTCATGGCGGTGAAGCTGCCTCGCTGATGCGGCTGATCCTGGCCGCTACGCTGTCTTCTAATTATGGACTGTACGGTCCAGTCTACGAATATGGCGTCAACACGCCCGTGCCCAACAAAGAAGAATATTTAGACTCTGAAAAGTACGAAGTAAAGCACTGGGACTGGAACCGGGAAACCCGCACCAAGGAAATGATCACGCGCATCAACCGTATCCGCCGGGAAAATCCGGCACTGCAAAGCACCTGGAATATACATTTTGCCGACACAGAGAACCAGAGCATGGTCACCTACGGCAAGTACGATGCGGCATCGGGCAACAAGATCATTGTGGCGGTCAATATGGACCCTTACCACACGCAAACTTCCTGGGTGAGACTTCCTTTAAAGGAACTGGACATAGACCCCTACCGCTCGTATACGGTACACGACCTGCTCAGCGGCAGCCGCTACCACTGGTATGGCGAATGGAATTATATAGAACTAAACCCCTACCTGATGCCCGCGCATGTATTCAAGGTAGAACAATAACTGAAGGACTGAGGGATTGAATAGATTAATACAATTTTATTCAAACCCGGTCGGGCATGACCCTCAGTCCCTTAGTCCGTCAATCCCTTGTAAAATTTAAACATAACCTATTCTCAGGCTAAACTATGGCTAGTGATACAACAAAGTTAGATGACCACTTGCATTGGTACAAAGATGCTATCATTTATGAACTACACATTAAGGCTTTCAGCGATGGCAACGGCGACGGCATCGGCGACTTTAAAGGGCTGCTGGAAAAGCTGGACTATCTGCAAGACCTAGGCGTGACCGCCATCTGGCTGCTGCCTTTCTATCCCTCTCCCCTGCGCGACGATGGCTATGATATTATGGATTACTATAGTATCAATCCTTCGTATGGCAAAATGAAAGACCTGCAAAAATTCCTCAAGCAGGCACATAAGCGGGGGCTCAAAGTGATCACCGAACTGGTCATTAACCACACCTCCGACCAGCACCCCTGGTTTCAGCGGGCGCGCCGCGCCAAGCCCGGCTCTACCGAGCGCGACTTCTACGTATGGAGCGACAATAATGAAAAATATAAAGATGTGCGTATCATCTTCCAGGACTTTGAAGCCTCCAACTGGACGTGGGACCACATGGCGCAAGCCTATTACTGGCACCGCTTCTACTCCCACCAGCCCGACCTGAACTACGACAACCTCGCCGTACAGGAAGAGGTCTTCAAGATGTTAGACTACTGGATCGATATGGGCGTCGATGGCTTCCGGCTGGATGCCGTCCCTTACCTCTTCGAGCGGGATGGTACCAACTGCGAGAACCTGCCCGAAACGCACACTTTCCTGAAAAAACTTCGCAAGCATGTAGACGGGAAAAAAGCAGCCACCCTGCTGCTGGCCGAAGCTAACATGTGGCCGGAAGATTCTGCCTCCTATTTTGGAAATGGCGATGAGTGCCAGATGAACTACCACTTTCCCATCATGCCGCGCATGTTTATGTCCGTCAGGATGGAAGACCGCTACCCGATCACCGACATACTGGATCAGACGCCGGGGATACCTGAGGTCTGCCAGTGGGCGATGTTTCTGCGCAACCACGACGAGCTGACGCTCGAGATGGTTACCGATGAGGAAAGAGATTATATGTATAAGGTGTATGCTAAAGACCCCCTGGCTAAGATCAACCTGGGCATACGCCATCGGCTGGCGCCCTTGCTGGACAACGACCGCCGCAAGATAGAACTGATGAACCACCTGCTCTTCTCCATGCCCGGTACGCCGGTGATCTACTATGGCGACGAGATCGGCATGGGCGACAACTACTACTTAGGCGACCGGGACGGGGTGCGCACGCCCATGCAGTGGAGCCCCGACCGCAACGCCGGGTTCTCTGACACCAACCCCCAGAAGCTGTACCTACCCGTCATCCTGGACCCGGAATACAGCTACGAAGCCGTCAACGTAGAGACACAGCAGCGCAATGCCAACTCCTTGCTGTGGTGGATGAGGCACCATATCAATATGCGCAAAAACCACAAAGCTTTCAGCCGGGGTGATGTTCAATTTCTTTATGTAGAAAACGCCAAGATCCTGGTCTTTACGCGAACTTATGAAGACGAAACCCTGCTGGTGATGGCCAACCTGTCCAGGTTCTCCCAGGCAGCAGAGGTAGAGTTATCCACTTTCAAAGACCATACGCCGGTAGAATTGTTTAGTAAAAACCGTTTTCCTGAGATCACAGGCAAGCCTTATCTTTTTACGCTGAGCCCTTACGGTTATCACTGGTTTTTGCTGGAAAAACCCAAAGTGGTGGAAGATCGCCCCTCAGACCGCAAGCAGGTTCCTGCCTTGGCCCTTGCCGACTGGAAAGACATGGTGAAAGCCAAAAACCTGGCAGCCCTGGAAAAAGCTTTGCCGGCTTATGTGAACCGCTGCCGCTGGTTTGGCGGCAAGGCGCGTGTTATTCAAAGCATCAGCGTCAAAGAATCTGTACTGCTGCCGGTTAAAAGCGGAACCGGCGCCCTGCTGATCCTGGAAGTAAGCTACAACGAAGGGCTCAACGAATATTACCAGCTTCCGGTGGCTTTTGTGGCCGATGAGTTCAGCGAAGAGCTTACAGACCAGTATCCTGTTAGTATGATCATGGCAGCTACTATTGGCGGCAAGCAAGGTTGTCTGTATGATGGTATGTACAATGAAATGGTCAGAAGTACGCTGTTTAACCTCATGACCAAAAAGAAAAAGATAAAAGAGAACGGCGGCGAACTGATCGGTTATTCCGGTAAGCAGGTCAACAAAAAGCTGGCGGAGATGAAGAATGAAATGTCTTCCCGGGTGCTGAGCGCTGAGCAAAGCAACACGTCCGTCATTTATGGCAAAGAGTATTTCTACAAAGTGTACCGCAAGTTGGACCAGGTCATGAACCCCGACCTGGAGATCACCCACTTCCTGACCGACGTAGCTAAATTTGAAAATGTACCGCAGTATGCAGGTCACCTGGAGCTTAAAAAGGAAGGCAAAGAGGCTTTTGTGCTGGGAATGATGCAGGAGTTGGTACTCAACCAGGGCGATGCCTGGACGTACATGCAGGACGCCATTAGCCGCTATTATGAGCGCATTAGTCTGCTCCCGGAAAATGAAAGAACCCCGCCGCCCCTGAAAGGCAACCTGTCGGCACCTGTCACCTTCGACAAGATTCCCGAAAAGATGCAAACCCATCTGGGGGGCGTGGCTGCCGAGCGCGCCAGCCTGCTGGGCATACGAACCGCCGAGATGCACATCGCGCTGGCTTCTCACCCGGAAGAAAAAGGCTTTGAGCCGGAAGCTTTCTCCCTGCACTACCAACGCTCCCTGTATTCGTCTCTGCAAACCCTGGTCAGGAGTACCTACCAGACCCTGGAGAAAAACTTCAGCAAGCTGCCGGAGTCTTTTCAGGAAGATGCCCAGGACATCAAAGACATGAAAAAGGATGTGCTGAGCCGTATGAAGATGATCTATGCGCATAAGATAGACGCGATGAAGATCCGGGCACACGGCGACTATCACTTAGGGCAGGTGCTTTTTACCGGTAAAGATTTCATCATCCTTGATTTTGAAGGAGAGCCCGCCCGTTCGTTCAGCGAAAGAAGGCTCAAGCGGTCGCCTACGCGCGACGTGGCAGGCATGTTGCGCTCTTTCCATTATGCAGCCTATAGCGGCTTGTTCAAAAACGAAGCGTTCACGCACGGCAACGCACCATACCTGGAAGAGTGGGCAGAGCAATGGTATCATTATATGAGCGGATTTTACCTGAGATCATACTTAGATACCACCAAAGGACAAAACTTTATCCCTACTGACTCTGAGGACTTTACCGTGCTGATGCAGACGTTTCTGCTGGAAAAGGCCATCTACGAACTCAGCTACGAACTAAACAACCGACCCGATTGGGCTATTATACCTATGAAGGGTATTAAATATGTTATGAAGAAATTTACTGAAGATGAAAACTGAAGACCTAACCATCAAAGACTCTGCAAAACGGGTAAAGGGACTTACCAACCTGGAAAAGGGAAGCCAGGACAAGGCAGATAAAGCGACACAGGACCCTGACACGCTGAGCCGTATCACCGACTTTGACGTTCACCTGTTCAGAGAAGGAAAACACTACAAACTCCACGAAAAGCTGGGTTCCCATGTGATGGAATACAAAGGCGAAACGGGCACTTACTTTGCCCTGTGGGCGCCCAATGCCGAGTACGTGTCTGTCATTGGAGACTTCAACGGCTGGAACCGCGGCTCTCATGCGATGACGGCCCGCTGGGACGGATCCGGCATCTGGGAGTGTTTCGTTCCCCACATCGGGCATGGCACCAAGTACAAGTATTTCATCCAGTCTAGGTTCAACGGCTACAACGTAGAAAAGGGCGATCCCTTTGCCCGCCACTGGGAAACCCCTCCCATGACTGCCACGGTGGTATGGGATGCCAGCTACCAGTGGAATGATACCGCCTGGCTGGAAGACAGAAAAAAGCAGTCGGGTGAGGCACAACCCTACGCCGTGTACGAGATGCATATAGGTTCGTGGAAAAGAAACCCGGACGGCAACCGTTTCCTCTCCTACCGCGAGTTGGCGGCTGAACTGCCCGCCTACATCAAATGGATGGGCTACACGCACGTAGAATTTCTGCCGCTGACCGAACACCCTTTCTACGGTTCGTGGGGCTACCAGGTGACCGGCTACTTTGCGCCTACCAGCCGCTACGGTACGCCCGAAGACTTTATGTACCTCATCAACGCCCTGCACAACGAAGGCATCGGCGTGATCATGGACTGGGTACCTTCCCACTTTCCTTCCGACCAGCACGGACTGTCTTACTTTGACGGTACGCACCTTTTTGAACATGCTGACCCCCGCCAGGGCTACCACCCCGATTGGAACAGCTATATCTTTAACTACGGAAGAAACGAAGTCAAATCTTTTCTGATCAGCAGCGCGATCTGCTGGCTGGAGGAATACCATATCGATGGGCTGCGGGTAGACGCTGTCGCTTCTATGTTGTATTTAGATTATTCGCGCAAAGAAGGCGAATGGATTCCTAACCAGTATGGCGGCAGGGAAAATATAGAAGCCATCAACTTCCTGAGATAATTTAACGACGCCGTCCGCGCTGACTTCCCCGATGTAAAAACCATCGCGGAAGAATCCACCGCCTGGCCCATGGTGACCAGTCCGACGCAGATCGGCGGCCTGGGCTTCGACATGAAGTGGATGATGGGCTGGATGCACGACACGCTGGAGTATATGTCGCAAGACCCGGTCTACCGCACCTACCACCAGGGGATGATCACTTTCAGCCTGATGTATGCCTTTACGGAGAAATTCATGCTGCCCCTGTCGCACGATGAGGTGGTGCATGGCAAAGGACCTTTGATTGATAAAATGCCGGGCGATGAGTGGCAGAAGTTTGCCAACCTGCGAACACTTTACGCTTACATGTACGGTCACCCCGGCGCCAAACTGCTGTTTATGGGTGGGGAGTTTGGCCAGTCACAGGAGTGGCGGCACGAGTCCAGCCTGGACTGGCACCTGAACCAGTACGCCCCGCACGGCTCTCTGCAATGGATGGTCAAACGCCTGAACGAACTGTACCAGTCAGAGCCTGCCCTGTATGAAAGAGCCTTTGAGCCCGGCGGCTTCGAGTGGATAGACATCAGCGACTACGGCAACTGTGTGATCAGCTTTATCCGGAAAGGACACCAGGAACAAAATGATCTGTACGTGGTGATCAACTTTACGCCTGTGATGCGCGAAAACTATCGCATTGGCGTAGCGCATAAAGGTCATTTGAAGGAAATCTTCAACAGCGACGACACCCAATACTGGGGCAGCGGCGTGATGAACCACGGCTTGCTGGAAGCCATGCCCATCCCCATGCACGGGCGCGAGCGGTCTGTCAACCTCACGCTGCCGCCGCTGGGCACGGTATATCTAAAATATGACCGGTAGCTGTTAAAGGCGCTTTTGCAGGTATTTTTGATTTTTTTCGAATTAGCTAGCGAAGAATATACAGCTTGCCAAAGCCGCGGGTAAAGGCACGGTCGGCAGCCGTCTGGCGGTGTTGAATAGCGTTTTGGCTCTCCATGAGCACCCGGTACAAGTACACGCCGTTAGCTAATTGGTCGCCAAACTCATCGCGTCCATCCCAGGCATAGGTCGACATGTTGTTGCCAATGCGGATAGGCCCTAACTCATCCTGGGTGATCTCCCGCACCACCTTTCCACTCACCGTCATGATCTGTATCTTGAGCCGGTCGGGTATCTCCGTGCCCGTCAGGGTAAAGACAAAGCGGGTGCTGGTAGAAAACGGGTTGGGGTAAGGATAAAAGTGCGTAATGGTAGCCTCGTTAATGATCTCAAAAGTGACGGTATAAGGCTGGCTGCCGGAAGCGTTGCCACTGGCGTCCCTTGCCTGCACACTCAACCGGTACGTACCGTCTGCCAGAGTCTCCGGCTGGTAGATGATCTTAAAAGGCGCATCCTGTGTAGCAGGCGTCCAGGTGACGTTAGGACTTGACAAATCTATCCTGGTTTGCTGGCGGGTCGTCCGGGCGTTGCCAGCGCTGATAGAAGCCGTTTCAGGCTCTATTTTTTCCAGGTAAAGGTCAATACCCGCTGTATCCTGTTTGAGCCGGTAAGGATTATCATCCCTGATCTCAATAGCGATCAGCGGTGTAGGTGAGACAATATCGCCGTCAAGAATATATACCCCATCAAAAGCCACATCGATCACCGGGTGCGCCCGGTCTGCCTTGACGGTCAGGTAATCATTGAGCGTAAGCTGGTTGTTGTCGTAAGACTGTTCGCGCAGCAGCCGTGGGTTGACTTGTACACGCAAGTCGTTTACCCCACCCCGGCCCACCGTAGCCACCGGAAAAGTAAACAGGCTGGTATCGGCGGCTGCCAGCGGCGCGATGCGCAAGGTGTCGCTCTGTGAGGTGCGGCTGTCCTGGTTGAAGAAAGTGTATACTACCGACAACGAATCGGTAAAGCCTACGTCGGCAATGTTATAAAAGCCAAAGGATACGCTGTCAGCATCGCCTTCCTGCTTGACGAGCGTCAGGGGCTGTCCTTGGGGCATAAAAATGATGCCTTCCGGCACGCCGGTATAGCTCACCAGCCACTGCCTGAGCTGGGGCGGGGTAAAGTTGACCGGGTCGCTGACCGTATAGCGTAGCCGCAGGTAAGGATACTGGGCAGCATCTACACCAGACAGATCTGTCATAGGCGTTCCGGCTATATTATCGTACAACACGGTCTGGCTGCCCGACAAAGTTTCTGCCAGCACCTGCAAGGTAACCGCATCGTTGCCTTCTACCTCTCGCACCAGGTGCTGCAAAGACAACCAGGCGGTAGCCGGTCCTATTTTTCTGGACAATACCGTGCCCTGGCTGTATTGCCCCGTCACCTGCTCCTCTAAGGCAATGCGCTGCCCGGTGACCGGCTCGGCACCGTTGGGGTCTGCCCGGACCACAGTGGCGGAACCGGGTGCCGCTCCTTTTCTGCCCAGGATAATGACAGGCTCGCCGTTTTGCAGGTTCAGCAGGTCGGCAGGTGCAACGCCTATTTCTGCCAATTTAGTGAGGGTTGTAGGTTGCCATCCCTGGTATTCTACCAGTCCTATAGAAAATAGCAGTACGGCGTCGCCGTTCTTCACGCCATCGATGTATCTTTCCAGAATATCGGTGGTGTTGACCTGTGCATTGCTAAACGTGTTGATCACCTGCGGCAGCGGCCCGCAGTTGTTCGGGTCCAGATCGTCGAAGCCATTAGGCGGAATACCCAGGTACGGGCGCAGCGATTCCCGCTCGAAAGCTACGCCATTGATGGAGTTGGGACGGCAAGTGAGGGGCGTTACGGAGGTAAAAAGAAACTGCTTGCCGCTGATACTCAGCTTTGGGTCGAGCGTTTGCTCTTCGGAGCCATACGTGGTGAGGCTAATATCTATGCTCGTCTCTACAAACTGCCAGCGGTCATTCTGATACGTAAGCTGTGTAAGCTCATTTTTGTTGAATTGTTCTTCTTTAAGTTGCGCCCATCCTGCCGGGCTGGTGCTGATCAGGGCAAAAGAACTTTGCGTCCAGGCGTCGATCTCCCCTTCGCGCCGTTCAGCATAGCGGGTACGCCAGTAATACACGGTGCTGTCCTGTGTAACGGGTAAGTCCACCTGCCAGCGGGCCAACGCGACGGCGGTGATGGTTTCCTGCCGCATGAGCGGGCTATCAAAGTTAGCAACCGTATCTATTTCAAAAAGAAAACCCCGGGCATTGCCATGCTGAGCATCGCCTTTTTGCATCGCCTCCTGTAAGTTACCCGGCTGCGCCTGTAGCAACACGGCAGGCTTATTGATAATCGCAAAATCATAAGGCAACACGTTGACCGTACCGCCCAGCGGGATATTATACTCGAAGGCAGCGCGGTTGTTATTTTCATTGAGTTCTGCCACAGAATCTGCCCCATCCAGGATCACCTCAAAGCGGTTGTTGCCAAAGCCTTCTGCCTGGGGAAAGTTGCCCTCCGAGGCACGGATAACAAATTGCAGCGTATCTTCGTATGGTACGGGCAAGTAAAATACTGGTCCGTAGGTAACCACTCTGCCACTGTTGAGCGTACGGCTGACCGTCACGCTTAGGGAATCGCGCATCGTTGTTCCGTAGTTTCTAACCATCAGATTTATTGCAAACGAATCGGCATAGGCTGTGACAGGGCTTTCGTCTAAGGAAGAAAGAAACAAGCCGTTGTTTTTGACGGCAAAGTCGGGCTGGCTTCTGCCAAAAAGTGTCGCGGCAGGATCGCCCTGCAAGACCATCTGCTGTACCTGCGCTACCTGGGTTTCTGTCTCCGTACCATTGTAGCTGCTGATAAACCGCTGATCTGCTTCCAGCGAGATACGCCCTAACGAGCGGCCGATGAGCGTACTGTCGGCAAAAGCTGCCTGATAGAACTGGTCGGAGTATACTTTCAGCACATTGGAGATGCCTTCGGCACTGTGGGCTATCACATGCAGGGCCCCCCGGTTGGGTGTAGCGATCCAGTCTTCGCCAAAAGTCTGCGCATTGGTGAAGATATTGCCCGCATTGCAGCCATTGACCAGGATGGTCGGGTACTTGCCCTTGTTGCGGTAGCCCAACTCATCGTTGGAGACATAACCAATTTCAATATCGGTACGGGTGGTAGAAGAGTGCCCGAAGAAGGTGATCAGCGACAGCCCCTGGTTGACTTCACCGGCAATGTTGATCAGTTCGGTCGCATTATTGGTCGTCTTGGACAAGGTAGAGACCCTGCCGCCCAGGAAGTCGCCTTCGGCAATACTCTCCAACTGATCCACATAGTGGGCGAATACCTGCTGTTCACTGGCGGTCAGCCCGCCGCTCAGGTGTACCAGCCGTTTTTTCCACAACGCTTCGCGGGTGTTGGGAGCATCGTAGTCAGCCTGTAACGTTCTGCTTTCCTGCTCTTTCACTTTATCTAAATAGGCAGCTACTTCGGTCGCGTTGCGGGCGTTGATCCTGCCGGTAGGGATGGCGGGCGAGATGCCGTTGCTCCCTGCCAGCCCTGCCGTAAAGACAATATCGGAGCCGGGCGCGCCCCCTGTCAGCACCAGATCGCGCAGAGAGACAGCCGCCGGGTCTTTGCGGTAGTAGTTGTTGTCAACGGTGAGTCCTTTGCCAATGAGCAGCAGGTACTGAGGGCTGCCGTTGGCCAGCAGGTAGGCGGCAAAACGGCGAACCGCCAGCGGCGAGACCTCTCCGTAGCTGAACTGGTCAAAAAGCGCTTGTATGTTGACCGCCAGGGCACGGAAGCCGCCGCCTGTCGCAGAAGCGCGGTAGCTGCGGTAAGCTTCCACGGGGTCGGTGTACGTGCCTGCTGCCTGCCTGAGCGCGGCGTTAGTGATGATCAGGTAGTCCGCCGCCGGGTCGATAGCAGCCATCGTCGCTTTTCTTATACGTACGTTGGTCTGTAGGGTGCTGAGCAGCAATTCCCGGTCGGTGGTAGTTTGCGGCACCACGGCGCTCAACTGGCTGGCATTTATCTGAAAGCCGATCTGTACCGGGTCGTCAGGCACAGTGATGTCTATCAGCGCAGGCTCGGCAGGCGCTTGGGCAACTTCCAGGTACGCTTTGCCCTGGGTGTTGGCTTTCAGGTGTAGCCGTTTGGCGGGCTGGTTGGCAGCATCAGGTATCTGGGGATACGTGAGTTGAATATAGGAGACCGAAACGTTATCTGCCTGCCCGTCTACCCCATTGGGCGTCACCCTGACCACTAACTGACCGCTACTGATGTCGCTCCACTCTATGGCCTGGCTAAGTAGCAGGTTGTCGTAATAAGCAAAGTTGACTTCGGCCAAATTGCGCAACGAACCGGCAGTGCTTCCGATCTGCACGTTGACGCGGTGCGGCAGGTTGTTTCTGCCTGCCAGCAGGATCTCTATTTGCGGCTTTGGACCGCTGGTGTAAGGCTGGGGTGCCTCCACCGTATACTCGCCCGACTGTCCCTGCTGGATGCGCGAACCCGTCCAGCCTTCTCCGTAGTCGAAGGTACTCAGGTGGGTTCTTAGCGATGAGGTAGAACCCAGGGGGTATTGTCTGCCCAAAGAATAGTTGCTGACCAAAAGCAGCCGCTTTACTTCTACATGGTAAGGCTCGGCAGGCAATCCGCTGATGTTGTTTTCCGAGAAGGTTTCCATGCGCTTGCCGCTGACGCCGTCCAGCCGCCAGGTGAGAAAGTAAGCGGCCGTGTCGGAATAAAGGTTATAATAAGGGTGGGGTTGCGCTTCCTGCGGGGTGTAGAGTTCGCGGTTCGGCGTACCGTCGTTGCGCTGCCCGTAAAACAGGATATAGTCCTGCGTGTCGAAGCGGGCGTCCTGCTGCCCCTGTACGACGATGGCTTGCTCTTTCCCCCGAAAAAAGAGCTGCATCCCCCGCGGGTCTACGCTGCCGACCGGAAAGCCTACCTGTTGGAGGTCTGCGTAGGTAACTTTATAGACGCCATCCTGCGCCAGGGATATTTTGTAATACGTCTGGTTCTTGTTGATCCATTCGTTGCCAAAAGTTTGGGCATATAGGGGATTTGTAAAACATAAGGCATAAGCTGATAAGAGAAAGCTAAGGAAGGTCAGGCTGAAACTTTTTATATGTTGCAAAGTCAAATGAGGTACAGGTCTGTGAGACACAGACCTGGGGAGAAATAGAAAATCCTGAAACTCCCAGGTCTGTGTCTCTCCCTCCTCTCCCCAAGTCTGTGTCTCACGGACCTGAGTAGGGCAATTCCATTGGGAAGTTAGGGGAGATTGAAGCACTTGCTTTTTCATTGTGAGGAGTTCAGCCTCGCCTGATGCAAGCTTTTGTGTTTTCTTTATCTCATTTGCCTCTTTTTTCCCTTTTATAGAAACCTTTACAAGGTTAGCACTGGTAGGGCAATTCCATTGTGGAATTAGGAGGATGACATACTTCATATCCAATAAGATTTATTTGCAACGAGCATAGGCTGTCTACTATTGCCTTTCACTGGCATCACCGAAACTGACTTTTAACGAAAAGACATGCGAGTACAAAGACTCCGAGCGGTCGCCGATGTCGGTCAGCGCATAGTCGATGGTGACCTGACTGATGCGGAAGCCCACCCCAAAGTCCGGCTGAAAGGTGCGGTACGTAGAGCCGTCAAAGTCTTTGATCTGCTGTACATTGCCCGCCCCGAAACGCAGGTATGCCACCTGGTGGTAGTCCATTTCTATACCCAGCGAAGGGTCTACGGAAGCTATCGCCGACTTGAGCAGTACGTTTCTTTTACCATCAAAGGTCACATCCAGATCGGCGGCCGCCAGCACACCCAGACGGCGGTCGAGCATACGGAAGGCTTTGGCGGCACCCAGCGTAGCCCGGGGCAGGGTCACCTCCAGGGTGTTTTGCGGCAAGCTGTTACCTGTCTGCGCGTATACATCGGCTACCAGTTCCGGGTTGTGCGACCAGGCGTTGAAGGTGCCCGTGATGTCGTGCAGCATCAACCCAAACTGCCAGGAATGGCGGCTATAGCGGGCGGCAGCGTCCAGCCCAAAGCCCCAGGCGGTGGCAAAGCTGCCTGCCTGCCGATGAATGACCTTCGCATTAGCGCCCAGGCTTAGCCCCGGCACCCAGGCTGGCTGGCGGGCATAAGAGAACAGGAAGGCATAGTCGGCGGCGGTAAAGAAGCGGATATTATTATAGTTGATACGTCCGCTGGCATCATAGAGGAATCGGGTATCCGGGATGTCGTCTACGGCAAACCGCACCACTGAAATGCCCAGCGCGCTGACAGAATCCAGGCGGGTGGCAAAGGCGGCATAATCGTACTTGGCAATACCGGCAAAGTATTCGGCGTGCATCAGAGAAAATTCGTGCTGGCGCGGCAGCGCAGTAAGCCCCGCAGGATTCCAGTAGCCCGCCGTCACGTCGGCAGCGATAGCGGTCTGAGTGCCTGCCATGCCCAGGGCGCGGGCACCAGCACCTATAGCCAGAAATTCATTGCTGTACTTACGCTGGGCATTGGCCAGGTGGACGTTCATCAGCAACAGGAGCATCAACCCTGCGGCTTGCAAGGACTGAGGGATTGAGGGATTGAAGGACTGAGGGGCTGAAGGGCTGAAGGTCATGCCAGGTTGAGACTGAAGAGGGGTTTGAATAAAGCTAACTGGGGGTTTGGTTTTAATTTAAGGGTGATTAGATATTTACTGATAGAAAAGCTGTTAGCTATAATGGCTTAGCGCGCGCAAGTTAGAATTTTTACGTTTGGCAGCAAGAAAAACTAAAACCAGTCGTAGGGTTTAAGCTGTAAGGTTTGGGGGGAAATAGTTTGGGAACTTGTCCTGGAGTGAGAGCGTATGCGCCTGCCCGCAGGTAATCAGCGCGTTGTGCCGCACATGAAAAATCCTTTTCACGCTAATCACATACTGTGTAATACAGAGAAAATATTAGAATAAAGTCTGTAAGACCGTCCAGAAGTAAGCCGGTACACAAAACCTGGTGATTGATGGCTGCCTAACAGGAAAAAATGACAGATCACCTGGTTTTCTTACTTGCCCCTTACGGGGACAGGGCGGTTGACCTGGTTTTCATGGCTACCCCCTACATAAAAAATTACGTACAACAGGTTTTCTTACCTGCCCCTTACGGGGGTGGCAGGGTGTACCAGGTGATTTGTCATTTTTTGTACCGTTCATGTAAGATATACCAGGTATTTACCGCTATGCTTGACCTGTACTGTCAGCAAAACCTGTATTAGACAAAGTGAAGGGTAAGTAAGAACTGAAGGATTGAAGAACTGAATGGTTGATGCGAGCAATAATAGTCCTGGGTAGTTTGCTTTTTCTTCAAGGCAAGGGCATATTGTACTCTACATGAGGAAAAAATTTTAACCACCGCTGCGGCGGCCGCAAAGGACACGAGGGTATAACACAAAGGTCGCCCAGACGGGGACACAACGGATTTGGAATAAATCCCCCGGTGATAGTTTTTTATAAGCCTACATGCTTTTCTATACGCTCAAAGCGTTCTTCGTTCTTTTTCTGTACTTCTTCATTGACCTGCATAATCGCATCAACATCTTCCTGAAGGTCTTTTAAGATACTAACCATTTCTTGTGCATTCTCAGCATGAAAAGACATCTTTACCTCTAACATTTGAAGCCTTTTCTTAAATTGATTGAATTCTTCGTTCATATCCGTTTTGAATCTGATCTACCTGACATTCAGCAAGCTTTGCTTTCACTTATAGTACGCGACAAAACTTTCCAGAAACGCTTAATCGGCTGGAAGCCTGTGCGTGCCATACGGCAAATTACTTGTCCGCTTTTCGCTTCGTCGTGGCTTTGGCGTAGTCTAATTGCTGGTTTTTCTTGCCCATGGCCCACTGAATGCCGCCCAGCACATGCTGCAAAAAGGCCGGTTCACTGTAGCATTCTACGGTATGACCTCTGCCGGTATAGAAAGCACGTCCGCCATCAAACTCATGGTACCAGGCAAAGGGGTGATCTTCTCCGTTTTCGCCGCCTTCGTAGGTAGACTCATCCAGCTTGGCCAGCACATGGATGTCCGGGTTGATGTCTTTGTAGTTATACAATTCATCAAATATTTTCCAGTCTGTAGGAAGGTGTTTGGTCGCAGGAAAGTTTTTGTCTATCACATGGATGACCGCGTTCTGCTGCTTGGGATGGCTTTTGAAATAAGCGCCGACCAGCTTGTTATACCAGGGCCACTCGTATTCCGTATCAGCAGCCGCGTGGATACCGACAAACCCGCCGCCAGCCTGGATGTACCGCTCAAAATCAGCTTGCTGGGTAGGGTTGAGTACGTCCTGGGTAGTACTCAGGAAGACAACCGCTTTGTAATTTTTCAGGCTGTCTTCTGTAAAATACATGGCATTTTCGGTGGTGTCCACTTTAAAGTTATGCTCTTTTCCCAGCTTCATAAGGGCTTTTTTGCCATCAGGAATAGATTCGTGTCTGAAGCCGGCCGTTTTAGAAAAAACCAGTATACGGTCGCCGGAAGGTTTTTTAGATTGAAAAGAGGTGCCTGCGATGATAAATAGCAGCAGGATAAGACAGGTCAGGTGTTGATAGAATGATTTCATAGTTGTCTGTAGTAAAAAATGTGATGGATGTTATATGTTTGCTTCTAAATAACAAATAAAGTAAAATTAAATTACATAAGACAACAATTAATTCAAGTTGCTACCTGGGAAATTCCTAAATTCCTCGATACACAACTTCCAAATCCTTATTAGCATCCGACATTCCCGTCAGGGTCAGGGCTGAATCGGTCACGGTGACGCACGCGCCAGCTTTCAGCCTCTTTATCTTTGCTGTGGCTTAGCAGCGTGAGTTCAGGACGATGTCCGTTGATATGCCAGTAGCCGGTGGCGCGTTCCCCTCCGGGTGTTCTTTCTACATAATGCTGGACGATTACTGTCACTCCAGGCCGGGCTTTAATAAGTTAAGAATTTCGTCAAGTTTATCGCGTACTTCTTTAGGGACTTCTTTTGGCTCTAAAAACCGGACTAATTCGTGAAAACGTCCTTTTCTCATGTCCATAGGCAGTTGTAAGCGACTATAAAATTCCCTGAATATATTTTCCGCCCAATCGCCTAACTTTTCATTATTCCACCAATCGTGATTTGGTTCTTTTAAATAAATAGGTGCTGTCAGATCATTGATCGTAGTTTCCATAGTATGTCTCCAATGCTGACGAAACATATTCGTCTGTCCTGTCTCTTCTGTTGACTGTGCTTCAGCCCATCGCATCAGCACAAAGGGCAGACAAAAATAGTTTTCAAGTTCTCGTTTTTTCCAGCAAATAACCTTCAACGCATCATCAGCATCCAAAATGTTGGAGATACGGTCAAAAATAGCCAGTCCCCGGAGTGCTGGTTCTGCCATTTGCAATCCCTTAAACCTATTAAAAGCTTCCTTGGGAACGTTGTTTTCAATAAAATCTATATTGGCATTAGGGAGGTACTCAACCACATCATGATGGATCAATGTGGCAAATGCCATAAGGTTGTCCAAATCAGTAGCGCCTTCCAGATACAAACAATGACCTTTCAACTTAGCCAGGTAATATTTTTCCCAACCCAAATCGGTCAATGCTTTACGAAACTGACTTCTTTGTTGCGGGTTGTTGATTGGAATGGCTTTGTCTTGCAAAATAGCTATTAAGCAATCCTTTTGCGCTGCCTCATTCAATACGACTTCGGAGTGTGAAGCAATAATTAATTGAGCATTTGCTTTTTGAGCAATTTCTCTGATCAGGTTATAAGTTTCTCTTTGACGAATGACTTCAAGATGGGCATCAGGTTCATCCATTAAAATCAACTTATTCGCATTGGCAAATATAAAGGCCAACAAAAGTAAAGTTTGCTGCATACCTCTACCGGAAGATGATATGTCGTACTCTATTCCTTTTTCTTTGTACCGCATCTCTAAGAGACCGGTATTCGGATCATACGTAGGCTCTTGTATATCTGCTCTAAACTTATTCTGAATGAGCGATTTAAGTTCTATCCAATAATCTTTCAGTTGGTTTTCTTTTGTAGCTGATTTTTGGCTATCGGCATCAAGTTTTTTGACCGGCTGCGTGAGTTGATAACATATATTCCTGATGACATCAGCCGTTTTACCTTCTCCGATCAAACGGTTGATAGAACCCTCATTGAGCAAATCTTCCTGCATAGAAAGACCCGACATGGGTTGAAGGTAGGCGACTTTGAAATCAGCAACACTGAGATTTATATCGTGTCTATCTTCTCCTTTAGCATCTTTACGTAAGGGTCGGCAATAAAAAGTCTCATCGTTGGCAAAGTCAAACTCAAAGGCACATAACCATTTCTTATCGTGGTTCCAGCCTTCGGCTTCAATCTCAATGTTTATATTAGATGTTTTCTGTTTTTTTTCGGCTCCTACACGTTCTACGGTGCGCACATGCAAACCATACCAGAGAAGTTTAGCATGGGGAACAGGGATAGAAGTTAAATCTTTTCGGTTGATTACTACTCCGGTTCTTTTTTTTCTACTTCCATTACCGGCATTTTGAGAAAGCCATTTTGTAAGTCCGGCATCCAGTAAAGTGATTGCCTGTAGTAATGATGTTTTACCTGCGTTGTTTGGCCCGATAAGCACAACTGGCGATGTCAATGCAAAAGAAATTTCTTCAAATTTTTTAAAACGCCTGATGGTGATCTTTGATAACATTTTAATTCAGAAAAATAATAATGTAAGCCTATCATATGGACAAAAATACAAAATTAAAAGTTTATTCATACCGCAACGACTCTACCGGGTTAGCCAGTGCGGCTTTGATCGTCTGAAAGCTGATCGTCAGCAGGGCAATTAGTGAAACGAGCAGTACGGGGATCAGCAACATCCACCAGGTGATTTCTACGCGAAAGGCATAGTTTTCCAGCCACTTTTGCATCAGCAGGTAAGCTACCGGTAAAGCCAGCATACTGGCGATAAGCACCAAGGTAATAAAACCGCGGGACAAAAGCGCAAAAATGTTTCGCACAGAAGCACCCAACACTTTGCGAATACCAATCTCTTTGGTGCGCTGCACGACCGTGTAGGAAGTCAGACCAAACAAACCCAGGCAGGCAATCAGTATCGCCATAGCGGTGAATATTCCAAAGGTTTTGCCAAACCTGCGATCTTCGCTGTATTTAGCATCAAAAAAGGCATCCAGAAAAAAATACCCAAACGGACTGGTGGGAAACAGCGCGCGGTAATTATCCTCTACGAAAGCCATTACCTCCGGCATACGAACCTCCGCCTGTTGCAGGTTGATCTTGAGCGTAAACCTGCCATCGCTTTTCGCATACTGGTACACGATAGGCTGATAAGCCTCATGCAGCGAGCTTTGGTGATAGTTGCGCACCACACCTACGATCTGCTGCGGCTCCTCAGAAAAACCAATAGATACTTTTTCGCCAACAGCCTCCTGCGGACGGGCAAAACCCAGATTTCTGGCTGCTATTTCATTGATGATAATATGGTTTTGGTTGTGTTCCGGCAACTTGCGAAAGTTCTCACCGACCATCAGCTCGATGTCGTATGTAGGAAAAAAGCGTTCGTCGGCATAGGTCACATTCAAGGGCTTGGCTTCCAGCGGATCGGCGCTGACCTGCCGGGCTTCGGTGGTGTAGTTGTAGCCTGTACCCGGTACGGCACCGGCTATGGAAGCTTTCTCTATGGCACTGTGCGAGAGCATCTGCTGTAAGAACACTTCCTGCTTGCCCTGGTAAGTAGCATCTGTCACGGCTGGCGCATCCACAATCAACATTTGCGCCTGGTCGAAGCCCAGAGGCTGGTTTTGCATAAAGTGCAGTTGCTGAAACACCGTCACCACGCCGCTGATGAGCAACACGGACGCTGCAAACTGAAAGATTACCAGGCACCGGCGAAGCAACGCGCCTTTGCCCGAAGCTGAAAGCCTGCCTTTGAGCACAGCCGCAGGACGAAAGCCGGACAACACAAACGC
Source organism: Cytophagales bacterium (assembly GCA_038232695.1). GTDB lineage: Bacteria > Bacteroidota > Bacteroidia > Cytophagales > Cyclobacteriaceae > JAJNNC01. The sequence continues at coordinate 31,901 of JBBSNI010000003.1, forward strand.
AGGATAAGCGCCCGCCAGCAAAGCACCCAACAGCAGCAAGGTCAGCAGTCCGCCCCAAAACAGCCACACCCCGGCAGAAGGCGCAGGCGCCATGTTGTCTACCACCTTGCCGGTCAGGGTTTGCAGCAGCGGCTGCGCAATTTGGTACAACGTAAAAGCCAGCAGGATCGCTGCCAGGTTGAGCAGCAGCGACTCAGAAAGAAACTGGGCGATCAATTGCTGGCGGCTGGAGCCTAACACCTTTCGTACGCCTACTTCCCGCGCCCTGTCTACCGAGCGGGCCGTCGTCAGGTTGATATAGTTGACCCAGGCAATCGCCACAATAAATACGGCCAGCAGGACAAGCAGGTAGATCAGCGACAGGCTGCCGGTCTGGGTAGGATCAAAATCGAGGTGGCTGTGGAGATAAATGTCTTTGAGGGCTTGCAGGTGCAAGAGCAAATGCTCGTTAGCGCCTTCTGCGGTAAGCTGATGGTATAAGGCAGGTAGTTTTTGTGCCATAGCAGCAACACGGGTCTGCGGATGCAATAGTACATAAGTAGCAAAAGCGTTCCAGGTAGCCATTTGCCAGTTAGCAAAAAACTTATCTTCCAGCGTCTGCATCGTAAAGAGCATATCAAACGACAGGTGGGAGTTTTGCGGCACATCTTTCAGTACCGCCGTGACGGTGTAGCTTCCCCCGAACATATCGTGCAGGCTAAGGGTTTGCCCCAGGGGGTCTTGATCGCCAAAATAGCGGCGGGCGGCCGATTCGGTCATGACCACGCTACCTGGCTCCTGCAAAGCTGCCGCACCGGACAAACCGGCTACCGCTGGAAAAGAAAAGATGTCTAACAGGGCAGCATCCGCATAGAAGTAACCTTTCTCCTGGTAAGCCGCCGGAGGCAACTGCCGGGAAGGATCACCCGGGAAGCGTACTACTCCCGCCTGCTTAAAAACACGGGCTGTCTTTTCTATGCCGGGCAGCTTGTTTTGCAACGCCGGACCGATGGTAGGATACACCGTCCCTAAAGAAGAATGTTGCAGCGTGTCTTCACTGATCAGGCGGTAGATACGCTCATAATTGGTATGAAACTGATCATAGCTCAGTTCCAATCGGACAAAGCGCACAATGAGCAGGCAAGCTGCCATGCCAATAGCCAGTCCGAGGATGTTGATCAGGCTGAAAACTTTATTTTTCAGCAGGTTGCGGTAGGCGATTTTGAGGTAGTTACGTAGCATAGAAATATTTTATGAAGATGGCATATCAACAAAAGCTGTATGAATTTTTTCAGGGAGACGTCAGGAATTTGGCTACAAAATCGTCAAAAAGCACGGCAGAAGTAAACCCTTGTGTTTGAAGATGATGATAAAGGGGCTTATCCCGCGTAAGGAGAGGTATGTTTAAAAAAATGGCTAATGCTACGTAAAGAGAATCTTTTATGTCAATATCTCTGCATAAACTTTCTGCTTCATTCAGAGCAGTGTCCTTTAGTATCAGACTTGGAACGACAATCAGGTTTGAAAAAATAAGTAAGGTAAACGATTCAAAATCCTGTCTGTTTTCAGGCAACTTGGATAGAATAATTTTTTTGTACTTGTTGAGTTCTAACAAGGCAAAATCCGGAGTATAAAACTTATGTCTGAGAAACAATTCTTCATACAGTTTCTTTTTACTTATCAGTCCACTGAAAAGAATATTGACATCAATGACATATTCTTTCATGGCTTATTTTTTTGGTACTCTTCCCAAGCCTCAACTCTTGCTTTCTCAAGGGCTTCTTCCCAATCAATTCCGCTTTTTTCAATAGCAGAACCTATTTTGTCTGCTAACATCTGCATTTTAAGCAATTCCAGATGTTTCTGAACATATGCTTTAATGGACTGGGCGCCGATGGTCTGCGCCAAATCATCTGGTATATCTATCTCTATCGTAGTCATATGATTGTTTTTATACGAATATACATAAATTTATCTGTGGACTCAGGAGTTAACCCATGAAAATCATTCATCCCGCAAACTATCCACCGGGTTAGCCAGCGCCGCTTTAACTGTCTGAAAGCTGATGGTGACGACTGCAATCAACAGCACCACCGTGCCCGACAACATCAGTAGCCCTACCGACATATGGATGTGATAGGCAAACTCGCTGAGCCAGGCGCGGGTCAGCCACCAGGCAAAGGGTGAGGCGATCACAAAGGCGATGCCCACCAGCTTGAGAAAATGACGGGCGATGAGCCAGGTAATGTGCCCCACATCAGCCCCTAACACTTTGCGGATGCCTACCTCTTTGGTCCTTTGAGCCACCGAAAGATGCGTCAGTCCAAACAAACCCATGCAGGCAATGAAGATCGCTAGCAGTGCGGCAATGCCGATGATCTGTGCCGTTTTGATGTCGGCAATGTATAGCTCTTCAAATTGATCATCCAGGAAATGGTATTCCAGCGGGCTTCCTGGATCAAAATCCTGGGTAACCGCCTCAATCGCAGGGATGGTGTGGCTTATGTTTTGCGCGTTGATCTGCAAGGTGTAATAATCGATCCGGTGCAGAGGATTCTGGTAGTAGGTGATCATGGTGGGAGCTACTTTTTGCCTCACCGACTCAAAATGCACGTCCTGTATCACGCCTATGACCTCGGCTATGAAAGGCTTATCCCGCTTTTCCTGGTCGAAATGGGTCACCTCTACCATCTGTCCTATAGGGTCGGTCAAACCCAGCGTTTTCAGGGCGGTTTCGTTCAGCAGCACTTTGGCAGAATCAGCAGCGGTATGCCGGAAATTTCGTCCAGCCAACAGCTTGATACGGTAGGTAGGCAAAAAATCTTCATCACCGGCCAGATACAGGAATTCTTCCGGCGTATTCTCTTGCTGAACGGTAGCCGTAGGTATGCTTTTCCATTCGCCGGGCACCCGGTTGGTGACCGTCACACTTTCTACACCGGGTATTTTCTCAAAAGCAGCCTTTACGCTTTCATACTTTTCCCACATAGGTGGGGTATTAATGTCTACTGTAAGCCTTTGTGCCCGCTGGTAGCCCAGGTCGGTGTTGCGGATGAAGTTCATCTGCCGGTAGATCACTACCGTAGCTGTGATCATCACCATCGCCATAGCAAACTGCGCTACCACCAGCAACTGCCGGAGGGTGTGGGCGCCCCGCTTACCGGCGTCCTGCCGCAAAATTAAGGAGGGCTTGATGCGCGACAGGTAAAAGGCAGGATAGGCTCCCGCCAGTACGCCCGAAACCAATCCGGCTGCCAACAATACCAGTAGTATCGGACCGTCAAAAAGCTGTAATTGTAAACTTTTTGCTGATAATTCATTAAAAGCGGGTAGAAGAAGCTGTACCACCGTCACCGCCACCACCAGGGTCAGCATCGCGATCAGCAGGGATTCGCCCATAAATTGGTACATCAGTTGCCTCCGGGTAGCACCTACCGTTTTGCGCAAGCCTACTTCTTTGCTCCGCTTCATAGCCCGGGCCGTAGACAGGTTGACGTAGTTGACAAAGGCAATGAACAAGATCAGCAAGCCTATCGCCGTAAAGACGTAAACATAGGCGATGTCTCCTTTGTGGGCATTAGTGTCGTTTTCCAGGTGCTGAGAGTGAAAATGAATGTCGGTGAGGGCTTGCAGATGATACTGGTTTTTCTGGTTGTCTGTGGGTCGGTGTTCGTTGGCAAGGGCAGTCAGTTGGTTGGCTATTTTCTCTGGATTTGCATTAGGTTTGAATAGCAGGTAGGTGGTGAACGCTGTTGAAGTCCAGTCATTTTCTGCCCATTCTTTAGACTCTTCATTCGCCGATAAAACAGTAGAAACAGAAAACAGCAACGGCAGATTTAGGTGCGAATTAGAAGGGAAATCCTTGATGACCCCCGTCACCGTTACCTCTGTACCAAACCAGTTGGCATACATACTTTTGCCCAGTGGGGATTCCTCGCCAAAATATTTTTTGGACAAGCGTTGGGTCAAAACGATAGAATAAGGGTCATTTAAAGCAGTTTCAGCGTTTCCTTCAATAAATTTGAAGTTAAACAACTGGAAGAAATTAGTATCGGCAAACCACCCTTCTTCGTAATCTCTAAACTCCTCATACCCCAGCGTGAGCCTTCCCATGACCGTAAGCCGTACCGCGCTTTCTAATTCCGGCAAACTTTCCACGGCCGCAGTCGCTATCTGTGTGGCGGCACCCACGACCTGCCGTTCGCCGTTCTCGTCCTGTAGTGTTTCGGTCACTCTATAGATACGGTCAGCATGGGTGTGAAAGGCATCAAAGCTTAGCTCATCCACCACATAGAGCGCAATAAAAATAGCAGCTATAAAGCCGATGGAAAAACCCGCCAGGTTGATCAGGCTGAAAACTTTGTTTTTCAGCAGATTGCGGTAGGCGATTTTGAGGTAGTTGCGTAGCATATTGTTGGGATTAGAATGTTCAAAACCTTATTCGTAGCGCAAACTATCCACCGGGTTGGCCAGCGCGGCTTTGATCGTCTGGAAACTGATGGTCATACCGGCAATGAGCATGACCATGCCCCCGGCAATGATAAAGTAATCAAGTCCGAGGGGAATTCTGTATGCAAATTCGTTCAGCCAATACCGGGTAAGCCAGTAAGCGCAGGGAAGGGCCAAAAGGATGCTTATGCTAATTAATTTGAGGAATGAAAATGAAAGCAATCGGGTGATCTGTAAAACAGTAGCGCCCAACACTTTCCGAATCCCTACTTCCTTGGTTCTTTGCTCCGCCGAAAAGGCGCTTAATCCAAACAGTCCCAGGCAGGAAACAAATACCGCTAAGGCAGCCAATAAGTTGATGAGCTTACCGGAACGTATCTGCTTGTCGTACAAAGCATTTATACTTTCGTCTAAAAAGTGATATTCCACTGGATAATCCGGGTTAAATTGTTTGTAGGTGCGCTCAATAATGTTTACTGCCTCGTTCATATCACCGGCAGCCGTTCTGATGGCAATATATCTTTTCATGTCGTCTATGGCAGCGCTTAGTATCATAGGTTCGACGCGGGCAAAGGCTGACTGAAAATTGAAATCTTTCACGACGCCAACAATCTTTCCTTCCTCTAACTTTTTCCCAACCGGATTGTCCATTTGCATTACTTTTAGGGCTGTTTCATTCACGAGGTAATAGGCAGCACTGTCTTTGGGTTTCCGGGGTGAAAAGTTATTACCGGCCAGGATTTGTAATCCAAAGGTTTCTACAAAGGCTTCGTCTACATCAAAATAGTGCATCAAAAAATCGGGGTGGTCGGCAGGCATACCTTCCCATTCTACTCCTTCGAAAGAACCTTCATGATGGATAGGCAAGCCATTGGATCGGGTTACCTGCACGACAGAGGATTGCTGTAATAAAGTGTTTTTAAAACTTTGGTAACGGGTTTCGTCTCCCAGTTCCCCTTTGATAGGCGTATACAGGATGTGTTCTTTATCAAAGCCCAAACTTCTGTTGAGGACATAGTGCATTTGCTGCCGGACAATGATAGCACTCACGATCAAGATCACTGAAAGAGTAAATTGGCTTATAACCAATACTTTCCTCAAAGAGAAAGGATTGGCACGATGGCGGCTGTTTGTAAACGATAGTCCTTTTAATATGGTAATGGCATTGAAAGCGGAGAGAAACAGCGAAGGATAGATACCTGCCAGCAACCCGGTAACTAACAAAATAGCCAATAGCAGGAACAGTAGATTTGTCGTTCCCATCAGGTCCAAACTAAGAGGAAGTCCGCTCAAATCTGCAAAATAAGGCATTAACCATTGAGCAAAGGTAAGAGCAAGCACTGCAGCAATAAGCGCATACCATAAAGATTCTCCCATAAACTGGTAAATCAACTGCTTACGGCTCGCTCCCACTACTTTTCGGACACCTATTTCTTTGCTGCGCTGAAAAGACCGGGCTGTGGTAAGATTGATAAAGTTAATACAGGAAATCAGGATAATGATCAGACCAATCGCTCCAAATAGGTAAATGCTCTGAAGGCTGCTGGTATCGGCAAAGTCCGTATTGAAATCAAAGTTTGAGTGCAGGTGGATGTCGGTAAGTGCTTGCAGGTATAACCTCGGTTGCCATTCGGGGTCATTAATATGGTCGCTTAGTAACGTTTCAATGTTGGCTTCAAACGCACTGGCATTTGCATCCTCTTTAAGAAGAATATAAGTATACATCCAGTTGCTTCCCCATGCATCAAAATCCCGATGCGCCCGCAAGTTTTCCATCGGCAAAAGGAAATCAAATTTTATATGAGCGTTCTCAGGAGGATTTTCCAGCACGGCTGCTACTACAAAGTCTTCGTTACGATTAAGTTTTATAATTTTACCAACAGGATTCTCTTTACCAAAATACTTATTGGCTATGTCTTCGGTAAAAAGTACTGTATTGGTAGATGTAAAAAATGTCTGTAAGCTTCCTTCTTTTACAGCAAAAGGAAAAAGTTTAAAAAACGCAGCATCTACATGAAACCCGCCGTCTTCTTCAAACCTTTTGTCCTGGTATTGAAAAAGACGCTTGTTGAAAATCCTGGTGAAACTCGTCACTTCTTCTACGCCCGCATAATCTGTTTTGAGTACTTCCGAAAGAGGAGACGGCGTGGAAGCTACTTGGTATAAATCGCCTGCTTGCTCCTGTTCTTGCACAACGCGATAAATACGTTCAGCATGAGGAAAGAAACGATCATAACTCAGTTCATGCAAAAGATATATCCCAATAATCAGGCAGCAGCTAATACCAATAGCCAGACCGAGGATGTTGATCAACGAGAAGACCTTATTCTTCCACAGGTTACGATAAGCGATTTTCAGGTAGTTGCGTAGCATCTTGTGAGGATTAGGATGTTCATTCTTTCAGAAATATTTTATTCATACCGTAAACTGTCCACCGGGTTGGCTAAGGCGGCTCGGATGGTTTGGAAACTGATGGTAAGCAGGGCAATGAGCAGTATGAAACAGGTAGGAGCCAGCAGCAGCCATATACTGATGTCAATACGGAAAGCATAGTGTTGCAACCACGCCCGGATGCCCCAGTAAGCCAAGGGCCAAGCGATCAGATTGGCGAGCAGCATCAGTTTGATCAGGTCTTTGTTGAGTAAAAATAAAATACGACTTACGGAAGCGCCTAATACTTTTCTGATCCCAATTTCCTTGGTTCGTTGGGTCGTCGCATAAGAAACTAATCCGAACAGCCCTAAGCTGGCGACCAAGATGGCCAGCCCGGAAAACAGACTGAACACTTTGCTGAACTGCTGATCGGCTTTGTACTGGGCGTTGAAAAAGTCATCCAGGAAGAAATAGTCAAACGGATTATTGGGAAAAACTTCTGCAAACGTTGACTTTACCTTGGATACCAAATCACCAACATTGGCTTGATTGGTTTTGACAAGATAATAGTTATAACCATAGTCGTCGGAGGCATAATGAAAGAGCATCGGTTGCAGGGCGTTTTTCAAAGATTGCTGATGAAAGTCAGCTACGACGCCCACAATGTCAGCCGTTCGGTCTCCTATCTGTAGCTTCTGTAAAACCGCTTGTTCAGGATTTTGGAAGCCCAATACCTGGGAAGCTGTTTCATTGATCACGACCTGTTGGCTGCGTTCATCAAGCGCAGGATCAAATACTCTTCCGGCTATAGTTTTGATTTGAAGCAGATCAAAGAAATGCGTTTCTACCAACGCACCGGTAAAGGTAGCGGTCGGTTTTTCGTTGGGCAGACTGATGTTATCATTTTGCCAATAAATTTCTTTTCCCGGGACTTCATTGGCAGCAGTTGCCTGCACAATGCCAGGTAGTTTGTCAAGTTTACTTTTAAAGGTTCCCCAGTTGCTTTGTGTAGCATCGGTAGCTTTCGGCGCCTGGATGACCATGACCTGCCGGACGTTCATTCCCAGGTCTTGATTTCTCATAAAAAAAAGCTGGCGGTGAGCGGCTAAAGTACCTGCGATCAGCACGATGGAGACTACAAACTGAAACACCACCAAACCCTTTCTGAAAACGATACCTTGCCTCTGGCGGCTAAAGTTACCTTTCAACACGCTGATGGGCTTAAAATGAGAAAGTACAAAAGCAGGATAGAGGCTGGAAGCCAAAGCACTAAACAGCAGCAGCCCCAAAAGAAGCAGCAAGGACACGGCGTTGGTCCCTATAGAAAATGCTGACGGTATTCCAGAGAGTTTATTAAAAGCGGCAGCACTTACCTGTACGAGCGTGACGGCAAGCAAAATACCGATCAGGTTGAGTACCAAAGACTCCGTAATAAATTGCCAGATAAGCTGAGCGCGCAACGCGCCCGCTACTTTGCGAATGCCTACTTCTTTGGCCCGTTGGACAGCACGTGCCGTAGAGAGGTTGATAAAGTTGACAAGGGCAATGATTAGAATAAACACAGCTACGGCGGAAAGGAAATAAATGCTTTTGGCGCTTCCGTTGGCTTCTATCTCATGCAGCAGATCGGAGTGCAAATGAATAGCTTGCAGCGGCTGCAAAAAGAACTGCCACCGGGTATCAATCTCCCGTAAAAACTTTTCGTTATACTTCATGGCAATCCCGGAAAGTTTGTCGTTCAGTGCCGTTATGTTGGTGTTAGGATGGAGCAACACATAGGTATACAAATTATTCCAACCCCATGACTGATCAATGTCTTTACCAATAAACTCGTGCAAGGTGGGATAAGAAAGCAGTATCTGAGGTTTCAGATGCGCATTAGCGGGTATGTCTTCAAACACTCCTTTTACGGTAAAAGAAGCCGCGCCATCCAGATTATTACTATGCAAAGCGATCACCTGGTTCATCGGATCAGTTTGACCAAAAATTTTATCAGCCATGGAGCGGGAGATCAGCACGGTAAAAGGCTGCGCAAGCGCCGTCTGGGCATTGCCTCGTAGTATAGGAAAAGAAAAAAGATGAAAGAAAGACGTATCCGTTAAGTAGATTTGTGTTTCTCTGACGCTGGCTTGTTCGTAAGTAATAACGGCTTCGCCCAGAATCACCAGCCGCGTAAAATCCGCTACTTCAGGAAAATCAGCCTGCAGGACAGCCCCCAACGCCGGATAGGTTCTGGCATTTTGGCTTTCCAGTACACTGCCTTTGTAACTTTGGTAAGCAACTCTATAAGCATTTTCTGTTTCTTTGTGAAAATCATCATAGCTCAACTCAAACCTAACATACTGCAAGATCAACAAGCAAGCCGCCATACCAATGGCAAGCCCAAGAATATTGATCAAACTGAAAACTTTGTTTTTCAGCAGATTGCGGTAGGCGATGGTGAGGTAGTTGCGTAGCATAGATCAGGGTTTATAAAAAGCAATTTGAACAAAATAGCATGACATCCTGTATTTCAAACCCAACCTCCGTGCCATCCCCCTTTACGTAGCAGAAACGAAGGTTAGATGCTTTTTACAGACAAAAGTGTATCAATCTAATACACTGCTTTGTGCCAGAATGATACAGTACAGAAGCTTACAGAATGATCCCGGTCATTGAAGAATTATCCGATGCTATACAACAGAGCGGCATGGACTATGAAAAGGAATTAAAAGCAGCCAAGCAACAGGCCTGGCAACGACACAAACACGAACGTTATCCAGACCTGGAATGAAAGAGTATACTATTTCTAACCTTATTTGTGACAACCACTATACTGCTTCCAATGACATATCTTCTCTATTAAAAGGATTTACTGTTGGCTTCCCCGGCAATTCCACGTATTTTTGATCTTTGCACAACTGACAACCTGACCAAGTATGAAAATCTACAAAACACGTTCCGGCATCCTGCTCGAGCATAAAGACCGTTTCTTCCTGGACAATGAGAAAGACTGGGACAAATTTATCAACCAGAACAACCTCTACGATACGGTCATACAGACGCTCAACGCCTGGAAGCCGGCAGAAAACCCGCAGCGCCTTTTGGCAGAAGAACTGCTGCCGCCCATCGGTACGCAGGAAGTGTGGGCAGCGGGCGTCACCTACTACCGCAGCCGCAACGCCCGGATGGAAGAATCCAAAAACGCGGGCGGCGGCAGCTTCTACGACCGCGTCTACGAAGCGGACCGCCCCGAACTGTTTTTTAAAGCCACCCATTATCGCACGGTAGGGCACAACGGTACGGTCAGGGTTCGCCGCGACTCTTCCTGGGATGTGCCGGAGCCGGAGTTTACCCTGATGGTCACACGCGCCGGAAAGATCATCGGCTATACCATCGGGAATGATATGTCGTCGCGGAGTATCGAGGGAGAAAATCCGCTGTATCTGCCCCAGGCAAAATCCTATGAGGGCAGCACCGCCATCGGCCCCTGCATCTACGTAAGCCCGCAGCCACCCCCTGCCGACACGCCGATCAGGTTGGTGATTGAACGTTCCGGCGAAGTTGTTTTCCAGGGAGAGACGGCTTTGAGTCAGATGAAACGAACACCTGACGAACTTGTAGGTTACCTCTATAGAGAATGTGCCTTCCCGCAAGGCTGCCTGCTGATGACCGGCACAGGCATTATTCCCGAAAATGATTTTACATTGGCTTCCGGCGATGTCATCAGGATCACGATTGATCCTATCGGTACGCTGATCAATACGGTAGCCTGAATTTTTTAATCCCTAACCACAAAATTATGCCACTCACCGGAGAACAAATTATTGCTGCTCATTTTGCCAAAACCGAGACCGAAGCCTTCCAGGGTATCAATCCCGTCAGCGGACAGCCGCTGGACACTACATATTATGAAGCCAGCCGCGAAGAAATAGACCGCGCCATCCGGAAAGCCGAAGAAGCTTTTCGCATTTACCGGAAAAAATCCGGAGAGGAAAAAGCGACTTTCCTGGAGCGTATCGGCGAAGAGATCATGGCGCTGGGCGACGAACTGCTGACGCGCTGCGAACAGGAGACCGGGCTGCCGCAAGGACGGTTGCAGGGCGAACGCGCCCGTACAGTCAACCAACTCAAACTTTTTGCTACCTTGCTGCGCGAAGGCTCCTGGGTAGACGCCCGCATCGATACGGCGGAGCCCGACCGTCAGCCGCTGCCTAAGCCCGACCTGCGGCAGATGCATATTGCCCTGGGGCCGGTAGGCATTTTCGGGGCCAGCAACTTTCCGCTGGCTTTTTCGGTAGCAGGCGGCGACACGGCTTCTGCACTGGCAGCCGGTTGTTCTATCGTGGTCAAAGGTCACCCTTCGCACCCGGGCACCTCTGAAATGGTCGGCAGGGCTATCGTCAAAGCCGTGCAGACAACCGGTATGCCCGAAGGCGTGTTTTCGCTATTGCAGGGCAAAACGCCGTTTGTGGGTATGTCTATGGTCAACCACCCGCTCATCAAAGCCATCGGCTTTACCGGCTCATTTCGGGGGGGCAAAGCCCTGTTTGATGCCGCCGCCAAGCGGGAAGAGCCTATTCCGGTCTATGCCGAAATGGGCAGCATCAATCCCGTATTTATCTTACCAGGCGCTATGAAAGCCAAAGGACAACAGATCGCCGAAGGATTGGTCGGTTCTATCAATTTAGGGGTGGGGCAGTTCTGTACTAATCCGGGCGTCGTATTATCCTTGCAGTCCGATGAAGCGGAAAGCTTTCAGCAGCAGGTAAGCCATTTGATAGAAAAAGCTTCTACCGGTGCCATGCTCAACGAAAGTATCCGGAAAGGCTACCGTGAGGGCACCCAAAAGTTCAGCCAGACCGAAGGTGTCACTGTGCTGGCGCAGGGGCATCCGGCAGAGGTGGCTTTTGCTGCTCAGCCTTATGTATTTGGCACCAGCGCCGCGCATTTTATCGAGCATCCTGACCTGTCGGAAGAGGTATTCGGACCTTCCTCCCTGCTGGTGACGGCACAAGATAAAAGAGAACTCCTCAAAGCGGCCGACCGGCTAGAAGGACACTTGACGGCTACCTTACATGCGACCGAAGAAGACCTCCAAGAATACCAGGATTTGATCGCCATCCTAGAAAGAAAAGTAGGACGGCTGCTGGTCAATGGTTTTCCTACCGGCGTAGAAGTCTGCCATGCGATGGTACACGGCGGCCCTTTTCCGGCAACGACCGATTCCAAAACCACTTCGGTAGGCACCGCCGCCATCGAGCGGTTTAGCCGCCCGGTCTGCTATCAAAACTTCCCACAATCTGCCCTGCCTGAGTCGCTTAAAGATGAGAATCCGCTGGGTATCTGGCGTTTGGTCAATGGGGAAATGACAAAAGATAGCGTTGGCTGAAGCTGTCAGGTAGGCATGTGAAAATACATAGGTGTTTATTGGGTAGTAAGTTTTACTGTATTTAGTATGTTCATTGCCGTACACAAATAAATTGCTGATAGTTGTTGACATATTGGGGAAAGATTCTTAGGTGTTGCTTGATAAAGAATTGGAAAGCGCGTAGTCCTACCTGCCGGCAGGCAGGTCTGGAAGAAGGAATAGGCATCAATACGATCTTTTCGTAAGAACTTGGGAAGATAGGCTTGCAATTTATGCTGAAAAGTAGCCAGGGCAAAGACCAAAAGGAAAGCAATACAAACTACCATGAGTAAGCTGCTCAAGCGTTCCGGGTCGTCTATTTTGACTTTATGGATATTGAAACCTCGGGATTTGATGTCTCCAAAGATGGTCTCTATGCTAAAACGTCTGCTATAGTAGTCCATGATGTCTTTAGCCACCGTGGCGCGGCCCAATCCAGATTGCTCACTAAATAAATAGGCTCGCTATGCTGTCTGCTGTGCCAGACCAGAGAGTTGATCGGTCCATAGCAGGCTTGCGTAAAACTAACCTGCTCTATGAACCAATACTGATGTTCTTGCATTGGATAAAGTTCGCCAATAGAGAAGCTTTCCCCGCCTGCGGTAGTGATAAGGTTGGTTTTAGCCGTTCTCAGGGCATATTTCCAGTCTTGCCCCTCACAGAATGCTTGTACCGGGCCGCCCTTTAGATTTGTAAAACAAAGCATAACTTTAGAAAGTACAAAATAACAA
>JBBSNI010000004.1:0-43338 GCA_038232695.1 Cytophagales bacterium
CCTGCCAGCATATTGTAGGCGAAGTGTTGCAGGAAAATGAGCTACCCGAAGGCATTTTCAACCTCATCATCGGCGATGCCAGGGTAGGCGAGATGATGTCGCACGACCGCCGTATTCCGCTCATTTCTGCTACGGGTTCTACCCGTATGGGCAAAAAGGTAGGGCAGGCTGTCGGTGCCCGCCTGGGCAGGTCGCTGCTGGAACTGGGCGGCAACAACGCCATCATCCTGACCGAACATGCCGACCTGGAGATGGCCATCCGCGCTATTGTTTTCGGGGCGGTCGGTACCTGCGGACAGCGTTGTACGTCTACGCGCCGCCTGATCATTCACGAGAAAATGTATGAGGAAGTAAAAAACCGGCTGTTAAAGATCTACCCTACCCTGTCTATCGGCAACCCGTTGGAAGAAAAAAACCTGGTTGGTCCGCTCATTGACCGGGACGCTGTGGAGAGTTTTAAAACCGCGCTGCAAAAAGTACAGCAGGAAGGCGGCCAACTGCTGACGGGCGGCGAGGTACTGGAAGGCGAGGCTTACGCCGGTGGAAACTACGTAACGCCTGCGCTGGTAGAAGCCCAAGATCACTATGAGATGGTGCAGGAAGAGACTTTTGCCCCTATCCTCTACCTGATGCGCTACCAGGGCGACGTACAAGAAGCCATCAGGCTACACAACGCCGTCAGCCAGGGACTTTCGTCAGCCATCTTCACCACGCATTTGCAGGAAGCCGAAACATTTCTGTCGCACCGCGGCTCCGACTGCGGGATCGCCAACGTAAACATCGGCACGTCGGGCGCGGAGATCGGTGGTGCTTTCGGTGGGGAGAAAGATACGGGCGGCGGGCGTGAGTCCGGCTCCGATGCCTGGAAGGCGTACATGCGCCGCCAGACCAACACCATCAATTACGGTACGGAACTGCCGCTGGCGCAGGGCATTAAGTTTGAGATCTAAGCAAAGGTGTATCTTTCCTGCTATAAGAGATATATATGCAATTGCGTATACACGGATTTGTGCGAAACCAATCATACACTGAATGATAACAAATGTTACTCAGTACCTTAGCACCTTACCAATAACAGGGGAAGTGTAACTTTAGGCAAAACAACCAAGTGAAAAATAATGGATGAGCTTTCGCGTTTCATACGATCAATAACGACTATTGATGACAAAGATTTAGCATTCATTTTATCTCACTTCAAAGAAACAACCGTTAAAAAAGACAGGTATATTTTAAGAAAACAACAATTTTCAACAAACTATTATTTTGTAAAATCAGGGGGAGTGCGCATCTGGTTTGATAAAGATGGAAAATCCATTACTGCCTGGCTCATTTTTGAAAACGATTTCTTTTCGGAATTGTCAGGATTAAAATCGGGTAAGCCTACTCAATTCAATATCCAGGCTATAGCAGATACCACGTTATATGCGATAGATAAAAATGCTATGGAGCATCTGTATGCACAGTTCCCTCAATGGCAACGTTTTGGCCGGCTTATTTGGGAAAATGCTTTTTTAAAAGTCATTGATGGTATTATCAGCTATCAAACGCTTACCGCCGAGGAACGCTACCTGTCGGCTATGCGGCAGTCAGATCTGCTTCAGAAAATACCGCTAAAACAACTGGCTACTTACCTGGGCATGACTCCTACTTCCCTTAGCCGCATAAGAAAAAAAATCAGATAAGAGCTTGTTTGGAGTTTAAATTTAGAAAAAAGGGCTATCGGTGTATCTTATTAGAAACTAAACTTTTAAGATCGGGGTCGCCCGGCGATGCAAGCACAATATGAACGGCTCACCGATAGCCCATGGGAAGTTATAAAACCATTTGTCAACTGGCAAAGAAAGCGGGAACTATCTTTGAGAGATGTTTTTGACGCTATTCTTTGGATCACGCGAACGGGTGCGCAGTGGAGAAACTTAGATAGCCAGTTCCCGGATTGGTCAGCGGTCTATTATTATTTTGACAAATGGACGCACAATAAGAGCTTGGAGAGGATCCATATCGCTTTGAATATGCTAGAGCGAATAGAGCAAGATCGTAGCCCTACTCCAAGTCTGGGACTAGCTGATTCTCAGAGTATTAAGTTAGCCCCGATGCTGGTAGAAGCACGGGGTATTGACGGTTCGCCGCGCGACGGGAATAAACACGTAAACGGGCGCAAGAGACATGTACTCGTAGACGTATTGGGAAGAATCTGGAGGACACAGGTGCATGCGGCCAACGGGCATGACAGTCCAGCAGGGGTAAACTTACTGCAAGAGATCAAGGCGATGATGCCTATCTTGAAAAGGATTATGGCTGACAAGTCTTACCGGGGCAGCTTTGCTCAAGCAGTAGAAAAGAAGGAACTTATCTTTGAGGTGCCGGTGCGGCAAGAAGGGCAGAAGGGCTTTGTAGTAGAGGCTAAAAGATGGGTCGTGGACAGGACATTTGCTTGGCTAAATTTTTACCGCCGAACGGTAATAGACTACGAGCGAACTACGGAAAGTACCCAATCGTTCTTACTGCTGGCTAATATATCAAGAGTTATTTGGCGAATTGACTGCTAATCAATATAAAATTTCCTAACAAGCTCTTACATCGTAGAAGGTGTCTATGATGGGTACAACCTTCGGAGCGGCTACCTTTTCTGTCTTGATCTTTTTGGAGGCTTTGACAAGCTCTTCGCCCGGGTTCATCAGTAGGTTGATGCGGTGGCGCTTCCAGTCAAAGCTGTCATTTTTATCCTTGAATACCCCAGCTACGTTCGGGGTGATGGTGAACAGGGGCGTGGAGACTTTCTGTCCGCGCTCCAGGATAAAGGCAATGGCAAGCCCGTACTCGGCGATGACCGAAGTAATCAATGAGCGGCTTACCGCTACGTTGCGGTTCTGGATGAGGTTGATGAGGTCCTACTCCGTGTTGGTATGCTCGTGCTGTGTGGTCGTCCGGGTCTGGCGTCAGCGCGTTGTCTACCAGGAAAAACTTTAAATAGTGCCGCTAAAACAACGGGTAATTTCCTCCCTTTCTGAAAGCCGTCAGATTGTAAGCAGGCATCTCCCGCCCACCCAGATATTTCTTTTTAGCTACCTGAAAAAGTTGAGCAATGCTATCGGCTAACGCACCTGCTCCCCTTACCCTCCTGCCCCACTGTGGGTCATTGACCTGCCCGCCATGCATAGACCGGATCAGGTTTAGCACCTTGTCTGCCCGGTCAGGAAAGTGCTTGCTGATCCAGTCTTCAAACAAAGGTCCGATAGCACCGTTGAGGCGCACCACCGTATAGTCTGCTGATAAAGCACCGGCAGCCGCAGCGCGCTGTATCACCTGTGGAATTTCATGGTCATTCAGCCCGGGGATGACCGGGGCGACCATCACCCCGCAGGGAACGCCTGCTGCCGACAGCTTTTCCAACGTAGCCAGCCGCCGGGCAGCGCTGGCTGTGCGCGGCTCCATCTGGCGGCGAAGCGCCTCGTCCAGCGAATTGATAGAAAAGTAAACATGCACCAAATGCTCAGCAGCCAGTTCCTGCAGAAGACCTGTATCGCGCTCAATCAGACTGTTCTTGGTGATGATACTGACCGGGTTGCCATATTTGAGGAAGACTTGTAGCAGCCGTTGGGTAAGTTTGAGTTCCCGCTCCAGCGGCTGGTAGCAATCCGTATTGCCGGATAAGGCGATGGCGGCCGGTTGCCAGGTTTTTTTGAGAAACGCTTGTTCCAGCAAGCGCGGCGCATCCGGCTTGATCATGATCTTGGTCTCAAAATCCAGCCCGGCGCTAAAGCCCCAGTATTCGTGGCTGTTGCGGGCATAGCAATAGATACAACCATGCTCACACCCCCGGTAGGGATTGACAGAGTACATCAGTTTTAAGTCAGGACTGTTGCTCTTGCTCATGATCTGGCGGGGATGTTCATAAATCAATTGGCGCTGTGGGGGCTGTAAAGGCTCGTCAATGCCTTCTGTATGTTCTTCTACATAATCAGTTTGGCTAAAGCGGTTGTGGGTGTTGAACTGGGCGCCGCGGCCTTTGTAACGATCTTGCTGCATAGGGTAGTATTGTGCAGCAATATACTTAAAATAAGTAGGCAAAAAAAATGCATCAGCTTACCTAATCAATCAGCACATTGCTGATAAAGGTGGATTTGAGCATCAGCCAGAGCAAAAAGAAGGTAATCGCCCAGGCCAGGTAAGGCACATAAAAGTCTGTCGTATCTTTGTAGCGCGTTTCTTTGATCTCGGCTTTTTCGTACTGGTCGATCAGGTTAAAGACTTCCTGCAAGGCTTCTTTGTCGGATACGCGGAAGA
This sequence comes from Cytophagales bacterium, assembly GCA_038232695.1. Classification (GTDB taxonomy): domain Bacteria; phylum Bacteroidota; class Bacteroidia; order Cytophagales; family Cyclobacteriaceae; genus JAJNNC01. Next base: position 4,288 of record JBBSNI010000004.1, read on the forward strand.
ACCGTCCGTCGCCGATCCGGGCAATCTCGCGCAGGGTGGTTTCGTCTATGGTGTTGTCTACATAGCGCGTATTGCCAAAAAAGTCTTTGCCAAAAGGCACTTTCCCTTCTTTGCCAATGGCTATGGAGTACATCTTGATGCCGTAGGCATGAGCCAGTTCAGCCGCCGTGATGGGGTCTAAGTTGCCGGCCGTATTGTCGCCATCGCTAAGCAGCACCAGCACCTTGGAGGCTTTGCCTTGCTGCTTCTTGGTTTCCTGGTCCGCATCCCGCATCCGGTTGGTTGCTACCGCCAGCGCACTGCCGATGGCCGTACCGCGGCTTTCTATCATATTAAAATTAATATCGTTGATAAAGCGGTACAGCAACTCGTAGTCGGTAGTGAGCGGCGCCAGCGAGTAAGCGTCGCCGGAAAATACCACCAGCCCGATGCGGTCCTGCAAACGCCCGGCAATAAAGTTGTGCGCTACCTCTTTGGCAGCTTCCAGGCGGTTGGGCTTGAAGTCTTCTATACGCATCGACTCCGAGATGTCGATCACCAGCATGATGTCTATACCTTCGCTCCACTGCTCTACCTGCTCGTTGGTTCTTTGCGGACGCGCCAACGCAACCAGGATCAGCCCAAATACCAGCGCAATCAGCAGGTAAGGCACAAACCGCAGCCAGGTAGCGGGCGTTTTGGAAAAGCTGGTCTTGGAAAAAGCCACGGGAAGCTTCTGGGCAGAGCGCAGGCCGATGAGCCAGCGCAGCACAAAGAGCAAAGGAATGAGCGGCAGCAGGTACAAAAATACAGGATGCCGGAAGTCGAAGCTCGCCAGCGTTGCCGGAAAAAACCATTCCAAAGAAAACCAATGACTAATATCACTTTGCATGTTTGATCTCTTCTATTCTTTGCTTAAACCGGTCGTCTGTGTATTGATACAAATGATCAAAGCGGGAGATAAGTTCGCCATTGGAAGAGCGGCTGTAGAGGCCGCGGTCGATGGTGCGCAGATCGTCCTGCAAAGGCTCCCCGGCAGGCAGCCGGCTAATCTCTTTGGTGGTCATTTTGGTATAGGGCGTCCGGTCCAGCTTTTCCATATATTTTTTCCACACGATCAGCGTCTCCTCCATACGCCGGCGGTCCGGTGACCCTTGCAGCGTGGCTACTGCTTTGTTAAACTGCTCCTGAAACTTTTTATTATCTTTCTGCAGCCGGTATATCTGCCAGCGCTGGCGTATTTTTTTGCCAAACAACACATATATCAGCACAACGATCAGCACCAAAGCCGCGATACCTGCCAGCAGGTAAGGATAGTTGAACTGTAGATCGACCAGGCGAAACTCCGTGTTCTGTTTTAAAGCCAGGCTGTCCGGCGTCTGGGTAATGAGCCGTTGGAGGAAAATAGCGTCCTCTTCAGCATAGATGACCGTACTGTCTGCCCGCCCGTTTTCCCCGGTATTGATCACGTACACGGGCAAAGCCAGCGACTGTATGGAGTCCAGTTCAAAAGTCGTCAGTGTATACACTACGCTATCAAAGCTGTTAATGCTATCGGTGCGGGTGGGGTAAAAAGTCCTGTCCAGGTATTCAAAAGGAGCGTAAGCGTGGTTTTCATCCGGAAAAACCACTTCCAGGTCCCGCGGATACCGGAAGGTAAGCACATAGGCGACCGGCTCGCCTACTTTGAGGCTGTCTGCCTGAAACCGTCCTTCCGGCTTGAGCGCCTGTGCCAACGTCTGCGTGGCGGTCAGCAACGCGGTTCCCAACACGAGTAAAAAAAGGCGTATGATATGATTAAATTCTCTGGGCAACTTTACGGGTCCTGTTTCTTATTCTGAACAAATGAATGAGCTTGGGCACATAATCCTCGTTGGTATCTACGGGAAGATAGTTGGCCTGGTGCTTTTTGCAAAAATCTTCCAGCGCGGCTCTCCTGTCTGTGTAAGCATGGCTTACTTTCTTCCTGAACAAAGAAGAAGAAGAATTGATCCACACCGTCCGGCGGCTTTCTTTATCGTAAACCGGTATGATCCCCAGGCTGGGCAGGTTGGTCTCCCTTTTGTCTGAAAGGTGAATGATCACCAGGTCGTGTTTCCGGGCCAGGGCTTTCAGGTTGTGCATATAATCTTCATCTACAAAATCTGATACTACCATCACCATGCTTCTGCGCTTGATGATATGGAGCAGATATTTGATAGCCGCACCCAGATTGGTTTTGGCAGAAACAGGTTTGACATGGTATAGTTTAGAAATAAGCTGGTAGGCATGTTGGTCGCCTTTGCCGGGGCGTACATAGGCTTCTTTCTGGTCGGAAAAGCATAGTAAACCTACCTGGCTGGCTTCTTTGATAGCAGAGAGCGCCAGCACACCGCAGATCTCTTTGCCCACGTCTACCTTCTGCAAGCCTGGGTCGCCGATCTCCTGCGAGGCGCTCACATCCAGCAGCATATAGACGATCTGCTCGCGCTCTTCCTTGAAGGTTTTCACATACACGCTGTGCCCTTTGGCGGTAGCGTTCCAGTCTATGCTGCGCACATCGTCGCCGTACTGGTACTCGCGCACATCGTCGAAGGTGATGCCCGATCCCTTGAAAACCGAACGAAAGTCGCCCTGCATCTGGGTAGTAATGGCTTTGCGGATGGCGATCTCGTATTTGCGCAGCTTTTTGAGCAGGCGCTGTACATCTTCTTTATGCATAATCCGGGCAAAATTAACAGAATTCCTTAATATTTTTCATGGCTATAAGCATGTATCCCCATTTCCTGCGTTAATCATAGTACGATATAGCGCTTTTGGGAATCTAAACCATTAACGCTTTTCGTTAGTTATTTGTATGTGGTAATATGTGCCTGTCATTTTTTTATGGTAGCTGCCTGAACATTTTTCACCTAAAGTTAAAACGTCATTAATCATCAAGAAGAACATACCTCGCATTTGCCTGTTTGGGCGCAAAGACTGTTGATCATTGCCGGTATTCTGGTTGCCCTGTGGCTGGTTATCTATGTTGCCCTGCGGACACCGCCCGTACAGCGTTGGCTCACCGGGCTGATCTCCGAACAGCTTTCCAAACAGCTTAACACCAAAGTATCGCTGGATGGCTTCGACATCGACTTGTTCGATGAAGTGGAGTTGAATGGCGTCTATATAGAAGACCAGCAGCAGGATACCTTATTGTATGTCCAAAAGTTCAGAGTGAATATCACGCCCTCCGCGCTTTTCAACAAAACGATCTATGTCAAGCTGATAGAGGTCAACGGTTTGTATGCCAACCTGTACCAGCCTGAAGGGCAGCAAGACCTGAATTTTGCCTTTATCCCCGAAGCTTTTGCCTCGGAAGATTCCGTATCGCAGCCGCAGGATACCACCGCTTCCGCCTGGAATGTTGATTTGTACCGGGTACTACTCAGCGACATCCGCCTGGACTACGACGCTGACAGCACCGAGATGCATATGGCGCTCCGCAAACTTTCTATGCTGTTTGATAAGCTGGGACTGGAGGATAACCATATACAAGCCGACCAACTGGATGTAGACGAGTTGCGCTTTGCTATGCTAATGCCCGCTACCGTCTCCGATACTACTTTGATAGATACCGTAGCTACGGATACGACGGCAGAAGATGTGCTGAACCCCAGCGGGTTTGCGTATTCTCTCAATGAATTAACCATAGATAACAGCCAGATCGTCTACCGTGTGAAACGGGCTGACACGATCACCAGCCGGCAGCTTGATTTTGAAAATCTTACTTTGAATGATCTGCAAACAAGCGTGGAAGATATAGAAGTAGGCAAAAACGACCTGAGCCTTCACTTGCAAAACCTGGGCTTTACAGAAGGCAACAGCGGTTTTACACTGAACAAGTTGGAAGCTTTAGCTAAGGTAGATATGCCGCATGTACAAGGTGAGTTGATCGCGTTGGAAACGGCCCACAGCCGTCTGAATGGAAATATGGATGTTTCTCTGACGCTTGCCGAAGATACCAAAACGCTGATGAACAGCCTGAAGTTTGACTCTGAATTAGACCAGGCAGTGCTGAGCATGGCTGATGCTGCTTACTTTACCGATGCGCTCGACAGTTTGCCGGATGCCCGCAAGCTTGCCCCACAGTTGACCTGGCAGGTGCATGTGGCTGATGGCCAGGGACAAGTCAACAACCTGCTGCTCAACGTGGAAGACCAGGTGAACCTACAGGCGGAAATGTCCTTTAAGGACTTGGGCGCGATAGATTCCACTTCCAATGCATCGCCTTATTTTAAGCTGAATCTGCAGGAGTTAAGGGCAGACCTGGCGTTTATCCGTCAGTTTACCGATGATTCGCTTGATCAATACCTGCGGCAGACAGGCAGCGACCAGATTTCCTTGACTGCTGAGGCCAAAGGTTATCTCAATGACTTAAACGCCAGCGCTAAGGTGCGTTCCGGGCTGGGGACGTTGGCCACGCAAGCCAGCTACCGGCAGGGCGGTGAGATAGCCGATGTCAAAGCGCAGTTGATGGGCGAGCGGCTCAACATCCGCCAGGTAATGAAGATGCTGGGCAATCCCGACAGCGTTGCCAACGCCTACAACCAGTTGACCTTTCATACTACAGCCGATGCCAGGATACGGATGTCTGCCAAAGACACCACCGTGAGCCGGGCTGATGTCAGGTTGGTGGTAGACCGTTTTGATTATAATAAGCATACCTACAAAAATCTGACCTTGCAATCTTTGCTGAAAGATGACAGCCTGCAGGCGGAATTAGCTTACCAGGACAGCCTGATAGAAATGCACGCCAATGCCCAGGCTTTGCTGGCAGAGACGCCGAGCTACCGCCTGAACATGCAGCTAAAAGATGCCAACCTCTACCGGCTGCAACTGGCCAGCGACAGCATTATCATTGCCAATAGCCGCATACAAGCCGTTGGCAAGGGCAGCAGCGCCGACGATATCGTTGGCTACCTTAAAATTTCCGATCTGGATGTGATCAAAGATGCCAATGTCTATCATATGGACTCGCTCATGGTCAGCGCTGACAAAGAGGGTGACCTTCGTGCATTTACCCTGCAAGGCGACCTGATGAACGCCAAAATGGCAGGGCAATTTGACCTCACCCATCTGCCTGCCGCCATAGAAGACTTTCAGCAATACTACCTGGCTTCTTACCAGGAAGCCATTGAACAAACAGATACCATCAAAACCAATGATGGAAAATACCAGCAATTTGATTTTACCTTCAGTATGGACAGCACTCCGGCGCTTGTCCGGGCTTTTGTGCCTGAGCTTCAGATTCCGGCGCCTCTGCGTGTTGAAGGAAGTTTCAATAGCCAGAACAAAAGCCTGCAACTTGATGTGGAAGTGCCTCGCCTGGTATACGGAGAGAACATCGTGGATAGCCTTAGCCTGGAAGCAAAGACTACAAAGAAAGCCATTGCTATGGCACTGAACATTGGCAACACACAAGCTGCCGGTCTTTCTATTCCTGATATATCGCTGACGGGAAGCTTGTCAGGGATGGCTGATGAAACTGCTTCCACCTCCCGGAAAAAGCTGTCTACCACGCAGTTGGATTTTAACTTGAAACTTGCCCTGCCCGAAGAGCCCTATCGCTTAGACCTTGATGCCGTATTACAAAGCCGTCAGGATACCATCACGGTGGCATTGAATGAGTCTGAGTTGGTGCTTGAAGATCAATTCTGGAAATTCTCGAAGGATGCCCGACTGGTATATGCTTCCAATTATTTGGATATCAATGACTTTTCTATCAGCCAGAATGGTCAGGAAATATTTGTGACTACTGATAACAGCAGCGGAGACAGCGACCTGAAACTGGTAATAGAACAATTAGCTATTGGTCCTTTCATGGATGCTCTCGATCTGGAAGACTATGGCGTACATGGCACTTTACAGGGCCAGGCTACCATCCGGGAGATGTTTAAGCCCGGTAGCATTGCTGCCAAGCTGGCCATCAACAACCTGGAGATCAAAGAGCAGCAAATTGGAGATTTTAAGCTCAATGCTACGAAAGGAAGTTCTGAATCGGCTGAGACAGATTTGCTTAACCTGCTGCTGACCTTGCAGGGCGTCAACAATGACCTTCAGATAGAAGGCCAGTACAACCTGGCTGCCGAAAAAGATAATCTCAACCTCCAAGTTGACCTCAACAAGTTTCAGTTGGCCCCCTGGCAGGTATTTGCCGAAGATTATATCAAAGACCTTCAGGGAGCGTTGAAAGCCAATTTGAATGTAACGGGAATTCCTTCCGATCCTGTGCTCCGGGGAAACCTGGCGATTGCCGACCGGGTATTGTTGCAGCCTACGATCTCCGGGGCTACGTATTATCTCAAAGAGCAGCAGATCGATTTTCAGGGTAAAACCATGCGGTTTAATGATTTCACCGTGCTGGACTCGGCGCAAACGCCCGCTGTATTGACAGGTGTGGTTGATTATACCAACCTGACTGACCCTGAAATTAATCTGAAGTTTACCACCAATAAGTTTTTAGCCGTCAACAGCGAAGCGTACGAAAATCCTGAGTTTTATGGAAGAGCCGTGGCTACTGCCAATGTGACTATGAAAGGCCCGGTTAGCAATCTTGTCATTTCAGGAGATTTGGGCGTCAATGAGGGTACCGATATGGTCATTTCTACCGTATCTGGCGACGAAGAAGTCGTGCAAGCTAGTTTTATTGAGTTTATTGACAGAAATGCCTTCCTCGAGGCTGATCCTCTCTCTGCCGACTCCGTGCTCACTGCTGCTGAAAAAGCCAGGGCAGACTCTGTCACGGTCAGCGGATTTACGCTGGATACCAAAATACATATCAGTCCTAAAGCCCAGTTCACCATTCTGATCGACCCGGTCAACGGAGACAAGGTCGTGGCTTCCGGCGAGGCCGACCTTGAAGTACTTATGAAACCCAACGGCGATCTTAACATGCAGGGCGTTTATACCCTGAACAGCGGTTCTTACAACCTGAGCTTTGCCGGGTTGGTGAAAAAACAGTTTACCATACGCGATGGCAGCACTATTGTGTGGACGGGAGACCCTTACAACGCTGACATGAACCTGACAGCCGTTTACACGGCAGAGACAGACTTATCAGGGTTGGTAGCCGGGTTTGAGGATGGACTTACCGATGCGCAAAAAAAGGCAGTCTTGACCGAACAGGAGGCCAACGTACTGCTTAAGATCACAGGTACGCTGGAGGAACCCGAACTGGCTTTTGACCTTGAGTTGCCTGCCCTTGCCTCCGGTGGACCTGAGATACAGGCAGTAGGCGAAATTCTTAACGAGATAAAACAAGATGAGACCCAGTTGTATAAACAAGTATTCGGACTGATTGTCTTAGGTCGATTTATACCTGCTACCGGGGGCTTCGGCTCGGGTGGGCAGAGCGATGGAAGCTACGCAGCGGTCAACGACGAAATCAACAGCAGCGTGAGCCGTCTGTTGTCCAGCCAGTTAAGCAAACTTTCAGAAGATTACCTGGGCGGAGTCGAGATTAATGTAGGACTGGAATCTACTGAAGGCGTAGCCCAGGAGTCGGCGCTGGCAGGGCGTGATCTTGGCGTAGAACTTTCCAAAAGCCTGTTCGACGACCGCCTGACCGTGACCGTAGGGGGTACTACTTCTCTGGGCAACGACCAGGGAGCCGCTTCCAGTAGCGGCAGCTCGACCGGCGAGATATTAGGTGAGTTCGAAGTGCTGTACAGGTTGGATAAGGATGGAAACCTTAATATCCGGATATTTCAGAAAACAGACCGCAATGCATTGACCAACCAAAGAGAACAGAGGGCCGGTGTATCAGTCTACTACCAGGATTCTTTCAACAAACTCTTTAGTAACGACCAGGTATTGCGCTCCAAGCCTTTGCAGGAGCCGGAAGAAGATCAAGACCAGAGCATTTCATCGCAGGGCTCTACCGTTAGCGAGAATACACGAAAGAAGAAAAAAACAGCTAACAAGCCGTAAGCTACCTTTTTACCGTGAAATCCTGAAAACCTTCTAAAGGCTTTTCCTGACACACGACTTCTGATACCTGCGCGGATTCCGGTCCCTGGTGGCACCATTCTATCAAAGATTGCATCTGTGCGGCTTTCCCTTCTGCTGCTATGAGTACAGAGCCATCGGGTTGGTTGCTCACCCATCCTTTAATGTTGAGCCGATCAGCTACTTTTTTGGTGGATGCCCGGTAAAAGACACCTTGTACTTTCCCTGTGATACGGATGGTGTAGTGTACTATACAGCTTTTCTCAGTTGACATTCGTATCTCCTCTGAGCCGTCTGAATCTTTTTCTTACTTCTGCTACGTAGATGCTGCCGGGGTACTCCTTTAGAAACTGTGTGTATGTTTCCATCGCTTTTGCCTTGTCTTTAAGCTGTTCTTCATAGATTTTGCCGGTCATGTATAAAGCATCATCTCCTAATATATCCTGCTTATAGCTGGTAGTGATCTTGTTGAGATGCTCCAGCGACTTTTCAAAGTTGCCCAGCTTAAGATCTACCCTTGCCGTGAGCCAGTGTACTTCATCAGCCAGTGGGTGGTTTTCGTATTTCACCAGCATAGAATCCAGCTTCTGCAGAGCTTCCTGTTGTTTGTTTTGAAACAGCAGTAACTCTACACCGGCGTATTCTTTCATGGCGGCCTCGGTGGTGTCAAAGGCCGTATTGTTCTGGATCAATATGCTTAGCGACATGGCATCGTTGGCAATTTCCCGGGTCGTGGCTAATTTGAGTACATCCAAATGCCCCTGGGCAAGCTCGAAGTCTCCTTTGTAATAAGAAAGCTTGGCATTCTTTAGTTTGGCCTCGTATCCTATAGGTTCTTCTTTGTGCGCTTTCTCTACCTGAGAGTACAGCAGGGATGATTCCCAGGGCTCGTCGATGAGTACGTAGATATCTCCCAGGTCCAGCTTGCACTGTGCTTTCAGCTCCCGCCCTGCTTTAGGGTTGTCGGCTACCTGCTTTAGCGTCTCGATGGCTTTGTCCATCTCGGCCTGGTAGAAAGCATACAGCAAAGACTGGCTGCGCATGGCTTCCAGCGTAGCGGCTCCCGGGCCTGTGGGCGACTGGCTACTTTCTTCGATAAAGCGCTGATAGTCTTCAATCAACTTGGTGATTTCCTCCCGGTTGACCGGAAAGCTGTTTTTGACCAGTTCTTCCCTGGCTTTGATCTTATAACGGCGCGCTGTGATGTAGTTGGAGGTTTTGGCATATTTGTCTACCACATACTCATACATTTTGAGCGCGTTCTCATAGTCCTGGTTTTCGAGCGCGATACTGGCTACTTCCATCACCCGCTCTCCATCCGACTTGTTTCTACGGTCCAACGCTCTTGCCTGCATGTAGGCGCCGTAGAAGTTTTTCTGCTGGAGGTTGACCCAGATCAGCAGTTCGCTGTAAAGGTCTTTATCCGGGTTCTGCTGAATTTTGTCCAGCAAAAGGTTAGATAAGCTTTCCAGATCTTCTTCTTCCGTTAGAATGCTTTGTAAGACGTTTTTAACATAGGCTATCTGGCTGGGGTCTTCGTCAGCATAGCGGAGGTATTCCGAAACCATCTTGTCTTTTTGGTTCAGCCGGCGGTAGATGCTGGCCAGTTCCAGCGCATAAGCGGCAGGATTGCCACTGGCTTCTCTGCCCTGCCGGTACACCTGGATAGCACGCTCTATGAGTTCCTGGTTTACAAAGTGGCTGGCTACCATCCGGAGCTTATACTCATCGGTGCGCGCCTCCTGCATGACGCCTGAAAAAATCTGGTTGGCTTTGGCTTCATTGCCTTCCCTGAGCGCAACCACGCCGGCATCGGTGTGGTAGAGTAAATTGTCGGGGTAGTGTTTGAGTACCTTGTCTATATACTGACCGGCTTCCCGGACATACCCATTGTTCAGCAAGAGGCGGATATAGCGGCTGTGGATGGCCGGTATGTTTTTCTTTTTTTTGGCTAAGTCTTCATACAAAGCCTTTGCCTTCTCTGTCTCCCCTTTATCGTCGTACTGCTGCGCCAGTTCTATATCTTCTGTGTCCTGGGCGTGCGTCAAGTGGACATGGGTAAGCAATAACACAAAAATAATAAAAGTTATATGAGCCTGTAATTTCATTTTTCAGCAGTTAAGGGTAAACACTTATTCACTAACATGTTATATTATTTATTTATTATTCTTTTCGAGTTATTATTATTTATTACTGTGTGGAAAGTGTGGAAAAATACTCTCCTTTTATATTGTTATTGTGGATTGTGTATAACTCGGCTAATTATTTACAAGTTATCCACAGAGTTTTCCACATATAATTCTCTGATTCACAGTAAGTTATGATTAAATTTAAAAAAGTCATACTAATTTGTGGATAACTTTTTTTCTGATCCACATTGTGAATAACTGTGTGGACAACTTTCGTAAGCCCGGTGGATAAATCCGGATTGTTTCATGTGAAATACTTTCGAGTGGATAACTCTGTTATTATCCACTCGATGTTATGCGTTTTTCAACATGTTATCCACTCGATAATGTGGATAACATCAGAAAGACAGATCCTGGCTTATTTCCCAATTGGCTTTCAGCACAATATTTTTCTGTTCAAAGAAAATAACAGGCTCCGGCTCCTGGTTTTGCAGTATGCTTCCACTCTCCCACTGCCCGTCTTCATCGCTGTCGATAAGAATCCGAAGCATGTATTCGCCGGGCTGTATGAGCGGAAAGGCATAGCTGTTGCGCCTGCGCGATTCTGCTACCACCGTATAGTTTTTGTCTAACAACTGCACTATAAAACTGGGATACTCCGTCTCAATTTTTCCTTTGATGGTTCCGTAGTTTTCTTGTTTTTTGAATCCGTAATTCTGCCTTACCTCCTTGCTGCTGTCTCCTTCCACGCTGATAAAACTGCCGGGCGCCATATACAAGGTCAGCGGTCCTAAGGAAGCCATCACTTCTTCCCGGCTATAAGATTTTTGGTAATTTTGGGTAACACTGATGGTATCTGCCAGGCGGTTGATGAGTTGTTGCTGCGCATCTTCGTTTTCTAAACGCCGGATGCTATCCCTGAGTTTTTCTTTGACCGGATCGTTTTGCATATCGACGATCGCTTCCAGGTATTGCAGTTGCTTTTCCAGGCGCTGAGATGTTTTCAGGCTGTCTATGTATATCTTTTCCCGGCTTTGCCTGACCTTGAAAGTCAGGCTGTCGTTTTTGATCTTGCTGGCGATGATGTCTGAAAATAATGCCTGTTTGTTTATCTTTTTGTAGAATGTTAACACATCAGCGTGGCTGTTCCATTGCAGCGCCGTGTCGTAGCGTACAGGTATATCGACCAGTGTATCATAAACCAGCAAAATACTATCTGTATTCACCCGCACCACAGGTTTGTTGAACACTACTTCCGCTTCTATGGTTTGGGTGATTTCAGGTTGCTGCGTACGGGTTTGCTGTGTAAGATCTTCTGCCTTGCGCCGGGTTTCGGCAAATTTGATGTAGAAAACACTATCACTGATCTGCTGCTCTACCGAATCCCGGGCGCTCATATATATTTTCAGGCTATCCTGCCTGAGGGTATTATAAATCCGGATCGTCTGCTGCTGTTCCTGAAAGTTGCTGAAAAGGTATTTGGGCAGCGAATCCTGCAAGTTTACCTGCAACGAATCTTTTACATATTTTTTGGTAGCTGCTGATATATCACTGGTATCGGAACGAACGGTAAAGGATGCTAAGGGTTTGTTAAACTTGATCTCAAAATACTTTCCGTTAGGCCGGCTGCTTTGTACCCGGAGCGGCCTGATGTCTTTTTTGCTAAGATACAGGTCTATTTTTTTACCATAAAACACCTGGCTGGCAGAATCTGCCAAAGCTAAAGAATCTACAGCGACGGCTTGCGTAATGCTATCCGGCAGCAAGGCTACAGGGCTTGTCTTGAATCCAAGAGCTTCTGTATTGGATTCATATTTTAGGTTGTCATTTTGGTCATCAAAAGCATATATTTTATACGTTCCCTCCCGGATATAATTGATCAGATAATTGCCTTCCTTGTCTGTCTTGGTGAAATACATGGGGGAGCTGTCAAAAATAGTAAGGGTATCTGCTGTGGAGTAGAGTCCTACTACTACATCTTCGGCAGGCTTGCCGGTGAGCAGTTGTTTTATGTTGCCTACCACCTGAAAAGAATCCAGAAAAGCGCCGGTGCTGAATGCCATGACCACATTTTCGGCAGGATTTCTTTCTGTGATGTCTTTAACACCTTCTCTGAAGTTGAAAGTATAGGTGGTGCTGTCTCTGAGTTTCTCATTTAATTCTATAAACACAGACCTTTTGGATACATAAAATTTATAATCTTTGACATTCGGATTGATGATCAACTCTTTTTTCAGGTCCCGGGCTTCTATGAGTTCGCTGAATTGCATCTCCAGTTCATCCCCCTTGAAGTTGACCTTACCCAATGCCGGATTCATTTTCACGAGGGTAGGCGGTATACTGTCTTTAGGACCGCCGGTTGGCGCACCCCGCCTGGCGCACGAAGCTGTCAGTAGTAAAGCCCAAAAGATTATCAACAACAGGGTACTTTTCACTTCCAAGTGATCATGCATAAATAGTGTGGCATTCGGGTGATACAAGTGAACAACGCATGAACCGGGTGCTTCATTTCAAAAAAATGTCTGTTATTATTTATTGAAGGCCAATTGGCAGAAGTGGGAAGCAACAGTTCACTTTCCCAGATAGATCATGATGATAGAAATATCTGCTGGCGATACCCCGCTGATGCGGGAAGCCTGACCTAATGTTTGAGGTCGAATCCTGATAAGCTTTTCTCTTCCTTCGGCAGACAATGCCTTTATTTGAGTATAATCAAGTTTTTCCGGAATGCGGTAATCTTCCAAACTTTCCAGTCTCTCCGCATGTGCTTTCTCTTTTTGAATGTAAGTTTCGTATTTGGTAAGGATCTCGATTTGAGTAAGTACCTCTTTCTCAAAACTGCTGAAATACCCGGCTATTTTTTCATCCATTCCTTTTAGCTTTTCAATGGTTATCTCTGGTCTTTTTAGTAGTTGAAATACAGAAGCTTTTTCCCGGATGGTCGCAGTCTCCATCATGTCCAGCCCTTCGTTTACCTCATCCGGGGAAACTTTGAGGTGTTTGATCTCTGCTATAGCCCGGTCTATCGCATTGGCTTTGTCAAAGACCTTTTCGAGCCTGGCGTCACCGATCAGCCCAAGGGAATGTCCTATGGGCGATAGTCTAAGGTCGGCGTTGTCTTGTCGCAACAAAAGTCTAAATTCTGCCCTGGAGGTAAACATGCGGTAAGGTTCTTCTGTCCCTTTATTTACCAGGTCATCGATGAGAACGCCTATATACGCCTGATGACGTTTCAGAATCAGCGGTTCTTTCTGCTGTACTTTCTGGTGAGCATTGATGCCTGCCATCAAACCCTGGCAAGCGGCCTCTTCATAACCTGTAGTACCGTTGATCTGACCGGCAAAAAACAGGTTTTCAATCAGCTTGGTTTCCAGTGTAGTTTTCAACTGGGTTGGCGGAAAGTAATCATATTCTATAGCATAGCCCGGACGAAACAGTTTTACCTCCTCGAACCCAGGTATTTTGCGGATAGCTTGGTACTGTACATCTTCCGGCAAGGAAGTAGAGAAGCCGTTGACGTATACCTCTACTGTATTCCACCCTTCTGGCTCTACAAAAATCTGGTGTCTTTCTTTGTCGGCGAAACGGTTGATTTTATCCTCAATAGACGGGCAGTATCTAGGGCCCTGACCACGAATACGCCCGTTGAACATAGGAGAGCGGTCGAAACCACTTTCCAATATTTCATGCACTTCCTGGTTGGTATACGTAATATGACAGCTTTTTTGATGGGCTGGCGGTTGGGTGTCCGTGAAAGAAAATTTTTCAGGATGTTGATCTCCTGGTTGTTCTTCCATTTTAGCGTAGTTCAGCGAACGTCCATCTATCCGGGGCGGCGTACCTGTTTTCATTCTGCCTGAGGCAAAACCCAAGCTGATCAATTGTTCGGTGATTCCTTTGGAGGCTCTCTCGCCGGAACGTCCACCGCCCATTTGTTTTTCGCCAATATGGATAATCCCATTGAGAAAGGTGCCGTTGGTCAACACCACTGTTTTTCCTTTGATTTGAATACCGATGCTTGTTTCTACACCAACTGCCCTGTCATTCTCTACCAGAATTTTTGTCACCATCTCTTGCAGAAAGTCCAGGTTTCCAATTTTCTCCAGAGCCAAACGCCAGGTTTCCGAAAAGCGCATCCGGTCGTTTTGCGTACGTGGACTCCACATGGCAGGTCCTTTGGATTTGTTCAGCATTCTGAATTGTATCATAGAAACATCTGAAACTATTCCGGACAACCCCCCTATGGCATCAATCTCTCTTACGATTTGCCCTTTGGCTACACCTCCCATGGCCGGGTTGCACGACATCTGCCCCATCTTAGTCATATCCATCGTGATCAGTAGGGTTTTTGAACCCATACGGGCTGCTGCTGCGGCAGCTTCATTGCCTGCGTGCCCCGCTCCTACCACTATCACATCATATGCTATACCTATCATACATCAAAATTTGAATGTTCCACGTGGAACGTTTTGATTATAAAACCATTATGTTGGCTATGTAACAACACAGGAAAAGAATAAATTTTATGAATTAGCGAATTTCTGTCTATAAAGGTTTAAATAATAATCCTCTTTATGACGCATCAATTTCAGCAAGGCTGGATCAGTATCATCATATGCTAATAAATGCAGCAGGCCATGCACTATCACACGAAGTAATTCTATATCGAAGGAGGTGCTAAAGGTTAATGCATTGTCATGCACCCGGTCAAGACTGATGAAAATATCACCAAGAATTGTTTGAGGAGATTCAGCATGATCAAAGGTAATGACATCTGTAAAAAAGTCGTGCTGAAGATAATCCTGGTTGATCTTTAAAAGATAAGGGTCAGAGCAGAAAATATAATTGAGAGTTTCTAAAGAAAAAAAATGATCGCGAACAACTTCTTCCAACCAAATTACGGTGTGAGCAGGCAAAAAAGAAAACTCAAAGGTAATATCTTCGCAAAAGAAGTGGATCACAAATCGTTGATATAAAAAACAAGCTGAACAGTCCTGCCTTTGTCTAAAAATTTGATCTCATCACAAAGATGTTTCATGAGAAAAATACCACGCCCGCCAGGTTGTTCAATATGATCAGGAGAAGTAGGATCAGGTAGTACGGCAGGGTCAAAACCCTCTCCTTCATCTTGAATGACAAACTTGATATTATTTTCCTGCAAAGAAAGCGACAAGTAAACGTTTTTCTTTGAGTCGCAATGATTTCCGTGCTGGATAGCATTGTGTACAGACTCTGTGACAGCAATCATAATATTTCCGTAGATATCATCATTGAGGTGAAACTGGTCGCGGGCGTTATCAATAAAGCTCTCTATCATCCGGATATTTTCCGACAAAGAAGGTATCTGAATACTGATGGAGTCCATGGATGCTCTTAAAAGTTAATTAATTCTCTTGAAATAGTCGTTGACCTCGTTTTTGTAATAGGGATTGAGTTTGACAGGTACTGTCTTTAATAATTCAATTTCCTGTTTCTTTGTTTTAATATATTGTTCAAAGGACTTGGTAGCCTCTTTCTCATAATCGCTTTTAGCCGTTTCACCTTTTCGGGTATCATCGGTTTCCTGCTCGCGCATAGATTTTTCTACTTCCAGCAGACGGGTCATGATTTCTTTCTGACGCTCTATGGTTTCTTTGGTCAAACGTTTATTCACAAGATCAGATTCAGTTTCTTCCATTTGTTTGCTGAGTTCTTCTCCGTCGCCTCCCTTTCCTCCTTTCAACTCTTCCATCTTTTGCATCGCCTGACGTATTTTTTCCTGCTGTGCGGCAAGTTTAGCCAACTCTTCGGAAAGCGCTCGACCGCTTTTGCCGCTCTGTTTCAGGTCCTGGATTTGCTGGTTCAACTGTTTTTGTAGCTCACCCAGGTTCATATTCTGACGGGCATTCCCTTGTTTCTTTTGTGGCTTGCCCATCGCAGAAGCCATTTGCTGCTGCATCTGTCCCAACACATCATTGAGCAACAGTGCTAGGTTATTAATAGAGGTCATAGCAAATTGTTGCTTGCTGATCGCTTTGTATTGCTGGCGTTCACGCAAAGCTTCCATACTGGCATCCATATGCTGGTTCATCTCTTTTACCTCGCGCGTCACGAAAGATTGGATTTGAAAAACACGCTCAGCAAGCGAAAGCAAGCTGTCTTCTATGATCTGGGCATCATCTTTCAGCTTAAGCTGTTCCTGCGAAAGGTCCACAAACCGGGGGTCGTTTTGCTTCACCTCACGGAAAGATTTCATAATATCCTCCTGATCAAAAGATAAGGTAATGAGATTATCAAGGATATTGCGCAGGTTGTCCATATTCTCCTGCAACATTTCCATTTCCATGCTTTCTTGCATCTGCTGCATCTTTTTTGCCATCTGCTGCATCTGTTCCGCACTTTTCTGCTGCGACTGTTGCGCTTTGTTGCGTTTCCCTTTGTCTAAAGCCTCTTTGGCTTGCTGCTGCTCCTGCTCTATATTTTGTTGTTCTTCGGACATATCCTGCATAGGTGCAGGGTTTTCCATGTCCTGGTTAAGTTCCTGCAGGTCTTCTAACTCTTTTTGAAAATCCTCAAAGTCTTTGTTGAGTTGCTCCTGCTGCTCGCTCAGCTTTTCGGTGTCATTTTCTTTGTCTTCCGTCTGCTCAGAAAGGGATTCCTGTTTTTCAGCATTTTCAGAAAGCTCTTTTTGCAATTCTTCCAGTTTCATATCAAACTTCATCTGTTTGAAAAGCTCAAGGGTTCTTTTGAGTTCTTCTTCCAGATTTTCTTCTTTGTTACCAAGCTCGTCTAACTTCTGCTGTATTTTGTTAACATCAGATTTCTCATCTAATAACTTTTGTAGTTCTTCGTAGAGTTTTTTGGTCTCATCATCCAGGAGTTCGTTGATCAGATTTTGCAGTTGCTTGACTTGCTCCTGAATCTTTTCACTTGGCTCACTAAACTGCTCCCTTTTCATGTTATCTGCCTTGCTCTGTTCTTCCAACTGCTGAAGTGCTTTTTCTACTTCTTCCCGTTTTTTGAGCAACTCCTCGATCAACTGCTTATCCTGCCAGTTCAAATCTTTTTTGCCTTTCAGCCGCTCCGCTAAGTCCTTGATGTCTTTTTCCATCTGCTCGGCTTGTTTGGCTGTTTTGCTGATCTGAGATTGTGTTTGCTCAGAGGACTGAGATAAACTTTCTTTGATCGCTTTTTTGTCAGGAATTCTGAAAGTATAGGAAGCGGTCTTGGTAGATTTATGGCCATTGACGGCATCATTGTCCCAGACACGCAGAAAATAACGGATCTGGTCGCCTGGCTTCAGACCCAGGCTGTCTACCTGCCACTGATGGTAATAACTCTGGTTGTTCTGCCGGTTGTTCAGCTTTAAATCAAATCGCTGATACTTTTGATCGTCTGCAGACTGACCCTCGGAGATCAACTTGTAGTATAGTGCCAGTTGCGTAAGTCCGTAATCGTCAGAGAGATTGCCTCCAAGAACCAGAAACTTATACAAAGTGGTATCTTGTAGCTGCTCCAGGGTAATTTTAGGATATTGATCGGGGATTACGTCTAAATAATACTGGATTTTTTGTTTGTTAGCACTGTACGCATTGCGAAGATTTATTTGATAATTATCAGATTGGCGCGCTTGTCTGGCAAAAGAAAAAGCGTTCTGCGCCTCCCGTACCAGCAAAGCGGTAGTATCTTCATTCATAAAGGTAATCCAGGCGCTATCAGCGGCCAGGGCGCTAAAGTTCCAGTTGATCTTGGTACCTTCCGGCACCTGTAAATTGCCGGTATTATCGAGCCGTACAGCCTTTTTGTTAAGGTAAGCAGGGTAATCCAGGGAAACACTGAAGTTTTTTAGATTTGGACGGTCTACTACAGTAATCTCGTAATTCTTTGTACTAAACCCGGCAGCTTCCACGGAAAAGGAAGCATCACGTTGCATATTCTGAAAGTGATAATGATAGACTTCATTATCTTCAGACGTCATCCTGAAGCGTCTGTCTGCCATAGCCAGGTATACCTTATCAGGCAAAGACGTACCTTGGAGGGCTACATCAATAGTAAAATTTTCATTCCGGAATGCGATAAAGTTTTCATTTTGAAGGTGAAAAGTAAAAGGAGCTTCAGGTTTATATTCCCGGCTGAAATTAATGATCCGAAGCGTCCCTTCTGAGAAAAATTCGCTTTTGAAAACAAGCAGAACCAGGACAATGATAGCAGGCGGAATCAAAAATTTAACATACCGGAGATTGTCTTTCAGGTTAATCGCCAGGGGAAAAGAAACGACAGAAAGCTGTTGGGTTTTCTGAGAAATACTGGCGCTGATCAGGGAATTGTTGAAGGTTGTATTACGGTGCAGTTGCAACACATTCAGCAACTTATCATTCACCTCCGGAAAATATTTACCAATCATACGGGCGGCTTCTTCATCGCTGATCTGACGCTTATTATTACTGATCTTGATCAGCGGATCGATGATCCAGTGAACCAGAATAACGACGAACAAAGTAATGAAGGTAAACAGAAGCAGTGCACGCCCAACAGAACCCAAATGGGCAGTATACTCTATGGAGTTAAAGATCAGATAAACTGAAAGAAGTACAGCACCAAAAAAAATAGCCCCACGGGTTAACTTGTTCAGGTAATACTTCTTTTTGTACGTTTTAAGTTGCGAAATGATCTGACCGATGTTGGTATCTTGAGAAGCCATAATATTTACTTTGAATTGCAACGAATGTACTCCAATCTAAAGCAGTTTAATGTGCCAAAGCATGGGGTTCTTAACAAAATTATTACATAAACGATGTTCCAGTCAATCTGAATTAAAGCATTTCCAGCAGCACAGGGCAATGGTCGGAGTGCCGTACATGGGTTAATATATGTGCGCTAATCAGCCTGTCTTTTAAAGTGTCGGTAGTCATATGATAATCAATACGCCAGCCCAGATTTTTCTCCCGCGCCCTTGCCCTGTAGCTCCACCAGGAATACTGCCGGGCATCCGGGTTAAGATAACGAAAAGTATCTGTAAATCCATTGCCCAGAAAATCCGTCATCCACTGTCTTTCTTCCGGAAGAAAACCTGAAGAGGATTTATGCCTTACGGGGTCATGAATATCAATAGCCTGATGGCAAATATTGTAATCGCCACTGATGATCAGGTTTGGAAAACGCTCTAACAAGGTTTGAATATATTGTTCAAAATCGGCAAGCCACTCCATCTTAAAACGCTGACGCAATTCTCCTGTGGTGCCGGAAGGCATATACACACTCACCAGGGAAAAATCGCCGTAGTCGGCCCGCAACACCCTGCCCTCCGTATCATACTTATTTATACCGCAACCATAAGCAATATGTTTGGGTTCAATTTTGGATAAAATAGCCACACCGCTGTAGCCCTTCCGGCTGCTGGCGTCCATCCAGTAGGTATGATACCCCAGATACTCAAAATCCAACAGGCTGAACTGCCCGGCCTGGGCTTTGGTCTCCTGCAGGCACACCATATCGGGACTTTCTGCCTGTAGCCATTGCAACAATCCTTTGCTAAGCGCCGACCGGATGCCATTCACGTTATAAGAGATGATTTTCATTGATAAGCGTCAGAGTTCAAAGCCAAGTTCCTGGTTAAAATAATCAATCACATGCATTTTAAGCAATTTTTCCTGCTCCAGAAGGTCGAAATGCGGGAGTTTTTTTACCAGTTTCCAGTGTGGCCAACCTTCTGCATCTACCCCTTCCAATTCGTAGAATCCGGAGAGCGACAACACTTTACAGATAGCAATATGCATGAGGTCCTGTTTTTCTTCTTTGGAAAAATGCCGGTGCCCCTTTCCCAGTTCCTGCACGCCAATGAGGAAAAGAACAGCATTCATATCACGCGGTCTTTTGTCCAGGATTTCCTCAATTTTGAGCCGAAGCTGATGCCATCTCCTTTCCAGTTCAAGATCTTTCTTATACATCCGTCCGATAAATTACTTCTGTATCAATGTATGATGAATTTGTCTATAAATATGCTGATTTTACTTTACTTTCGTCTATACTTATCAATAAACTTCATGCTCCGGGATTTTATTTCATTGCTGTTCCCTTCCTCCTGTATCATTACGCAACAGCCGCTGGCTAAAGGAGAAAAGTATATATCCACCCACTGCGCCCATCAACTACCCAAATTCGATTTGAAGGCAACTCATGAAGAACTTCATAAAAAGTTCTACGGAATAGTAACGATAAAACATGCCTTTGCCTATTATAAATTTTCAAAACATAACAACGTACAGAAACTGCTGCATCAGTTGAAATACAACAACTGTCCGGAAGTAGGCGAACTGGCGGCACAATGGTACGCTTACGAACTGGCAGAAGCCGGATATGCCAAAAGTTTTGATCTGATCCTGCCCGTACCCCTCCATAAGACCAAACAGCGGAAGCGAGGCTATAACCAGTGTGACAGCATAGCCAAAGGCATGTCAGCCGTGCTGGAAATTCCCTGGCATGACAAAGTGCTGATCAAAAAGAAACATACTGATTCCCAAACCAGGAAAACGCGGATGCAGCGTTTTGCAAACGCCGAGGAAGTTTATGCGATCCATCACGAACCGCTTATCAAAGGAAAAAGAATTTTGCTGGTAGATGATGTCATTACTACCGGAGCAACCCTTAGCGTGTGTGCCCATCTGTTGTTACAACACGGATGCCAGGAAGTGAGCATCGCTGCTTTAGCCACGCCGGCATAAAAAAAGCCCGGCGTTTGCCGGGCTCAAAATCCTAATAGCGCAGTGATTAATAATTGGTACCGGCTCTGATCATGGCACATCTAAAGCCAATAGTAGCCGTAGACGAATCCTGCTCAATATAGCGGCGTGTACCTGGTGCCAGCCAATAAGCTACATCGGCCCAGGAACCCCCTTTGAATACTCTCAACTCGTTGGTAACCAAAGAGTTAAACTCGCCCTGATATTTTGGATGTTTCTCACTATCGTATCTGTCTTCAGGGTCCAGTGTACCATCTCTTCTAATAGGGTTCAAATCGTTGAAGTCCTGGAAAGAAAGAGGGCGGTAGACGTCCAGTACCCACTCGTTGACATTACCTGCCATATTGTACAAGCCAAAATCGTTGGGCGGATACTCGAAGATATAATCGGTGATCATAGCACCATCGTTGAGCTTGCCGGCAATACCTGCATAGTCGCCCCGGCCGCGCTTAAAGTTAGCCAGGAAATAACCCATCTTTTTTCCATAAGGATTGCGGGTAGCATGACCGTCCCAGGGATAAATTCTCTGGTTGGTGTTCATTTCATCCAGGTACTGGGTACCGATCATCGCTTTGGCGGCATATTCCCATTCTGCTTCTGTCGGTAAGCGGAAGTCGGGCAATACCACACCGGTTTCCAGCGGAATACGACCGCCTTCGGATACGCTGGAGCCCAGATCAGAGTCTTCAGCCAGCTTTTCGTTCACCACAGCCGTACGCCATTTGCAATAGTCATTGGCTTGTATCCAGCTTACGCCGACAACCGGAAAGTAACGGAAGCCCGGATAGCGGAGATAATGGTCTTCATAAGGATCATTAAAAGCAAGGTCTCTGCGCCATACGGATGTATCGGGCAGGGCAGCCTGGTAAAACTCAGTCGTAGAATCCTGCTTGATATCAAAAAGATACTCAAGCCAGTGGATGTTGGCTACCTCTGTCTGGTCCATATAAAAAGAGGCTACGGTCACAGTTCTTTCCAGGTTATCGCGGGAGCCCATGAGGTCTTCTTCAAAGCTACCCATGACAAACCTGCCTCCTTCAATATATACCATATCGGGTGCCTCAGGCTGGCCCTGGTACTCATCCACCGTGAAGTTGCCTTCTACGTTGTACTCGATCCCGGTTTTGGTGCTGGATTGGCCAGGATTTACACTGGTCGGCTGGCTTTTGCTGCAAGATGAAATTACGGCAGCACATAGCATAAGCAAAGAAGCGCTTTCAGCCCATTTAAAAATTTTCGTCATAACCTGTTTTGTTTTAAATAATTATACAGCCCTGTATATCAGATAGGGGCTGGTCATTGAGAACGCTAATTTGTGCAGAATTATATACTATTAATAACAAATTAGAAAACAATTCGTGTGGATGTAAGTAAAAATATAAAATAAACAAGAGAATGTCGCTGCACCTATTTTGAAGGGTAACGTGAAGACCTGAAATTAAAGTATACAGGGGCAAAAAATTTATCTTTACTGAAGCATCTCTTCCAATATACTATTGGCTTTGGAAATATCATCTACATCATCTACCGACAGAATAAGGCGTTTTTTGGTATCTTTCATACTGCATCTCTTAGGATGAGACTTTACAAAGTGAAGAATATTGCCAAAAACAGCAGAGTTAAAATACTCCTGCCGGTCGGCGCTGACAAAGTAACATTTCATGGTTTCGTTTTTCAGCGTAAGCTTTTCAAAACCCAGCTTTTCTGCTTTCCAGCGAAGCCTTACCGTATCTATTAATACTTTTACCTGGTCTGGCACCGGACCAAACCTGTCTTCCAGCATGATCAGGTAATTACCAAGTTGCTCTTCATCGGCGATATTGTCTAACTGGGAGTACAGGCGGAGCCTTTCGGTGGTATTAGCTACATATTCTTCCGGTATCAGTATTTCCAGATCCGTCTCTATGACGCAATCCTGCGCCAAGGGTTTTGCTGTTTCTTCCAGTTCGCGCGAAAACAGGGCTCTAAAGTCTGTTTCTTTGAGCTCCTGCACGGTTTCATCCAGAATTTTATGATATAAGTCGAAGCCTAAGTCAGTAATAAAGCCGCTTTGTTCGGCACCCAGTAGATTGCCCGCGCCGCGAATGTCCAGGTCGCGCATGGCTACTTTGAAGCCATCGCCCAACTCGGAAAACTCTTCGAGCGTAGCAAGCCGTTTGCGGGCGTCCGAAGGCAATCCTATGACCGGTGGCGTGATCAGATAACAAAAGGCCTGCCGGTTGGAGCGCCCTACCCTACCTCGCATCTGGTGCAAGTCCGAAAGCCCAAACATGTGGGCATTGTTGATAATAATCGTATTGGCATTGGGTATGTCCAGGCCGGATTCAATAATATTAGTAGAAACCAGCACATCAAAACCTCCTTCAATAAATAAAAGCATGGTTTTCTCCAGTTTACTGCCCTCCATTTGCCCATGCGCCACGGCTACCCTGGCGTCGGGAACCAGCCGCAGCAGTATATTAGCTACCTGCTCGATATCGCTCACACGGTTGTGTACAAAAAACACCTGCCCGCTACGCCGCACTTCAAAGCTGATAGCATCCCGGAACACGGTCTCGCTAAAAGTGTGAAGCTCGGTCGTGACCGGACGGCGATTGGGTGGCGGCGTGGCGATAATACTTAGGTCGCGGGCGCCCATCAAAGAAAAGTGCAGGGTGCGGGGAATGGGTGTAGCCGTCAGCGTAAGCACATCCACATTGACCCGCATTTCTTTCAACCGCTCTTTTACTTTTACGCCAAACTTTTGCTCTTCATCTACTACGAGCAATCCTAAATCTTTGAAAACGACGTCCTTATTTACAATGCGGTGCGTGCCGATCAGCACATTGACCTTGCCTTCTTTCAGATCAGCCAAAATTCTTTTGATGTCTTTGGTAGATTTGAAGCGATTGATATATTCTATATGAATAGGAAAATCCGACAGACGGTCTTTGAAGGTCTGGTAATGCTGCATCGCCAGGATCGTCGTAGGCACCAGCACGGCAACCTGCTTGCCATCGGCCACCGCCTTGAAAGCAGCGCGTATAGCCACTTCTGTTTTGCCAAAACCCACATCACCACAAACCAGGCGGTCCATAGGATAGGGTTGTTGCATATCCGTTTTAACATCGGCAGAAGCTTTGCCCTGGTCGGGGGTATCTTCATAGATAAAAGAAGATTCAAGTTCGGCCTGTAGAAAGCTATCCTGGCTGAAAGCATAGCCGGGGGCAGATTTTCGTTTGGCGTATAGCTCGATAAGGTCTTTGGCAATATCCATGACTTTGCTCTTCGCCCGTTTTTTCTTGTTTTCCCACTCGGGCGAGCCCAGTTTGCTGATAGCAGGAGGGGCATCTTCTTTGCCGCTGTACTTGGAAATTTTGTGCAAAGCATGGATGCTGACGTATAGCAGATCATCGTCGCGGTATACCAGGCGTACGGCTTCCTGTTCTCTGCCTCCTACCTCTACCTTTTCCAATCCGGCAAAGCGGCCAACGCCGTGGTCTACATGCACTACGTAATCGCCGGGTTTGAGAGCGCGCAGTTCTTTTAACGTAATGGCTTTAGACCGGGAAGTGCTTTCCTTGGTCTTGTACCGGTGAAAACGATCAAAAAGCTGGTGGTCGGTATAGCAGGCAATACCCATGGTACGGTCTACAAACCCCTGGCGGAGAGAAACGTAAAGCGGCTCAAACCGGATAGAAGGGTCCAGTTCGTCAAAAATAGTATGCAACCTTTCTATTTGCTGCTCCGAGTCTGAGGCAATCAGGTTTTGGAGGTTTTTGGCTTCATTTTGCTTCAGGTTTTCCGCCAGGAGTTCAAAATTCTTGTTAAAAGAAGGCTGCGGCTCGCTCTCCACGCTGTAGCGGTGGGTGGTGTCGGTATAAAACCTGTTGCCAAACTCAAGGATGGGAAAAGAAGCCAGGCTTTCGGTAAAGCTGGCTTTGGTTTCATAAAGCGTTGCCGGTGCCAATACTACCTGGGTATTGCCAGATGTTGCCATCAGCGACTCAAAACCTTCTTCCACCTTCTCAAAAAGCGATGCTATGGTGTCGGAAGCTTGCTGTATATCTTTAAACCATATCCGGGTATGCTGCGCCGGAAAGAATTCCAGAAAAGACTGCCTGGTTTCCTGCAGCAAATGGGTCTGAATATCAGGAATAATGCTGATCCTTTCCAGCGTATCCTGCGAAAGCTGGCTGGCAGCATCGAAAGTACGCAGGCTTTCTACTTCATTGCCAAACAATTCAATGCGGTAAGGCATATCGTAGGCAAAAGAATAAACATCAATAATGCCCCCTCTGACAGCAAACTGACCTGGCTGATGGACAAAATCTGTTTTCTCAAAATCATAAGAAATCAACAATTCGCTCATAAACTGGGCATTGACCCGCTCTCCTACTCTCAAAGAAAAGGTGTTGCTTTGAAGCGACTTTTTGTTGATCACCTTTTCAGAAAATGCCTCAGGATAGGTAACGACCAGCACACCCTGGCCGGCTTGCTGGGAGATGACATTCAATACCTCAGCGCGCATGAGTACGTTAGCGTTTTCTGTTTCCTCGAAGCGGTAGGGTTTGCGGTAAGAAGTAGGAAAGAGATACACGGCATAGCCGGGGTTCAGGCTTTGCAGATCGCCCTGAAAGTAAGCGGCTTCTTCCCGGTCGCTCATCACAAAGATATGGTGTTGAGTATCCAGCCGGTAAATGGCTGACGCCAGCAGTGCGTCCAGGCTTCCGATCATCCCTTTTATTTGTATACTTCCGCTACCCATCCCTTTGATCTGGCTGGCTAAAGTATGGATCAGACTATCTTCGGCGTATCGTGTTACTAACTCTTCTGTTCGCACAGCAACAAATTTATAAACAAAAAATAGGATTAAAGATTAGGTATGTGTATTTTATACATCGATTTACATGATCTAACAGATGCATCTCCTTAGTTTGTTCATTTTTATGATAATCAAACTAAACAAATCTGCTATCAAATGAACCACCTATCACCAACCATGTTTTAAAGTTTATAACCTCCTACGATATTTTTGTAACATGCAGCGAGAGAATAAAAATACCCAGCAGCGAAATATACAGCGTACATTTTCTAACATTGAAAAAATCCATCCGCACAAAATGCTATTGTACCTGGCTATTTTGGGAAGTACCCTGATCTTTGTTTTTCTGATCTTCAGCTATACGACCAGCCAGGCACGCACTGATGATTTTATCATTTTCAAATTTCCCAAAGCCTTTGTTGTCAGCCTGGTGCTGCTACTGTTCTCCAGCTTTGCTATTTCCAAGGTCTTGCCTGCCTTTCTGGCAGATGATATGAAAACGATGAAGTGGTACCTGGGCATTACCCTGTTTCTGGGTATATCTTTTACGTTGAGCCAATATATGGGTTGGTACGAACTCAAAATGTCAGGCATTTATTTCTCCGGCAAAGCGGCAGGGGCTTATCTGTACCTGATTTCCGGGTTGCATGTGCTGCACCTGGGGGGCGGGCTGGTTTTTCTTACCCTGATGTACACCCAGGCAAGCCGGGCAGCGCATGACCCTGTCAAAGCCCTTATCATGGTGACCAATCCACACGAAAGAACACGGCTGGAAATGCTGACTACGTACTGGCATTTCATTGATGTCGTATGGATTCTCCTGTTCTTCTACTTTCTATTCAGCTTCTGATATACCTGTAGATCGTTGCCACTTACGTCTTCCTGCCGGAGAAGTATGGCATCTTGTAATTGCGGCGCCCGGATACCTTCCCCGAAGCGTATATCTGCCCGGAACACCCGGGCTTCGTCCCACCAGCCTTGCAGGATCAGAAAACTGAGCAGACTGGCACCGCCCTCTACAAACATTGATTGTATTTTTTTGCCATAAAGATCATACAGTAAGGCTTTCATAAAGAGCGTGTTGTTGGCATTTTTTAGAGATATATATTGTAAAGAACCGCAAATCTCGTTTCTGGAAAGCGTATAACATAAAGTAGGCTGCTGGCCGTCGAAGACATGCGCTTGCGGATCCAGCCGCAGCTTTTTGTCTATGATCACTCTGACAGGGTTTGTTCCTGTCCAGTCTCTGACATTCAACTGCGGGTTGTCGTATTGGATGGTGTTGGTGCCTGCCATGATGGCATCTTCCTGAGACCGCCACTGGTGTACCAACTTCCGGGCGTGGACATTACTGATCCACTTCGAGTCATAGTTTTCTCTGGCTATAAATCCGTCGGCTGTTTCTGCCCACTTCAGGATAATATAAGGGCGTTTTTTATGCTGCCAGGTAAAAAACCTGCGGTTGAGCCAGGCGGCTTCAGTTGTATCAGGCATAGTCCGGGTGATGAAATGGAGCTTTTTAAGGGTTTCTTCGGAAATAGCTTTCTCCGGCAAAACCAGCCCTTTTATTTGCTGACTTTCCAAAAATGCCAGTAGTTCCTCCGGATTATTTAACCCTGTAAAAGGACTCACGTTACAGTATAACCAGCTTTCTTGTACGTTGCTACCAACAACACTGCTAGCAAAAGATACCATAAGAGGTGCAGCCGTTCGCCAGCCTTCGGCAACGACAGCCGCATCTTTTACAAAGACCCAGCCCATCAGTGGAGCAGGAGAAGCTTGCCCCAACCCATATGAGGCTAACTGAAGCGTACGGTATTGGTACAAAAGATCAGAAGACATGAGTCTGGGCAAAATGAATGTATAATAATGGAAGAAAGATACAGCGTAAAAAGTTTATACCAGCAAATCATACAAACGCTTATGGACGAAAGTCCGCCGGGTACCCTGACCCTCGCCGAAGCGCGGCAGACAGCACTGCTTATCCTGGAACACTATCTGTCTGTTACGCAAACTGATATATTATTGGATAAGACTAAAGGTATGACGTACCGGCTATACCAACAGATGCAAGCGGCAGTGGGGAGGGTCGTAAGCGAAGAGCCCGTGCAATATGTGTTGGGAGAAGCTCATTTTTATGGGCGTATCTTTGGGGTGTCGCCTTCTGTACTCATTCCCCGGCAGGAAACCGAACAATTAGTGCATTGGGTGATTCGCGAAAATTCAAAGGCAGGTGTGCGCATACTGGACATTGGTACGGGCAGCGGTTGTATAGCCGTTACGTTGAAAAAGGAATTGCCCGGCGCGGACATACATGCCTGGGACCTCAGTCCGGAAGCCATCCGGGTGGCCCAGGATAACGCGCAAAGGCATCAGGCAATGATTCATACGGCTGTCGTTGATATGATGGAAGAAAAATTGTCCGGAGAAAAAGCGTTTGATATTATTGTCAGCAACCCTCCTTATGTTCAAAGGAGCGAAGCTGCTCAGATGAAAAACAATGTTTTGCAGCATGAGCCGTCTCAGGCTTTGTTTGTAGAAGATCATAGTCCGCTTTTATTTTATGAGCGAATCATCGAGCTTTGCAAAAAAGAGGAGTTACTTAGGAAAGGTGGAGCAGTTTACGTGGAAATCAATGAAAAAATGGGAAAACAGATGATAAACTTATTGGAAGCCAACCAAATGAAAGAGATTACACTCATACAAGATTTTCAAAACAAAGACCGTTTTATTAAAGGAATACTGCCGGACTAATATATTTTTAGAAATTTTAGCAAAACTAAAAGATACAAATTTTTATTATATAATACTTAAACTATTTTTGCATAAAATTTAACTTTGTTAATATTGGAACATATATATCCTATCTTTGACCAAATCCTGCAGCAGGCACAAAAAGAAGCACTGCTTGGGCAGCGCGGCAGGGTATTCTGGATGGTAGGGTTATCGGGCTCCGGCAAAAGTACCTTGGCGCGGACAGCAGAGCAAACTTTGCATCAGCAAGGAAAGCTCACCATGCTGCTGGATGGAGACAATCTCCGGGCTGGGGTCAACAGCAACCTGGGGTTTAGCGCACAGGACCGTACAGAAAATATCAGAAGAGCCGCCGAAGTAGCCAAACTCTTTGCCCAATGTGGCATTATCACCATCTGTTCGCTGATCAGCCCGACAGAAGAGGTCAGAGCGCAGGCAAGATCTATTATAGGCGAAGCCTTTGTGGAGGTCTATATACAATGCCCCCTGGAAGTTTGCGAGCAGCGCGATGTCAAAGGCTTGTATGCCAAAGCACGGCGGGGTGAGATCAAAGACTTTACGGGCATCAGCGCCCCTTTTGAGCCGCCCGCCAAAGCAGATATTGTGTTGAATACGGCAGCGCAAAGCCTGGAAGACTGCCACCAGGTACTGGTAGATAACATATCAGCCATGACAAATATGACACTTTAATAAGTTTATCAAGATAAAACAAACACCGATGCAATCGTATAGTTTAAGCCATTTGCAGCAGTTAGAGTCAGAAGCGATCTTCATAATGCGGGAAGTCGCCAGCCAGTTTGAGCGCCCCGTGCTGTTGTTTTCCGGCGGCAAAGACTCTATCTGTATGGTCAGGCTGGCAGAAAAAGCTTTCTTTCCGGCCCGGCTGCCCTTCCCTTTGATGCATATCGATACAGGGCATAACTTTCCTGAGACCATCGCCTTCCGCGATGCGCTGGTCAGTAAGCTGGGCGTTGAGCTGGTCGTCCGCTCGGTACAGGATTCTATCAATGAGGGCAGAGCCGTAGAGGAGACGGGCCCCAACCCCAGCCGCAACGGACTGCAAACCGTCACCCTGCTGGATGCCATAGAGGAGTTCGGCTTTGATGCAGCCTTTGGCGGTGCCAGAAGAGACGAAGAGAAAGCCCGCGCCAAAGAGCGATTCTTTTCGCACCGAGACCAGTTCGGGCAATGGAACCCCCGCCAGCAGCGCGCCGAGCTTTGGAACCTGTTCAATGGGCGCAAGCAGGTGGGAGAACATTTCCGGGTGTTTCCCCTGAGCAACTGGACAGAGATGGACGTCTGGCAGTATATTGCCAGAGAAAAACTCGCTATTCCTGACATTTACTTTACCCATGAGCGGGAGGTCGTCAACCGCAAAGGGGTGTGGCTGGCAAAATCCTCCTACATTACCCTGATGAGAGGAGAACAGTATGAACAGCGGCAGGTCAGATTCCGTACGGTAGGCGATATGACGTGTACCGGAGCCGTAGAGTCTGAGGCAGACAGTATAGCCTCTATCATACAGGAGGTAGCGGCTGCGAAAGTCACCGAAAGGGGCAGCAGAACCGACGACCGCCGTTCGGAAGCCGCTATGGAAGACCGAAAGAAGCAAGGATATTTTTAAACGCAAGAATCAATCAAGTAACAGAACAGAACGTATGGACAATATGGAAGAAACCGTACAGACCAGCAGCCAATACCTGAGTATGGACCTGCTGCGCTTCACGACAGCAGGCAGTGTGGATGATGGTAAAAGCACCCTGATCGGCAGGCTGTTGTATGACAGCAAAGCCATCTTTGAAGACCAGTTAGATGCCATTGAACGCAGCAGCAAAAGTGCCGGGGATGAAAACATCAACCTGGCATTGCTCACTGACGGGCTCAGGGACGAGCGCGAACAGGGTATCACCATTGACGTGGCTTACCGCTACTTTGCTACCCCCAAGCGTAAGTTTATCATTGCCGATACGCCGGGACATATACAGTATACCCGCAATATGGTGACAGGCGCTTCTACAGCTAACCTGGCTATCGTGTTGGTAGATGCCCGGCACGGGGTGGTAGAACAGACCTGCCGCCATGCTTTCATTGCTTCCCTGTTACGCATCCAGCACCTGGTGCTGTGTGTCAACAAAATGGATTTGGTGGATTATCAGGAGGAACCTTTTGAAAAAATCAAAGCAGCCTTCAAAGAGTTTAGCTCTAAGCTTGACATCCCCGACATACGCTACATCCCGATCAGTGCGCTGAAAGGTGACAACGTAGTTAACAAGTCGGCAGCCATGGACTGGTATCAGGGCGCCAGCCTGTTGTATACCTTAGAGAATGTACAAATATCCAGCGACAACAACTTTGTAGACAGCCGTTTTCCGGTGCAGCGGATCATCCGCCCGCAGTCAGACAACTTTCACGACTACCGGGGATATGCCGGACGAGTAGCCGGTGGGGTTTTCAAGCCGGGCGACGAAGTGATCGTGCTGCCTTCAGGACTCACGACCCGCATTACTTCTATCGATACGATGGATGGGGCTTTGCAGGAAGCGTTTGCGCCCATGTCGGTATCTATAAGTCTGGCAGATGACATAGATATTGCCCGGGGTGATATGATCGCTAAGGCGGACAACCAGCCTGTGGTAGGACAGGACATAGAACTGATGATATGCTGGCTGCACGAAAAGAAACTTATGCCGGGCGGCAAATATGCTTTGAAGCATACCACCAGAGAGGTGCGTTGTATCCTCAAGGAAGTTAAGTACAAAGTCAATATCAACACCCTGCACCGCATGGAAAAAGACAAAGAGATCGGTTTGAATGACATAGGCAGGATACTAATCCGTACGACTATCCCGTTGCTCTATGACAGCTACAAGAAGAATCGCACCACAGGCAGCCTGATCCTGATCGATGAGTTTACCAACGAAACGGTGGGTGCTGGTATGATTATCTGATCGAAGTTTCGTAGTTTTACCCTCGATGAGTTTTATATACCCACAATTTTTGTATGGCTTGCTGGCGTTGGGGATTCCCATTATCATCCATCTTTTTAATTTTCGCAAAACAAAAAAGATATACTTCAGCAATACCCTCTTTCTCAAAAACGTCAAAGAAGCCACTACCTCCAAGCTCAAAGTCAAACACCTGCTGATCTTGCTGGCACGGCTGCTGTTTGTGTTTTTCCTGGTACTTACTTTTGCCCAGCCCATTTTGCCGGATAAAGACAAAGCCGCTGGCGGCGCTGCGGGCAACAATTTAGTATACCTTTACTTAGACAACTCGCTGAGCATGTCGTCTGAGTTGGGCTCCAACATGCGGGGCATCGACCAAGGGATTAATTATATTGAAGAAATTATCAATTTATACCCTAAAAATACGGCGTATAAGCTGCTGACCAACGAGTTCGGCAGTTTCTTCCGTGTGCCTAAGAGTGGGATTGAGCTACAGGAGATGATTGCCGAGGTAAATCTTACGGGCATTGCCAGAAGTATGGACGAGGTAGTCAGTAAGATACAAAGCGATGAAGCTTCCGGCTTGTCGGGCGCGACAGAAACTTCTGATGTGTATCTGATCTCCGACTTTCAGCGGTCTACGGCAGGTAGTCTGGAAGGCATCACCGCCGATACTACCCACCGTATGTATGTGGCGCCTATCCGTTCTTCCTTTACCTCTAATGTTTTTGTGGATTCGGTGTACCTGGCCAATCCTTTTATGCTGGCCGAAGAAGCCAATGAACTGACGGTGGTGCTGAGAAATGACGGAGAGAAAGCCGTAGAAGACCAGATCGTACGCCTGCTCATCAACGACCAGCAGGTAGCCAGTGCTAGCCTGAACCTGGAGGCGTATGCTACAGGTTCGTTAGCATTTACCCTGAATTTCCCACTGAAAAAGAACAACCGCTGCCAGATCGTCTTTGAAGACTACCCTGTGACTTTCGACAACGAATTTTATTTTTCACTCAACCTGGGCGACCGGATCAAGGTGCTGGAGATCACGCCCAGCCAGGCTTTTTCGCGTACCTCTGCCATAGGAAAAGTGTATGCCAACAAGAAAGTATTTGATTTTCAGTCGTTTGGGATTGGCAACCTGGATTATACACTGATAGAGGGTACAGACCTACTGGTACTCAACGAACTGGGCAACAGCAGCGAAGCGTCAAACCTGGCCGTTACGCCTTATATCCGGGATTTTCTTGCCAAGGGCGGACACATGCTCTACATCCCTCCTGCCAGCGGCAACCTGGTATTCCTTAAAGAAGCGACGGGTAACAACAACCTGGCTGCCAATCGTATCAACGAGGCGGATTCTGTGGGCAAACGGGAAAATATTCTGTCTAATCCCGACTTTGCCAATCCTTTCTTTGCCAATATGTTTGAGGGCGAAACCGGCAACTTCGAGATGCCCTTTGCTGTGCGCTTCCTTGCCCAAAACCTGGGGGGTGAGCCATTGTTGCGTTACAAAACCGGCGAACCGTACCTGCTGTCGCTGAGCCGGTCTTTGCTCCGTACGGAAACCGCCGCTTCCAACCCGGTCTATGTGTTCAGTACGCCACTGCGCCCTGAGTTTACCAACCTGTACCGCCATGCGATCTTTGTGCCCATCATGTACCGGCTGGCTTCTATGAGCAAATCACTGAACAACAAGCTGTATTATTATCTAGACGAATCTGCTGTTACGTTGGAAACGGCTAACTTTATGGACAGTTTGGCACAAGGCGATGCCAACAGCGCAGCCCCTGAAGCATACTTGTATAAGCTTCGGCAACAGGAGCAGGAAATTATTCCTCCGCAGCGGCTGGTCAGCGGACGCCTGTTTATGGAAGTTCCTCAGCATGTAGTGCAAGCGGGATTTTACGACCTGACGCGGATGGAAGAAGGAGCGGCTGGCAGGAACCGGCAGCAGGAGCCCTTGCTGAGCCTGGCTTTTAATGTGGAAAAGCAGGAGTCGCTGATTGCACAGTATACGATAGAAGAATTGCAGCAGGCTTTTGACAAAGCAGAGAATGTGACCATCTATGAAGCAGAAGATGTGGATAGTTTTACCGATCTTGTCCGGAAGCAGCAGACCCAGGTTTCGCTCTGGAAATATGCGCTGCTGTTAGCTTTGTTCTTTTTACTGACCGAAATTTTACTCATCAGGTTTCTATGACGCCCCATGTGCTATTAAAATCAGTCACTGTAATAGACGGATTATCGCCTTTTCACCTCAAAGAGGCGGATATTCTGATCAAAGAAGGACTTATTGTCAGCGTCGGTGAACCTGCATCCGGGGAGGATTTACCGTCAGATGTACAAGTTGTTGATAAAAAAGGATGCTATGTTTCTGCCGGATGGATGGATATGCAGGCCAACTTTTGCGATCCTGGCGACGAACACAAGGAAGATATAGCAAGCGGCTCACGGGCCGCCGCCGCAGGCGGTTTTACAGACGTAGTGCTGACGCCCAACACCCAACCGGTGATACAAACCAAGAACGACATCCGCTATCTGCAAAGCGCGGCCGGCCGGCTGGTACAACTGCACCCACTGGCTGCTGTGAGCCGCCACACTAGTGGCGAAGAGCTGACAGAGATGATAGACCTGCACCACGCCGGTGCGGTAGCCTTTTCGGATGGAAGCCAGCCGCTGTGGCATCCGCAGGTAATGCTCAAAGCCCTGCAATATGTGCAGAAGTTTGACGGCCTGCTGATCACCCGGCCGGAGGATACGCATCTGAATATGTATGGTGCGATGCACGAAGGCATACAGAGTACCATGCTGGGCATGAAGGGTATGCCGGTACTGGCAGAAACCATTGCTATCGAGCGGGATCTGTCTTTGCTGGCGTATGCCGTGGAGCTTTCTGTAGAACGCCCGCCCCGCCTGCACTTCAGCAACTTGTCTGCGGCAGCTTCGGTTGACCTGGTGCGCCAAGCTAAAGCCAGGGGGCTGCCGGTAAGCTGCGATGTGGCGGCGCACCAATTCTATTTTGATGATACAATGCTGGCAGATTTTGATACTAATTATAAAGTAAACCCGCCTTTGCGCACCCGCCAGGACATCAACGCACTGCTGGAGGGGCTTGCCGACGGCACCATTGATGTGATCGTATCGGCGCATCAGCCGCAGGATGAGGAAAGTAAGAAATGTGAATTTGACCAGGCGGCTTTTGGCATAGCGGGCTTGCAAACTGTTTTTCCTATCCTTAACAGCCTGGTAAGTTCTTCGCTGCCGCTGCCCGTTTTGATTGATAAGATCACGACCGCACCGCGAAAGCTGTTAAAGTTAGCTGTTCCGCAGGTGCAGGAAGGCGCCGTGGCCTGCCTAACACTTTTCAGTACGGAGCAGGTATGGACGCTCGACCCAAGCACTTATTTTTCCAAATCAAAAAATAATCCTTTATTCGGGAGTGAATTAAAAGGAAAAGCGCTGGGCATATGGCACGACCGGCAAGCCTGGATGGATATACGCTGATATGACATACCAACTTCCCCGTAAGTTTATACCGCTGCTCTCCGTACCCCTTAAATATGCCCTGGTAGGCAGCGTATTGATCATCATGCTGTTTTTTGTCATACTGTTTTTTGATAACAATCCGCTGCTGTCCAATAAGGCAGGCACTATTCTGTTGGGTATTATCTTTGTTTTTTTTAGCATCAAAGAATTTAAAAACTACCATAACCAGGGTATATTGCATTTCTGGCAGGGCATGGCGGTAGGCTATCTTACCTACGGGCTCATCGCCGTGCTGACGGCTCTTTTTCTCTGGGGTTATGCCAGTGTCTTAGGCACAGACCTCCTGCCTGACTATATTGCTAACCGGACAGCGTTTATCATGAGCCATAAGGAAAACTTTATAGAGCAGTTTGGAGAAGAAACCTACCGGGAAACCCTGGCAGACATCAAAGTGCTTACCCTGGCAACGCTGGTGTGGGAGGATCTGAAAAAAATACTGCTGGTCGGTCTGTTTATCACCCTGATCATGGCTGTCGTGATGCGCAGAAACCCTTTGACAGAAAAGAAGAGATAGGCTGCCATTAAACGTTAAATCTCTTATATTTGCCACAAATACGCTACCTATGAACCATAACCTGAAATACGGGCTCGCCCTGGGGCTGATCAACGTGGCTCTCTCCCTGGCTATTCTGCTCATCGACTACCACCTGCTGACCAGCACCTGGTTTGGTGTTCTTCCGCTCATCATCAATATTGCCGTGTTGGTAGTAGCCGGATATGAACTACGCAAGCTGCATGGAGGATATCTTCCTTTTAAAGAAGCTTTTGTTTCTACTTTTCTGATCATCGTGATCGCCGGAGCCATCAGCCTGCTATACAATATTCTGGTGTTTACGGTGTTCTCTCCTGAAATGGCCGATGCCTTGCACCAGGATGTGATAGACAGGACAGCCGGTATGATGGAAGGCTTTGGAGCGGACGATACCTTAATTGACCAGACCATCGCTGATCTGGAAACCAATAACCCTTACAGCATCGGCAACCTAATGGTGGGCTATGGATATAGCCTCATTCTGGGGCTTGTGCTGGCACTGATCATAGGCGCTATCGTAAAAAAGAAACAACCTGAGTTTGAATGATGAACGGGCAGCGGAAGGATCTATCCATCGTAGTTCCTCTATACAACGAAGAAGAGTCGCTACCGGAGCTATGCGAGTGGATCGCCAGGGTGATGAATACGCACCAGTTTACCTATGAAGTGATCCTGGTAGATGATGGCAGCCACGACGCCTCCTGGCATATCATCGGCCAGATCGTCGAAGCCAATCCTTTTGTGCGGGGCATACGGCTCAACAGAAACTACGGCAAGTCGGCAGCCTTGCACACCGGCTTTATGCACGCCCAGGGCGAAGTAGTGATCACGATGGACGCTGACCTGCAGGACAGCCCGGATGAAATCCCTGCGCTGTATGCCATGATCATGGAAGATGGCTACGACCTGGTGTCGGGCTGGAAGAAAAGACGGTATGATCCTATCACCAAGACGGTGCCCTCGCGCTTCTTCAACTTTGTGACCCGTAAATTTTCGGGCATCAAGCTGCATGACTTCAACTGCGGGCTGAAAGCCTACCGGAAGAATGTGATCAAGACGCTGGACATATACGGTGAGATGCACCGCTACATTCCTATCATTGCCAAGCGAAACGGGTTTACACGCATTGGAGAAAAGGTAGTAGAACACCGGGCCAGAAAATATGGCACGACCAAGTTTGGCCTGGAGCGTTTTGTTTATGGCTTTTTGGATCTGCTCTCTATTACCTTTGTATCAAAATTCAAGAAAAGACCCATGCACTTTTTTGGTGCCATAGGCTCTCTTTTTTTCCTGTTTGGGCTGGCCATTACGCTGGCACTCATTGGGCAAAAGATTTACAAGATTTACCACTACCTGCCGGTACGCGATGTGGTAGACCAGCCGGTTTTCTTCCTGGCTCTGGTTGCCGTGATCGTAGGCGTACAGCTATTTATGGCAGGCTTTGTGGCGGAAATGATCACGCTGAGTTCCGGCAAAACCAATGATTACCTGATCATTGAGAAAACAGGCTATTCAGAAAATAAGGTGGTTTGATACGAAATCCCGATTACTCCTTCAATCTCCAAACTACTTGCCAAGCAGTTCCAGGGCAGCAGCGCTCATGGCTTGTACGCCGGCTTTGATGGTAGGCTCAGGTAAGGGAGCATACTCAGGAGAGTGTAAGGATGGCAGTGCTTTGCCTTCTTTTTTGTACTGCGCTATCTTGGCAGGGTCTACCGCACCCAGCCAGAACATACAGATAGGCACTTCTTCCTTTTGCATTCCGAAGCGGCTGAAGTCCTCCCCTACCGTATTTGGCTCTGTTTCTACGACATGATCTTCTCCGAAGTTGTTCTTAAACACCTTCACCAGTCTTTCTGTCAGTGCGGCATCGTTGATGGTGGAGGGCGTCTGCGGGTCGCGCACACTGATCTCAGGCATTTTGTCTTTCGGCAACCCTGCCACCAGTGCCATGTTTTGGCTGATACGCCGGATGGCGGCAAGGATCTGGTTTCTTACCTCCTGCGAATAAGCCCGTACGGTCAGTTGCATCTTCACCTGGTCGGGAATGATATTGTGGACGGTTCCGCCGTGGATGGACCCAACCGTTACGACGGCAGGCTCTATAGGATTGACCTCCCGGCTGACGATGGTCTGGAAGGCGTTGATCATTTCCGCACTCAATACAATGGGGTCTTTGGTGGTATGAGGTGCCGCGCCATGTCCGCCCTCTCCGAATACGGTGATGTCTACCATGTCTACGCTAGCCATAAAAGGTCCGGCGCGGTAGCCGATGGTGCCTGCCGGCAGGTAAGCGTTATCGTGCAGCGCGATGGCATAGTCGGGCACAGGCACTTTGTCGTAAAGATCATCTTTAAACATGGCGTCAGCCCCGAAGCCGGTCTCTTCGGCAGGCTGGGCGACCATCACCAGGGTACCTTTCCATTGGTTTTTAGTGGCTACCAAAGCCCTGGCGGCGCCTACGAATACGGTCATGTGCACATCGTGACCGCAGGCGTGCATCACATACACTTCTTCTCCGGCGGCGTTGGTTCCCTTAGCGGTGCTGGCATACGGCAAGCCAGTCTTTTCCTGCTGCGGCAGCGCATCCATATCGGTACGGATGAGCACGGTAGGCCCTCCGCCGTTTTTCAGCACACCGGCTACGCCGTGCTTGCCTATCTTTTGCTGCACCTCAAAACCCAGCTTTTTGAGGGCTGCCGCCATCACTTTGGCGGTGTTTTCTTCCTGCATAGACAGTTCAGGGTGCTGATGCAGATATTTATACAAAGTATCGAGTGCTGTATAGTTTTTATCTGTGAAAGTGCGTACCTGCTTTTCTACAGCAGATTGCGCCAGGGCTACAGAAGTGATCAGGAGCAGGCTTAGGAGTGTAGACAGTTTTTTCATAGCTGCCAATATACGTAACGGGCGGTATTGATTCTCACAACGAAAACAATAATTTGATTTTGCTGGCTATTTCTTTATTTCAATCGTTGTCCCGACGGGCACATGATCATACAGCTCTCTGATCTCCTGGTTTGTCAGCGCGATGCACCCTTGTGTCCAGTCGGTGAGGCAGTGAAGTTTTCCAATGTAGCCAAGCCCGTTGCGCAGTCCGTGTATTTTGATGGCTCGGCCCGGGCTTTTTCCCATTTGGCGGGCAAAGTCCCGGTCATGCTCGTTTGGGTAAGAGATACCTAAGTTTAAGTGGTAGGCGCTGTTGGGGTTTTTGTCGTTGATTGTATAGCTTCCTTCCGGTGTTTTTTCGTCTCCCTCAAATTGTTTATGTCCTACCGGGTTGGTGCCGAGAGCAATTTTATATGTTTTAAGAAATTTACCTTGACTAAAGACAGTCATTCTTCTTTTAGACTTCTCAACTACTATTTTGTCTATAGGGCTATCTGTTGGCAGCGGTTTTTCAGTCCATTGGTTATAAACGATGATAGCGACGCCTGATCCTATTATAAATAGTCCGCTGTATTTTAGAAACTGTATCATTGGTTTGCTGGCGTATAACATCCATACATCCACACAGCATTTATTTTCTTAACCGCTTTCTTATCTCGACTTTAGCCTTTTGAGAATATGAAAGAGAAGAAGAACTCTGGGGGAATGCGTAGCTTTGGATTGTCTTACGATTCAAATCTATGCTTATTATTCCCGAAGAGTTCTCTGCCCAAATATCAGCATTCGCTCC
>JBBSNI010000005.1:0-36318 GCA_038232695.1 Cytophagales bacterium
CAGTTTCAAGTTTCTTCACAGTCGCTTGAAAACCCAGACTGTGAAAAAACTTATCAATTACTTATAAACCACCTAGCTTTTATGGCAGCAAGGGCTACTTAAAATGGCTAAAGTCGAGATTAGTAGATGACAAACTGTTTGACAGGAAGCGCATACTTTCTTCGCAGCAGACTGTAGTACTCTTGCATTCTGTAAACCATACCTTCTTCATCAGCGGACTAAAACTCCAAGTGCAGAATGAACCTTTCTGCGGTATCTGTCTCTACAATGCGGATGAAGTCAGGTTCTTTCTCAATGGTAGTTTGCAGTTTGTCTTTGAGTTCTTCTGTCTTGACGATGCGCATACCCAAATACTTCTCGCTCAGGGGGAGAAACAGGGCAGCGATGTTTTCTTTAAGTATCTTGTCGTAGTCTTTGGCCAATGATCAGTTAGGTTATTGCTAAAACAGCAATATACAATAAATTAATTCTTTGTAGCTTTGGCAAGCTATGCGACACAGACATTTACCTGGTGTTTCTGTAGCCGGTATTTCTCCGTTTTAACAAATTTTTTGATGATCCTTATTGCTGACAGCGGTTCTACCAAGACAGACTGGCGTATGATCGACAGCCAGGGAAACATCGCGCAGGCCAAGACGGTGGGTATCAATCCTTACCACCAGCCGGAAGACGCTATTGCCCAACTGCTGCGGGACGAACTACTGCCACAGTTAGCCATGCCTGTCGCGCAGGTCTATTTTTATGGAGCGGGCTGCGCTACCCGGGAAGTTTCCCGGCAGGTACAACGTGCGATTGCGCAGGTTTTCCAGGAAGCGGCTATTGAAGTTTATTCCGACCTGGTGGCGGCCGCCAGAGCTTTGTGTACCCATACGCCGGGCATTGCCTGCATCCTGGGCACGGGCGCCAACTCCTGCCTGTATGATGGAGCAGTCATCACAGACCATATCCCGCCGCTGGGCTATATCCTGGGCGACGAAGGCAGCGGGGCTTACTTAGGTAAAGAATTGCTGAACCGTTTTTTGAAACGCGACATACCCGAAGATTTGCGGCAGCCGTTTGAGAAACGGTATCAACTGACAGAGGCCGATGCGTTGGAAAATGTGTATCGCAAGCCACAGGCCAATCGCTACCTGGCAGGGTTTTCCCGGTTTGCCTTTCATCATCTCCAACATCCTTATATAGCCCGTATGGTGTACGATGGTTTTGCCGCCTTTTTTGACAAAAATGTATGCCCATACAAAGATTATGAGCAGTACCAGGTGCATTTTACCGGCTCGGTAGCGTTTTATTACAGCAATCTGCTGCGACAGGTAGCCAGCGATAAAGGCATTGCCGTGCAAAATATACTGGAAAGTCCGATTGCCGGGTTAACTTTGTACCATCAACAAAAAGACAAAATGTAAGACGATGAAAAACGAAGTATTTAAAGCCTGAACCATGACCACCGAATCTCCCTCCAACTTTGACAACCTGGAACATATGACCGTGCAGGATTTGCTGCGCGGCATCAATGAAGAAGACAAAACTGTGCCTCAGGCAGTAGAAAAAGCTATTCCCCGGATAGAAAAACTGGTGAGCGCGACCACAGCGCGTATGCAGCGCGGCGGACGCCTGTTTTATATCGGCGCAGGCACCAGCGGGCGACTAGGCATCCTGGACGCTTCCGAATGCCCGCCTACCTATGGCGTACCGCACGACTGGGTGATCGGCATCATCGCCGGCGGCGACAGCGCCATCCGCAAGGCTGTTGAATTTGCCGAAGACGATACGGCACAGGCATGGAAGGATTTGCAGCATTACGAAATCAATGATAAGGATGTGCTGGTAGGTATTGCCGCTTCGGGCAAAACGCCCTATGTGATAGGCGGCGTACAGCAAGCCCGGCGGCACGGCATCCTGACAGGCTGCATCACCTGCAACCTGGACACCCCTTTGGCAGCCGCTGTAGAAATTCCTATTGAGGTGGTCGTCGGACCGGAGTTTGTAACGGGCAGTACGCGGATGAAGTCTGGCACAGCGCAGAAACTGGTGCTGAACATGATCTCTACGGCCGTGATGATCGGCCTGGGCAGGGTGCAGGGCAACCGCATGGTGGATATGCAACTGAGCAACAACAAACTCGTAGACCGCGGCACGCGCATGATCATGGAGCAATTATCTGTTTCCCGCGAAACGGCAGCATCCCTGCTGACGCAATACGGGTCGGTACGGAAGGCGGTAGAGGCTGTGAGAAAGGGTAATGAGAAATGATTAATTTTTGGAAGGAACTTGCCGGATCAGATCATTTTTGCTTCACAAAGTGAATTGTACGTATATAGGAAAATGATCAGAGCCGAAGGCATCTAATCTTTCCATTTTAAGTGCTTCAAACTCTTTGGTTACATATACATGATCCAGCGGCCACCGCAGGAAAAGAGAGCGCGCATCAAAAGAATTACAAAAACATCTGCCAACCCGCATATCATGGAGCTGGCCTTCTATTTGAAATAAACGGGAAGTATGCGACCAGGCTACATCGTTGAAATCTCCCGCCACCATAACAGGCATTTGGTGCTGCGCTACCATGTCGCCCACTTCTACCAGTTCCTCTTCTTTCTCTCCTTTGTTATCAGGATGTTTGCTATAAACGGGAGGTACCGGATGCACCCCATGAAAATAAAACATTTGTCCATTGGCAAGCCTGATTTTCGTATGAAAAGAGGGTACCTCCTCATGTTGTAAAAACATGATTTTGGGTTCTATCAGCGGATGTTTGGAATACAACAGCATTCCGTACGTGTTGTCCATAGGATATGTTAGGCTGTAAGGATAATGTGCTTGCAGCGGCTCCAAAGCGTTTTCCCACCATGTGTCAGTTTCCATGGCCAGGATCATGTCCGGGGCGGCGCGTTCTACTATATCCAGAAAAGCCGCTGCATTCCGGTTTTTCATATACACGTTGGCAATTACCAGGCTCACCCTTGCCTTCTTTACCTGCCTTTCGGCAGACAGGTTTGTTTGACCTAAATCAGCCTGCGCCACCTCTTCTTTTGCCAATGGGGTATAGGGAAAAATGTAATAAGCCTGCAATCCTAAAGAAATGACCAGGCCCACAGAAAAAAATACAGACCAGAAATTCCAACGCCTGTTGATGATCGCAAACAGCAGTAAGCATAGCAGGCTTATGAGAAACGTCTGCTGCCTGGGAAAATCCAGCACCTTGAGCCACCATATGTTTACATCGTAAAGCAAAGACAAAAGGGAAACGCCAACAGACAAGGAACCGATGAGGAGGATCAGATAGTAAAAAAACATTTTGAGATAATGCATAAGCAAATTTAAGAGATTAATCCATAACCTTTGTGCAGATGCCAGGTTGTTTTGGTAGGGTTATGCTATAAACCAGATCATTGTGTCCGAACAACAACAGGAAAAAGAAAGCAAGCCGACGTCATTCACCGGCAAGGTACTTATTACTGCAGGCATTGTCATTCCCGTTATTTTAGTCCTGTTGCTGTTCGGTTTTGCTTTCAAGGTGCTGCTGCTGGTGATGGCTGCCGTGCTGCTGTCTGCTTTCTTCAGGGGCATAGCCAGTTGGATCAGCCGGCATACCAGCATACCGATGGGCTGGTCATTGCTCATTGCCGTAGTAGGTGTGTTGGGGATAGTGGTACTGACCAACCTGCTCATAGCACCCCAGATCGCTGAGCAGGCCAGTCAATTAGCGGAAAAACTACCGCAAACCCTTGCCAATGCCAAACAGCAGTTGGAGAAAACCCAGTGGGGAAAGCAACTGATTAATCAAATTCCTGAAGACCCCTTGAAATTTTTAGAAAACCGCGACGGTTGGTTTCAAAAAACCTTTGGTGTGGTATCTTCTACGCTGGGTACCTTGGCTGATCTATACATCATACTGCTATTGGGCATGTTCATCCTGGCCGACCCGCAGCCTTATGTGAAGGGAATCGTAAGTTTAGTACCGCCCTCCAGGCACAAGCGGGCACAGGAAGTGTTAGACCAGGTATATACGACCCTGCAACGCTGGCTGGCCGGCAAGCTGCTCTCCATGCTGGTCGTAGCTGTACTTACGGTGATCGGCTTGTGGATATTAGGCGTGCCGCTTGCCCTGGTGCTGGGTCTGATTGCCGGGCTGTTTTCTTTTATTCCCAACTTTGGACCTATCTTAGGGCTCATTCCGGCTGTACTGGTAGCCTTGTTGGAAAGCCCTACGACGGCTCTTTATGTCGTATTACTCTATGTGGGAATACAGGCCGTAGAAAGCAACCTGATTACCCCTTTCATACAGCGCGAAGCGGTGTCTCTGCCGCTGGCCATGATCATCATTGCGCAAATACTGTTAGGGATTCTGGTAGGTGGGCTAGGGCTGATCCTGGCAACGCCTATTCTGGCGGTGGTCGTGGTGCTTATCAGGATGCTGTACGTAGAAGATGTGCTGGGAGACAAGGCGGAGTAAAAGACTGCTTGATCCAGCAATCCCCTGGCTGTTGTCAGACAGGAGAGTTGTTATTTACTAAGGTATCCTTGCCCAAGTTTAGCTCATAACGTGTACTTCTCCCCCCGCCGCCAACGGATACAAAAATACTTTTCTCAACAAGGTCCCGTAAATCCCTGGTGGCTGTAGCCTTCGATGTGTAGGTGACAGCCATATATTTTTTGGTACTCATGCCCCCTTCAAACCCTTTAGTCCCTTCGTCCATCATCCGCCGCACCACTTTTAACTGGCGTTCATTAAATTGGTCTTTGAAGCGATCAAAAAACTTTGTCTTCTTCAGGGTAAAATTAATCAGTTCTTCGGTCTGCTTCTGCGCCTCAAGGGTCATATCTACAAAATAGATAATCCAGGGCGTAATCTCATTGGACTGTTGGGCGGTTTGAAGCGCATCATAATAAGCTTTCTTGTTAGATTCTATGGAGCGGGACAAGCTTAGCAGAACAGGTTGGTGTAAGCTTTGGGATAAGGCTTTTTCGGATATGGCCCGGCCTATACGGCCATTCCCATCCTCAAAAGGATGGATGGTTTCAAAATACAAATGGGCAATGGCTGAGCGCACCATGGGATTTTTTATCTCACACTTTCCTCCTGGTCCAGTTTCATTGAACCATTGAATGAATTGCGCCATCTCTTTTGGAACCTGTGAGGTGGGCGGTGCTTCAAAATGAATTTTTTCTTTGCCTAATGCACCGGAGACAACCTGCATCGATTCTTCGTGGTGTCGCCATTCTCCTATCGTTACCCGCCTGTTTCCTTTCATGATCATCCGGTGCCATGAGAACAGCTTGTCTTCTGTCAATACCTCTGCGTAGCTGTTGCGTACATCAATCATGAGTTCTGCTGCACCTTCGGCCCGTTTATCCCGGACATGCTCAATGGTTTGACCCAACCCAAGATTATTTCGAAGAGACGACATGACATCCTGACGGCTGAGATATTCGCCTTCAATCTCAGAGGTTTTGACGGCTTCGGATACCATCAGGTCAACTATCGCCTCGGTTTGGGTGTCGTCCGGCAAACCTGCCATAAGACCACTGACCCGCCCTGATCGCTCTGCAAAATCAAAGAGCTTGTCTTCAATATTTTCAAGTTTGTATTTGAAGTCCGGCCAGTCCGGTTGTTGCCAATTGTAGATCATGAGCCGATTGCCTGCTTTATTCGGCTCAAATATAGCAAAAATATGAGCCGATTGTCAGGGTTATTTGGCTCATTCAATTTTTGACTAAGCAAACAAACCTCCCCCGTTGCCGGAAGAGGTTTGTTAGGGCAGATGAGTGTTTTTAGGTGTTAATGTGTTA
Organism: Cytophagales bacterium; assembly: GCA_038232695.1. GTDB lineage: Bacteria > Bacteroidota > Bacteroidia > Cytophagales > Cyclobacteriaceae > JAJNNC01. The sequence continues at coordinate 5,791 of JBBSNI010000005.1, forward strand.
TAGTAAATTACCTGAACACCTGAACACATTAACACCTGAACACATTCTATTTAACCAGCTTCACCTGGGCGCTGCCCAGATAGCGGTTGCCGTTGTAGATGACGATAGAGTAAACGCCTTTCACCAGTTTTTCTTCAGGCTCAAAGGTCAGTTGCACTTTATCAGCACTGTCTTTTGCAGGAAGGGCTTTTAAGCTGGCTGTCATGTTGTTGGCTTTCTTGGCATCCACGCCTTTCACTTTGCAGCCGATCAGGGCGCCGGTGGGCGAGAGCAGGTCTACCCGGTAGAAGTTAGCCAGCGACTGGGCACTGCCTTTGGGCAGGTCAAAGCTCACGGCCACACTGTGGGTTTTCTTGGCTCTGACGGTCAGCTTTTCTTCTTTCTTCCTGCGGACTTCTATCATAAAGTTGCTGGCAACCATATCCATCTTGGGGCTTTCCAGTTTGGCCAGCAGTTCTTTCTTTTCCTCATTGAGCGAAGCAATGGTGTTGTTCAACTGGCTGATCTGGTCGTTGAGCTTTTTGTTGTGGGTGTTGAGCTGGTCTATCTGTGCATACAACTCCTTTCTCATTTTTTTGATCTCATCATTTTCTTTCTTGAGAATCGCTTTGGTATTTGCGTTCTCTTTGCTGAGCTTAGCAATAGCGGCTTCTTTTTCTCCTAACTTACGCTGCGCCTCACTCAGATAACGGTCCAGTTCTTCATTCTTTCCTTTCACCGTCTTCATTTCGCTGCGGAAGTCTTTGATCTGTTTTTCCAGTGCCAGCTTTTCAGAAAGTAAATTCTCCGCCTTCAGATGCTCCGCATCCGCATGAGCGTGCAGCGTTTTGTTCTGACGGTTCAACATTACCACACCACCTAAAGAGATCAGTAACAACAGGGCAGCTATGATGGCTGCGATCTTGATTTTATTTTCAGTTTTCATACGTATTTGATTTTTCGTTTTTGATAAATTTTGTTTGTTTTTATAGAGTTAATCGGATGGCGGGTTAAAACCTTCTTAAAACGGGATTAAAAAATGATTAAATTTTACAAAAAAATATAAAAATATTTAAATAAAAGGAGGCTTTCAGGATTTTTAAGCCAAAACAGGCAACTCTACCGTCAGTTGCGTCCCCTCATTGAGCTTGGATTGTATCCTGATCTGGGCGCGGTGAAGCGACAGAATTTTGCCGGCAAGCGACAACCCCAGCCCATGCCCCTGAAAAGTGATAGCGTTGGAAGCCCGATATAGCGGCTCGAAGATTTGCGCTACTTCTTCTTCCCCAATACCAATGCCTTGGTCAGCCACCGTCAGGGTAGCGTATTGGCGGCTAAAAGTGAGGCTTACTTCCACCGGTTTCCCATCCGAGAATTTAGAGGCATTGTCCATGATGTTAATGATCGCGGATTTGAGCAAGGGTTCATTGCCCAGGACGAGCAGGCCGGCTTCTTCCTCCGGAAAGTTCAGATACTGTATGTGGATGGAATAGTGCGGCTTTCGCTGCATTAGCTCCTGCCGGCTGTGCAACACCAGTTCGTCAATCCTGAGCGGCGTCAGCGGGATGTGATGGGTGTGCGGGTCTACATGCGCTAATTCGAGCAGGTTGTTGGAAAGATGCGTAAGCTGCCTGATGTCTTCCAGCACAGAGCAAAGTACACTTCTGTATTCTTCGTCCTTTCTGGGTTTCAACAAGGCAACTTCTATCTGCCCGGTAATGGCTGTCAGGGGTGTTCTGAGTTCATGAGAAGCATTAGCCACAAAGCTTTTTTGGGTATGAAAAGCCGACTCTACCCGGTTCAGCATTTTGTTAAAGGTTTTGGAGAGGTAGGCGATCTCGTCCTGCCCGTTGCCTTCGTCTACCCTTGCATGGAGGTTGCTGCCGGAGATCTGGTCTACCTGACCGATCACATGCGTAATAGGCTGAAGGGCTTGTTTAGAGAAAATCCAGCCCCCCGCCACCATCAGCAGCGTGCTGCCTGCAAAGACCGACAAAAGTACCAGGCGAAGATTGTTGAGTTTGCGAAGCCCGTACACGTCGGTAGCCGAGGCTATCACCACAAAACGGTTGAGCGCGTCAGCGTATAAGATGCCCAGAAACTCCTTCTGGTCTTGCCGAAACCTCAACTCCTGGCGAATACGGATCGCATCGAGCAGTGCTTCGCTGATAATGAGTTTATTGATTTCGGCACTATTGTAAATTTCTTCATTCAGATAGTTGAAAATAACGATCTGTTCTGAAGGTAGCGATACTGTATTCTTATCAATAATCTTGAGCAGGTCGTGGTCTACTTCATTGACCTCAATGAGCAGCCTGGCCGTGCTCTGAGCTTTGTTGTGCAGCCTTTCATAAAACTCTTCCTGGCGGTAGCGGGCGCTCAAAAAATAAATAAAAAAAGAAGCCATGAGCAGGATAGCCGCAGCGATCAGGGCAAATTGCAGGGTAAGCTTGTTGCGGATACTCATTCTTCTTCCACTTTGAGAATATAGCCCATGCCTACCTGGGTGTGGATCAGCTTGGGTGTGAAATCGCGGTCCACTTTTTTGCGGAGGAAGTTGACGTACACATCAATTACATTGGTACCGGTATCAAAGTTAATGTCCCAGATCTTGTCGGCGATATGGGCGCGGGAGATCACCCTGCCTTTGTTTTGCACCAAATACTCCAGCAAGGCGTATTCTTTGGCCGTCAGTTCAATCCGTCGCCCTGCCCTTTTCACGGTCTTGCTTTCCAGGTTAATTTCCAGGTCGGCAATGCGCAGAAGCCGGACAGGAGACTCACTTTGGAAAGAGCGTTTCAGCAACACTTTGGTGCGGGCGATCAACTCCCGAAACTCGAAAGGCTTGACCAAATAATCATCGGCGCCCGCCTCGAAGCCGCTGAGTTTGTCTTCGGTAGAGCCCAGCGCCGTGAGCATGAGCACGGGAAGTTGTTCGTTGGTATGGCGGATAAACTTACACAGCTCGTAGCCGTTGGCATAGGGAATGTTAATGTCCAGAATGATCAGATCGTACGCATTGGCCGAGATCATGCTCTTGCCTACCTTGCCATCGTAGGCTACCTCAATGCAGTAACCCTGCTCTTCCAGGCCTATTTTGATAAAACTAGCCACTTTGGGCTCATCTTCTATCGCCAGTATCTTAATTTGCTTCATAAGCATAAAAACGGTTTGCCGTACCCAAAACTATGAAAAAGCCGGGCGTTGCGAAGCGCGTTTTGCAGGTTTACCTTACACAAAAAAAGGGGACGCTATAGAAGCTTAACGGAAGGGAATCCGGTAATAAATGTAGTAATCAAACCCGAAGCCATTTTCTCTGATGCCTCTGCCGAAGCCGGGAATTTCGTAGGGAATGAGCGAGCTTCCACCTGCCAGACGGCGGAAGAATTTGTAGCGGAGCGTATAGCCCAGGAAGATATTTCTCACGATCTGTATCTTTACACCGGCGTTCATCTCCAGCCACCAGGCGCCCAGTTTGTTGTTGCTTTGGCTCAAAGTCGCGGAGGTATACAGGGTGTCCTGTACCGTAAAAGTGAGTGCGTCATCCAGGCGGCTGTGCGCATATTTCAATCCGAAGAAGATCACATCGCCGCGGGCATCGTTGTTATTTTTTTCCTTGTCTTTGAGGAGGTTGGCGTCTATGCCAAACCGGAAAAAAGAACCTTGGCTGCTGTAGGCAAAGTTGCGGTTGAGCAATACGTCCTGCTGGTTGGCTAACTGCACCGTAGCACGTCCGTAGTCAACGCTGAGCATAAACTGCCGGATGGGCAGGTCTGCCTGAAAACCCAGGTAGTCGCCCTGCGTGTCGGCAAAAGTTTGTATAATATTGTTGAGAGAAACCCCAAGGCGCAGGGCGGAAGGGGAAAAGCCGCCTTCGTAATATTTCTTTTGCTGCACACTGTCTGCCTGCTGCCCAAGGCAAGAAGCCGTTCCTATCCAACCGCAAAGCAGCAGACTAATAAAATATGCTGATATTTTCTGCATTGTTCTGGTCAAGGATGATATTGCTAAAAGCCAAAGAGTCGAAGGTGTAACGCAGCGTATCCAACTGATCGTACCTGGTTTGCGGCAGGCAGCGGGCAAGCTGTACGGTCGTTGTCCGGTACCTCAATTCCAGCGTGTCCTGTTCCAGAGTGCCATCGGCAAGCTGGCGGGCAAAAAACAAAGCCGTCTGGCTGGCTTCCGGGTTGATGGGAATACGCAGCGAAGATACCGTATCCGAGGCAGCCCATACATTGCCACGGTCGTCGGTTACGGAGGTAAAGACCAGCGTATCAGCACGGATCGTTGGCGGGTTGTTGAGGCGCGGAATTCTTTGGTAGAAATTAAGTTTGACCGTATCATCAAGGTCGTACTGGCAGAAGTAGATGGCTACGTTGCTGCCCTGTGCATTGGTGGCTTTTGTGATCTCGCTTTCAACGACTTCCACAGAATCAAAGCTTTGCTGCGTAATATCCAGATCGTAGTAACGCTGGTCTACGCCGCATTCGGCAGAGATGACCTGCTGCTCCCGGTTGTAGGTCAACTCCAGCACGTCGGTTGCCGTATCCTGGATGATCAGGAAACGCACCTGTTTGCCTGTAGGGTCCAGGGGCAGCTTAAATTTATTTACATTCTCTCCGCTGTATACAAAACGTCCGTCGGCTGTCGTCACTTCCAGAAAAGGTACGGTCTCCTGGGTACGTTGCACGGCATCTGTGATCTTATAAAAAGCGATACTTACCTCGCTGGTGTTGTCATTCACACAACTGGCCTGGTCTTCACAAGCGGCCAGTACAAAAAGAGACAGCAGAGAAATAAGCAAAAAATGATTCTTTGCCCACAAAAATGTGTTATGCTTCATTACGGGCAAATTTGCTAATTTTGCCGACAATTTAAAAAGACAACAGAAAAGGTTTGAAAACAAAAGGACGTAAGAAAGACAAGGTCAACCTCATCACCCTGGGCTGCTCCAAGAACCTGGTAGACTCTGAAGTGATGCTCACCCAACTGCGGGGCAACCGGATCAACGCCGTGCATGAGGCAACCGGCGACGACGCCAATATCGTGATCATCAATACCTGCGGCTTTATCGACAATGCCAAACAGGAATCCATTGACACCATCCTGCGCTATGCAGACGCTAAAGCCGACGGGCAGATTGAGAAGCTGTACGTGACGGGCTGCCTGTCGCAACGCTACCGCGAAGACCTGGAAAAAGAAATTCCCGAAGTAGATGCTTTTTTCGGTACGCTCGAGCTACCCCTGCTGCTCAAAAAGTTTAATGCCAACTATAAGCATGAACTGTTGGGCACCCGCCTGACGACCACTGCCCGGCACTATGCCTATCTGAAGATCTCGGAAGGCTGCGACCGTCCCTGCTCTTTCTGCGCTATTCCGCTCATGCGCGGCAGGCACATTTCCAAACCTATAGAAACGCTGGTGCAGGAAGCCAGGGCATTGGCGAAAAACGGCACCAAAGAGTTGCTGCTCATTGCCCAGGACGCTACCTATTACGGACTGGATATTTACCGCAAAAGAAACCTGGCAGAACTCTTACAACACCTCTCTGATGTAGAAGGCATTGAGTGGATTCGCCTGCACTACGCCTTCCCGTCGGGTTTCCCGATGGATGTGCTGGATGTGATGGCCGGGCGCAACAACATCTGCCGCTACCTGGACATGCCCCTGCAACATGGCTCCACCCGTATGCTCCAGCGGATGCGGCGGGGCATTACCCGGGAAAAAACCGAGCAGTTGATTGCACAGATCAGGGAAAAAATTCCCGGCGTTACCCTTCGCACCACGCTGATCGCCGGGCACCCGGGCGAGACCGAAGAAGACTTTGCCGAAATGGAGACTTTCGTAGAAAATATGCGCTTCGACCGTCTGGGCATCTTTACCTACTCTCATGAAGAGGGCACTCATGCCTATACTATGGTGGATGATGTGCCCCAGCAGATTAAAGAAGAACGCGCCGGCAAGATCATGCAGTTGCAGGAACACATCTCCTGGGAGATCAACCAGCAGAAGGTCGGGCAGGTACTCAAGGTGCTTATAGACCGCAAAGAGGGCGGTTATTTTGTAGGACGCACCGAAGCCGACTCGCCGGAGGTAGACAATGAGGTGATGATCCCCGCGCAGGAAAACTATTTGCGGATCGGAGATTTCGCGCAGATCAGGGTTACAGAAGCTACCGAGTTCGATCTTTTCGGCGAAAGCGTAGTAGCAGCCGTCTTCTGATCCTTCGTTTTTCAAAAGCAAAAAAAAACGTCCTCCTGTAGACAGGAGAGGATATTACTTATTTTACACTTCGTGTAGGAATATCACCACAGTAGACCACAATCAGGCTGTGTAAAAATCTACAAATCCTATAGATATTAACAAATACGGCCCTATTGTTAAGAAAACTTAACAAAAAGTTAATTTTAATATTTTATATACATTATAATAAATTTTAATGCTTGTAGATTTTTAAAGTTATATTTAATGTAAAAAATATTTAAATAATTAACTTTATTCTTCTCTAATATTCCGCTTGTTTTTTCTAAAATTCTCGAAAGACAGTCATTGTCGTCTGGTTTTTGCGTATATTATGTGAAAATGAGGCAGATATTGTGCGCCTGTTATTAATAAAAGACAAAATATTGCTTCAATTTTTATCTTTTGTTGATTTTTTAAGAAAAAAAGGTTTTATTGCCAACATAAAATTAATTAAGGCTTTTAATTTTATATGTCATTTTATATTACTTATTTAGGTGTAAAATTAAAATTACATTTTTTAGACAACAACAACGCAGGTTACATCATGTCGCGCTTTGCATACTAACGATTAAAAACAATGTATTCTAACCCTTCCAATTTTTTTAAACCATGTTCATAATTAAACGCAATCGCTATTCTAAGACCCTTATCGTGCTGCTCACTATAGTTGACTGCTTCGTACTTTCTATTGCTTTCAATGCGGCTTTCTGGATAGATTTTAATTCCGAACTGATCCCCGCCGGGCAATACCAGGCGTTGCGGGCGGTCATGTTGCTTAGCTGGATCGTATCTTCTTTGCTGACCAACGCCTATCAGCCTGATAAGCTCAGGTCTATCTCCAGGATTACCAAAGGTACTATCCAAGCCTTCTTTTTGCATGTATTGATCCTGGCAGCTTATTTCATCTTTTTCAGCGCACACGAAGTTTCCGAAAATTTTGTGATACTGGCACAGGGGCTTTTTCTGCTCGTATCTATTATGATCAAATTTGCTTTACTACAGCTTTACAGCCTGATCCGTAATACTAAAAGCAACCGGAGTAAAGCCGTGATCATTGGGTATACCAACGCCGGGCGCGAGTTGCACCGTTTTTTCAAAGACAACAAAAGCGCAGGCTTTGAATTTATGGGATTCTTCGACGACTCCCATCACAGCCACCTGGTACAGGGTACCCTCGACGATGTAAAAGATTTTTGTATTTCACACAACATCAAAGAAATATTTTATGCCTTGCCTACGGACAAACACCTGATCCGCGAACTGACTACTTTTGCCGATGATAATTTTATCCATTTTGGCTTGGTACAAGACCTGACAGGACTGAGCTACAACAGGCTGCATACTTTCAACTATGGCGATCATATCCCGGTGCTTTCTTATACCAAGTCGAATATAAAAAGGGGGCTACCCGGCAAGATTTACACCGATCTCTCTTTGAAAATGAAAAACATTCCTACGGGCACCTTCAGCAATTAGTATCCCGTTTGATCCAATTACCGGCAGCCCTATGCGAAAGCGTATGGCTGCCTTTTTTTTTATCTGTCTGGTAAATATTCCCCACTTTCAGGAGTTACGCGCCGTCATTTAAATTTAGCAAAAGCGCGCGTGGGGTGGAAAAAAGCGCGCTTGCTGCGTGGGCTTTGTGCGTGTGGCTATTATTTTTTCTTGATTTCTTTGACGGTCCGCCGCGCGGTTACTTTCTTGATCAAGCAAGAAAGTAACAAAGAGAACAACCTGCTTGAAGAGCTTTTGCGGCTCAAAAAAGGCTGTTTGCGTAACTTCTATCTTTATAAAAAATTTCTATTTTATTTCGCCGGTTGGTTCCTTATGCTTAGCTTTAGGGTCTTTCTAAAAACTGATAAACATGAAATATCTACTTTCCTATACCCTATCACTTTTATTGTGCTTTTCCTTTCAGCCACTAACTGCCCAATCGGCAATGCCTGACCAGCCTGCCGTTACGCTCAACCATATTGCCGTGTATGTGAAAAACCTGGAGAAAAGCACGGATTTTTACAAAAAAGTCTTGAAGCTTAGCGAAATCCCGGAGCCTTTTCACGATGGCAGGCACACCTGGTTCAGCATAGGCAGCCACAGCCAGTTGCACCTGATACAAGGTGCCAAAGAAATCACCGAACATGATAAGAATTCACACCTCTGCTTTAGCGTAAAATCTGTAGACAACTTCGTGGCTACCCTCGATAAGTTTAACATTGACCGCATCAACTGGGCAGGCGACTCTAAAGAGCCTACCCTGAGAGTAGACGGCATCAAACAAATCTACTTTCGCGACCCGGACGGCTACTGGATAGAAGTAAATGACGACTTTCCGGGAAGAAAATAGCAAAAACCGGAAACCTTCATCTGCCAGGCAGGTTATCTGTTTGTTTATTCATTTTTAACTATAATTTTTTTTAACCATGAAAACGATTTACTTTTTAACATCCACTTTTATCATGCTGCTGATCGGCGGATACAGCATGGGGCAGGTACAAATGCAGGACACGACCCAAGCCATGCAAGCTGCCAAAGACCTTAGCCCTAAAGCGACCAAGTTTATAGAAGAAGCCGCCACCGGCGGGATGATGGAAGTAAAACTTGGGGAAATGGCCCAGGAAAAAGCCAGCGATCAGGAAGTCAAAGATTTCGGACAGCGTATGGTCACCGACCACTCCAAAGCCAATGATGCGCTGAAAGCAATGGCCGAAGAGAAAAGCGTGACACTTCCGGAAGCTATGACCAGCAAACAGCAGCAAACCGTAGACAAACTTTCCAAACTGTCGGGAGCAGCATTCGACAGAGAGTATATGAGTACCATGGTCAAAGACCATAACAAAGACGTAAAGGCTTTTGAGAAAGCTTCCGAAAACATCAAAGATATGGCTGTGCAGGAATTTGCATTGGAGACTTTGCCTGTATTAAAAGAGCATCTGCAAATGGCAGAAGACATTGAGCAGCAATTAGAGAACTCCTGATGAAAAAGTCCTTCTTAATCTTCTTTCTCCCGGTTATTATGCTGTGCGCCGTAGCCTGTACCTCCAATCAAAATGCTACAGAGCAGGCCGAGGAGGCCAACGAGGAAAAGTTTGACGACAACGATGACATGGAAGATGTCTCGGAGTTTATGGTCAAAGCTTACCATCATAATATGCTGCTCACAGAAGCCAGTCAGGTGGCTGCCCAGCAAGCCAAAGCATCCGCCGTAAAAGACTTTGCCCGGAAGAGCCTGAACGAACACACCAAGATGCAACAGCAAATACAGTCGCTGGCTACCCAGATGAACATTAGCTTGCCGGATAGCCTGGATGAACGGGATCGCCAGAAGGTAGGAAACCTGACAGCCTCCGGGCAGGAAAATTTTGACAGCCGGTACATAGAACTGGTAGATGATGCCAGCGAGGAAATGGTCGAAGAGTTCGAGGATATAAGCCAGGAAGCGAAAGATGCCAACGTGAGCAATTTCGTGCAGCAATCGCTGCCTGCTCTCCGCCAGCACCAGCAGCAGGCTGACCAGTTGGAGGAATCAGGTTCATGACAGCATCATATTATGTATAAATAAAGCATAAGCGTCCATCCCGGACGCTTTTTTTTGTAATAAATGGCGGGTGGCGGTGATGAAGAAATATAATTTGCTAATTTTGCGACAAATTTGTGAACGCAATCCTTTGCTTCACCGTTGATTAATTTCTGTATAAATTGTTAAACCCAAAACACCTGCCCGATAGCTCTACGGCAAGTGCGTATTTGAGAGCCATCCTAAAATATGATAGACACGCAAGAAAATTTTAACTGGGATCAGGCTGACCTGAAAGGCTTCGGAGAAGAGTACTCCAAGGAAGACAAAGCCAATATGGCTTCTATGTATGAAGATACCCTGACACAAGTCAACGAAAATGAGGTAGTGACAGGCAAAGTGGTAGGCATCAACGACCGGGATGTGATCCTGAATATAGGGTTCAAATCAGACGGACTGGTCTCTACCTCGGAATTCCGCGATACGCCTGACCTGAAAGTAGGCGACGAGGTAGAAGTATACATAGAAGAGCAGGAAAACGCCCAGGGACAACTCATCCTTTCCCGCAAAAAAGCAAAAATTGTCAAAGCCTGGGAAAAGATACAACACGCCCTGGACTTCGACGAAGTGATAGAAGGAACCGTCAAGCGACGCACCAAGGGCGGATTGATCTGCGATTTGTACGGCGTAGAAGCCTTCCTTCCGGGCTCGCAGATAGACGTGAAGCCTATCCGTGATTTTGATGTGTTCGTAGGCAAGAAAATGGAAGTGAAAGTCGTGAAGATCAACTACGCCAACGACAACGTGGTGGTCTCGCACAAAGTGCTGATAGAAAAAGACCTGGAAGAGCAAAGAGCCAAAATCCTGGACAACCTGGAAAAAGGGCAGGTACTCGAAGGCGTGATCAAGAACATGACCAACTTTGGGGTATTTATAGACCTGGGGGGTGTGGACGGCTTGCTGCATATCACCGACATTTCCTGGGGGCGCATCAACCATCCCGAAGAAGTGCTTAACCTGGATGAGAAAGTCAACATTGTTGTACTGGATTTTGACGAGAACAAAAAGCGTATTTCTCTGGGTATGAAGCAACTCACTCCTCACCCCTGGGATTCGCTTTCCGAAGAGATTCAGGTAGGTTCTAAAGTAAAAGGCAGGATTGTCAACGTAGCCGATTACGGTGCCTTCCTCGAAGTGCTGCCCGGCGTAGAAGGTTTGGTACACGTTTCTGAGATGTCGTGGTCTCAGCACCTGAGAAACCCACAGGATTTTATCAAGATCGGCGACGAGTTGGAAGCTGTTGTGCTGACGCTGGACCGGGAAGATCGGAAAATGTCGCTGGGTATCAAGCAACTGAGCGAAGACCCCTGGACCAAGCAGGACATCCTGACCAAGTACGCCATAGGTACACGCCACAAAGGGATTGTCAGAAACCTGACCAACTTTGGGCTATTTATCGAACTGGAAGAAGGTATCGACGGGCTGGTACACGTATCTGATCTTTCCTGGACGCGCAAGATCAAGCATCCTTCCGAGTTTGTGAAGGTAGGCGACGAACTGGAAGTGCAGGTACTGGAACTGGACGTAGACAACCGCCGCCTGGCATTGGGCCATAAGCAATTGGAAGAAAACCCCTGGGATACCTTCGAGGACATCTTCCCGGCAGGCTCCGTACACAAAGGAACGGTCATCAACAAAATGGACAAGGGCGCTTTGGTAGAATTGCCTTATGGTATTGAAGGATTTGCCAGCCATAAGCACCTGACCAAAGAAGACGGCTCAGAGCCGGAAGTAGGCGAGGCGATGGACTTCAGGGTAGTAGAATTCAACAAAGATGACCGCCGTATTGTCCTGTCGCATGTCAACGTATACCAGGAGCCCCAGGAAAAGCCAGCTACTGACACTGACCAAAAACAGAAAAAGAGCCCGGCCCGGCAGACCAGCTCCCGCCCAAGCAGCGACGGAGAAAAGTCTACCTTAGGCGATCTGGAAGCACTCTCCAACCTCAAGGAGCAGATGCAGGAAGAGCAAAAGAAGGCACAGAAAAAATAAGCAGCTAACCCGGCGCCATACTTAGGCCGCCGCCCAGGTATGGCAGAGTAATTTTGCACAAAGCTGTTTTATTTTATATTTTTGATTTTTAGGGTCGCGTGGCCGAGCGGTTAGGCAGAGGTCTGCAAAACCTCCTACAGCGGTTCAAATCCGCTCGCGACCTCCAAAAGCCTTGCAAGACATACTTGCAAGGCTTTTTTTTATGGGCGCTAAAATAATTCTACCGGGTCTATTTGCAAAAAATCCTGCCAGGGTAAACCCTCTTTTCCGACCAGCAGTACCTTATCAGGCTGTATTTGCTTTTGAAAGGCCTGCATACCGGAAGCTTTTTGGGTAGCACCGCTTTTGATCTCTAATCCAATCACTTTTTCCTGTTGCTTTAGTACAAAATCTATCTCATCGTTTTGATGCCGCCAGTAGTAAAGCGCCAGGTTACCGGCGCGGGTGTGGTTGATCAAATGCGTTCCTACGGCAGATTCTACCATACGCCCCCACTGGTCTGGCTTCATTTTGACGTCCTGAAAAGATTCTGTGCGCTGCGCGCTGAGCAGAGCATTGTTATACACCTGAAATTTTGGACTGGAAGCCCGTTGTCTAAGGGTATCGGCAAACTTGTCTATGCCTGCTAACAAGCCTGCGGTATCCAGCAAGCCTAAGTAATGCGACAAAGTGGTCGTATTACCCGCATCCTGCAATTGCCCCAGCATTTTGGTATAGGAAAGGATTTGCCCGGAATACAAACAGCCCAACTCGAACAACCTTTTCAACAAGGCAGGTTTGTCTACCCTGGTCATCATCAGTATGTCTTTGGAGATGGTTGTTTCTATCAAAGCGTTTCTAACATAATCTTTCCACCGGGTATCCTGTGCTATAAGACCTGCCGCTCCCGGGTATCCTCCATACCAGACAAACTGATCAGCATTCCAGCCAAAAGCCTGCTGCATCTCCCGCAGCGACCAATGACCCATATACAGCGACTCGAAACGTCCTGCCAAAGATTCTGTCAGTCCCTGCTGCAAAAGCAAACGGAAAGAACCTAACAGGATCACTTTTACAGGAATTTGACTGCGTGTATCTTCGTCCCAAAGTTTTTTAACGATCTCACTCCAGTTGCCTACTTTTTGAATTTCGTCGATGACCAATAAAAATTCCGAAGCACCGGAGGTTTTGTGCCTGATGCGGGCTGTTTCCCACTGTTGCTCGATCCAGGTGGTGTTGGCAGCACCCACAGCATCAGCGGCTGCAAAATGCGATGGAAATTCATATTGCGCCAGCAACTGGGTGACCATCGTAGTCTTTCCAACCTGCCGGGGCCCCATGACCACCTGGACGAAGGAGCGGTTTTCTCTTATTTCTTTGCAGCAGCGTTGATAACTGGGAACGGGTATACATCATTTACTCAATACGTTGAGTAAATTTACTAAATGTATTGAGTAAATTAGAAAAGTGACTAATTTTTATTAGACCTAGAGAGGTTAGGCAAAGTTCCGCAAAACCTCCTAAGCGGTTCAAATCTGCACTCAACTTATTAAACCTTGTGGATACTATCCGCAAGGTTTTTTCATTTAAGAGCCTCTCTAAAAAGGCTGATAAGTTCCTCCGTATCTCTATTTATACTTATTCTAAATTGCATAAAATTATATATCATTTCAGAACTAACCCTCTGAATTACAGCTTATTGAGTAGCATAATACAGGTCTAAAAATGGCTTGATCAATTTGATTAAAATGTATTTGAAATCAAAAGATCGAGTATTACTTTTGTGCGAGTTTAAAAAGGGTATAATGATCAATTACAGACGGAATTTTAAGGATTTTTTACGTTTCACTGCCCGCCTTTTAAGTGGCAGCCTGCTTTTGTTAAGCCTGCATTTTGCAGCTTTTGCCCAAACTGACACTACCGCTACAGCCGCTCCCGCAGGAGATAGCGGCAGCGCCGCAGCCCCAGCCGACGGTATTCCCACCACAGAAGCTGCCATCAGCGAAGGCTCTACGTTGTTTAACAACAACTGTACGGTATGCCATGCTATTAATGACCAGGTGGTAGGACCGGCGCTGAAGGGTGTTACAGAGCGCAGACCCCTGCCCTGGCTGCTCAGCTTTATCAAAAACTCCCAGAAAGTAATTCAGAGCGGCGACGACTACGCCGTCAATCTGTACAACAAGTTTAATAAGACCCAGATGCCTGCCTTCGGTTATTCCGATGCGCAGATCACTTCCATCCTGGCCTATATCAAAAGTGAATCGACCGCTCCGGCAGCCGGTGCTACGGCGGCTGCCGATTCCACGGGCGCAGTACAGCAAGGAGGGGGCGGCGGCGCAGCGCAAGGTGGTGGTATTAGTTCCGACTATCTTGCCATTATCCTGATCGGGCTGGTCATCATCCTGGTGTTGATCCTGCTGGTGCTGATCCTGATCATCTCCGTGATGACCCGCTTTTTGAACCAGCGCCAGGACCTGGACGAAGCCGACCAGGAAATCCTTACGCGGCGGACCAATTTCAAAAAGATCGTGACCAGTACGCCGTTTGTCGGTATTATTACTTTTATCTTTCTTTCTATTGCGGTCAAACTGGCCATTGATGGATTGTATTCGGTGGGTGTTCAGCAAGGCTATATGCCTAAGCAACCTATCGCTTTTTCGCACAAGTTGCACGCTGGCCAGTACCAGATCCAGTGCCAGTATTGCCATACCGGGGTGATGAAAGGCAAATCTGCCAACATTCCGGCAGCCAACATCTGTATGAACTGCCACCAGCAGATCAAAACAGAGTCGCCGGAAATCCAGAAGATTTATGCGGCCATCGATTTTGATCCTGACAGCCAAACCTACGGTAATAACAAAAAACCCATTGAGTGGATCAGGGTACACAACTTGCCTGACCTGGCGTATTACAACCATGCGCAGCACGTCAATGTGGGCGGACTGGAATGCCAGACCTGCCACGGGCCTATCCAGGAAATGGAAGTGGTGTACCAATATTCCAGCCTGACCATGGGCTGGTGTATCAACTGCCACCGCGAAACGCAGGTCAACGCCAAAGGCAATGCTTACTACGATAAACTGCTGGAACTGCACCAGGCTGCCAATCCCAACGAACCGATGACAGTAGAAAGTATCGGTGGGCTGGAATGCTCAAAGTGTCATTATTGATTTAACTGCTGAGAAAACGATTTCATCAAGGTATATGAAAAAAAACAAGCGATATTGGAAAGGGCTGGAGGAGTTACGGAACGACCCCGAATTTGTAAAACATGCAGACAGAGAATTCCCTGAATACTTACCCATTGCCGAAAGCAAAAGAAACGGAGAGGACAACGGTGGAGGTTCCAGAAGAGATTTCCTGAAAATGATGGGCTTCGGCATCAGCGCGGCTACCCTGGCTGCCTGCGAAACGCCCGTCAGAAGAGCGATCCCCTACGTAGTCAAGCCCGTCGATGTGGAGGTGACCATCCCCAACTACTACGCCTCTACCTACCAGGATGGCGGCGACTATTGCAGCATTCTGATCAAAACCCGTGAAGGAAGACCGATTAAAGTCAAGGGCAACGACCGCTCCAAAGTCACGATGGGGCGTACCAATGCACAGGTAGAAGCTTCCGTGTTATCGCTCTACGACAAACAACGCCTCCTGGGTCCGGTCGCCAACGGGCAGCCTACTACCTGGAGCGATCTGGACAAAAACGTCACCAGCCAGTTGAGGAATATTTCCAGCCAGGGCGGGCGTATCGCCATTGTCAGCTATACGGTGCTCAGCCCTTCCACACAGGCAGCGATCAACGACTTTATCAGTGCGCATCCCGGTGCGCAGCATGTGATGTACGACCCACTGGCTTCCGATGGCATGTTAGCTGCCAACAAAAGCATGTTTGGTAAAGCCGCCCTGCCTACCTATGATTTCAGTAAAGCAGAAGTCATCGTCAGCTTCGGTGCTGACTTCCTGGGTACCTGGATCGCACCTATTACTTATGCTAACCAGTATGCCAAGACCCGGAAAGTAGGCAAGAACAAAAAGAGCATGTCGCGCCACTACCAGTTTGAGTCGGTGCTGTCGCTGACAGGGGCTAACGCTGATTACCGCACACCTATCAAACCTTCGCAGGAAGGGCTTGTCATTGGGCAGTTGTACAACCTGATAGCTTCCAAAGCGGGGGGCAGTGCGGGCAGCTTTACCAAAACAGCAGAAGTTCCTTATCTGCAAAAAGCAGCCAATGATCTATTAAATGCCCGCGGTAAGTCTCTGGTAGTATCAGGCTCCAACGATCCTGCCGTACAGATGCTCGTCAACCAGATCAACCAGTTGCTGAGAAACTACGGCAGCACCATCAGCACCGAGCAAGCTTCTTACTACCGCAGAGGTTCGCTAGCGTCGCTTGATCGCCTGGTCAGCGATGCCAAAGCGGGCAGGATAGACGGGGTTATTTTTTATAATTGCAACCCTGCCTACGACTATTTTGATGCTGCCGCCTTTGTGGATGCGATGAGCAAGGTAAAGCTGAAAATAGCCACCACAGACCGCATCGATGAGACCAGTGCTTTGGCAACCTACATTGCCCCTGACCATCATTACTTAGAGTCATGGGATGATGCAGAGCCGCAGCAGGGCCGGTTTAGCCTTACCCAGCCGGGCATCACCCCGATCTTTGATACGCGCCAGGCGCAGAGCTCTTTCCTGACCTGGGCAGGCCGCCGGGAAACGGATTACTATAATTATTTGAAAAACCGCTGGCGGCAAAATTTACTCAACACCCAATCGGAAGAAACCGATTTTGACCGCTTTTGGGATTTATCTTTATTCAATGGTGTATTGGAAGCACCAGGCACTACGCTGCTGACGCAAGGGCAAACCAGCGATGCCTACGCCAGTGTTTCCATACCCGCCAGCGTTTCCGGTGTGGCCAGTGCCATCAACCAAAACTATAAAGCGGATGCGACAGGCATAGAGTTGGTGTTGTACCCCAAAGTAGCTATTGGCAGCGGCAGGCAAGCCAACAACCCCTGGCTCCAGGAGATGCCCGACCCCATTAGCAAAGCCTGCTGGGACAACTACCTGACTGTTTCGCAAAGCATGGCCAAAGAAATGGGTTTTGAAACCAAAGAAGGCGGCACCGGTACGGCGAAGCTGACCGTCAACGGGCAAAGCCTCAATATTCCTGTGATGGTGCAGCCCGGACAGGCGCCCGGCACGGTAGGCATCGCGCTGGGCTATGGCAGAAACCGCGCCGGAAAAGTAGCCAATGGCGTAGGGATCAATGCCTATCCTTTTGCGAGCAAAGTGAACGGAAACTTTGTATACTTCAACACCAGCGATATTCAGGTAGCATCCGCCGATAAAGCTTACAAAATTGCGCAGACGCAGACCCATGAAACCTATATGGGTAGAGAGACTATCATTCAGGATGCCCTGCTGTCAGAATACAAGGAAAACCCCATGGCCGGCCGCTTCGAGCCGGAGATAGAAACTTCGCAAGGTCGTAAAGACCCGAAAGACATCTCTCTGTGGCACGGACATAAGTACCCCAACCACCACTGGATGATGGCTATCGATATGAATAGCTGTATCGGATGCGGTGCCTGTACGATCTCCTGCCAGGTAGAAAACAATGTGCCGGTGGTAGGACGCAAAGAGGTAATCAACCGGCGGGAGATGCACTGGATCAGAATAGACCGTTACTATAGCAGCGACGAGGTAGAAGATACCAAGCAGATGGAACATGCGTCTGCCAACCCGGAAGTCACCTTCCAGCCTATGCTCTGCCAGCAGTGCAACAATGCGCCCTGTGAGACCGTCTGCCCGGTACTGGCCACCACCCACAGCACCGAAGGGCTGAACCAGATGACCTACAACCGCTGTATCGGTACGCGCTATTGCGCCAACAACTGTCCGTATAAAGTCAGAAGATTTAACTGGTTTAAATACCACGACAACGAACAGTTTGCCAACGTCAATGTTGCTATGAACAACGATCTGGGAAAAATGGTGCTGAACCCGGACGTCACGGTAAGAGCGCGGGGCGTGATGGAGAAATGTACTTTTTGTGTGCAGCGCATTCAGTTGGGTAAATTAGAAGCCAAAAAGCAGGGCAGAAGACCCATAGACGGCGAAATCATTACCGCCTGCGCCGAAGCTTGTCCGACAGAAGCGATCCTGTTTGGCGATGTGAAAGACCCGAACAGCCGCATCGCGCAACTGCTCAACGAGGAAGCCGAAGACGGCAGAGCTTACCGTGTTTTGGAGGAAATACGAGTTAGCCCGAACATATATTATATGACCAAGATTAGAAATAAAGACCAGGAAAAAACCAACGCTTAAACAATAGATACATATGGAAGTCACTTCTCCCGTACGTGAGCCGCTTATTACCGGCAGAAGAACGATGCACGATGTTACACAGGATATTGCCGGCCGTGTAGAAGACAAACCCACGGTTACCTGGCTTTTGGCTTTAGCCGCCTCTATGGGCGTGCTGGCGATAGGTGCCTACGCCGTGTGGATGACCTTGTGGAACGGCATCGGTATGTGGGGTAACAACAAAACCGTAGGCTGGGCATGGGGCATTACCAACTTCGTATGGTGGGTCGGGATTGGTCATGCCGGTACGCTGATCTCAGCGATATTGCTTTTGTTTCGCCAAAAATGGAGAATGTCCATCAACCGTGCCGCAGAAGCCATGACGATTTTTGCGGTCATGTGTGCTGCTGTCTTTCCTATTCTCCATACAGGCAGGCCCTGGCTGGCTATCTACTGGATGTTTCCCCTGCCCAACATTTTCGGTTCGCTTTGGATCGACTTTCACTCGCCGCTGGTCTGGGACGTATTTGCCATCGGCACCTACTTTACCGTTTCGCTGGTGTTCTGGTATATCGGGCTGATCCCGGATTTTGCTACCATCCGCGACCGTGCCAAGGGCGCCATTTCCAGGTTTGTCTACAGCAGCCTGAGTTTTGGATGGACAGGCTCTGCCAAAGCCTGGGAGCGGTACGAGTCCGTATCTTTAATCCTGGCCGGTCTGGCTGCCCCGCTGGTATTGTCTGTACACACCATTGTATCGTTTGACTTTGCTACTTCAGTCATTCCGGGCTGGCACACTACTATTTTTCCTCCTTATTTTGTGGCAGGGGCAGTTTTCTCCGGTTTTGCAATGGTGCTGACGCTGATGCTTGTTACCCGGAAGGTGTACAGACTAGAAAACTACATCACGATCCAGCATATTGAGCTGATGAATATTATCATTATCGTCACCGGCTCTATTGTAGGGGTAGCTTATATCACGGAATTGTTTATGGCCTGGTATTCCGGGGTAGAATATGAGCAATACGCCTTCCTAAACCGCGCGACCGGTCCGTATTGGTGGGCGTATGCTATTATGATGAGTTGTAACGTGATCTCGCCGCAGCTTTTCTGGATCAAAAAGATCAGAACCAGTATCATCGCTACTTTTATACTGTCTATTGTGGTGAATATCGGGATGTGGTTTGAGCGTTTTGTGATCATTGTCACGTCATTGCACCGCGACTATTTGCCTTCCAGTTGGGTGATGTTTTATCCCACGCTGTATGACGTAGGGGTGTATTTGTTTACTTTCGGCTTATTCTTTACGCTTTTCTTCCTGTTTGCCAAGTTTTTCCCGGTCATCAACATGGCAGAGATAAAAGCCATTCTGAAGTCTTCTTCAGACAATGTACACAAAGATGTGAAGAAGGAGATAGAACATAAAAATGTGGAAGCACTATAAATAGTAAACCATGAAAACAGGATCACACTACCTGGTAGGTATATACAATGACGAAGACTTGCTGCTCAACGCGGTGAAAAGTATCCGGGCAGCAGGCGTCAGAATCTATGAATGCTATACGCCTTATCCCGTACATAACCTGGGACATGCTCTGGGTTATAAAAGATCAAAGCTGCCCATTGCTGCCTTTATGTTTGGCCTAATGGGTACCATTCTGGCCTTGCTCATGCAAATTTATATGATGGGTATCGACTGGCCTATGATCGTAGGTGGTAAAGACTTTACGAGTATTCCTACTTTCTTCCCGGTCACTTTTGAGGTCACTGTGTTGCTTTCTGCCCTGGGCATGGTTGCCGTTTTTATGATCGTCAGCGATCTGCGCCCGTACGGCAAAGCCAAAGTTTTTGACCTGAGAGCAACCGATGATAAGATGGTCATGGCCATTGATTTGTCTAAAAACAAAAAGGTGGGTCTTGATAAAATAAAAGATTTGCTAAAAGATTCAGGCGCTTCTGAAATTCATGAGAAAGGATATTAATACGATGAAAATAGTTACAAAATTTGGGATATACATTCTCCTGGTGGTGATGATGGCAGGTTGCGGCGCTGAGGGAGAAAACACAGGACTGGAATATGCGCCGCAGATGTACCACAGCGTTCCTTACGAGCCGCTGAAGCAGATCAGGGAAAGGGACGCCGGGGGTTGGCTAAGTTCGCTGGACGATGGCGTAGGAGAATTTTATAACTCCAATCCTAATAATCCCTACGCCTCTAATATGCGGATGCCGCCTCTTAACACCGTCAGAAGAAATTCAGATAATTATATCATGTACGGCGGTGCAGAAGAAAGAGATCAGCCTGTTTTTCTGCCATACCGGCTTCCTTTCGACAGCCTGGAATACGCTGCGCGCGTATTGAAAAACCCGCTGGACTCTACCGATGCGGTGGTCGGTCAAGGACAGGTGCTGTATGCGCAGTATTGCCAGCCCTGCCACGGAGGCAACGGACAGGGCGACGGGCCGGTGGGCGTGGTATACAAAGGTGTGCCTGCTTACAACAAAGGCACGTACCGGGATATGACCGGCGGGCATATCTTCCATGTGATCACCTGGGGAAAAGGAAGAATGAACCCACACGGCTCCCAGGTATCTATCGAAGACCGCTGGAAGATCGTGCGCTATGTGCAGGTATTGCAAAAACAATAAAAAGTCGGAAGACGGAAGTTAGAAGTGGTGCCCCACCGGGACGGAAGTTTTTCTTCCGACTTCTGTCTTCGGTCTTCCAGCTTCTCACTTAATATTCATTCAACATTGCGGTAAGCCAATGGTACAAGAAGAAAGATTTCATTTTACAGATTCCTTTAAGAAAAAACTCTACACCTTTGGCGGTGTAGGCTTAGGGCTGCTGCTCATAGGCATCATTCTGCTCGCTTTTTTTGCAGGCGGCGGACATGAGGCTGCCGAAGCGCATGGTGGCGCAGAAGCCACGCATGGCGAGTTTCACTGGTACGACCGGCTGTTTGCCAACCTGTGGATCAACAACGTATACTTTACCGGGCTGGCGCTGATCGGTATCTTTTTCGTGGCCATCAACTATGCCTCCCAGTCAGGGTGGTCTGCCATTCTCAAGCGCATCCCCGAATCGTTTGGCGCCTGGCTGCCGTATGCTTTTGGGCTGATGCTGCTGGTGTTCCTCGTAGGTGGGCACAGTATTTTTCACTGGACGCATGGCGAACTGTATGAGAAGGGAACTGCGGAATATGATCCCATCATTGCCGGTAAGCGGGGCTATTTGAACTATCCTTTTTTCCTGATCCGCATGACAGCGTATTTTGCGATCTGGTACTTTATGTACCGGCTGATCCGCCGGGAGTCTTTGGCAGAAGACATACACGGCGGTGTGCTGCATTACCGTAAGATGATCAAGTACTCTACGATCTTTATCATACTGTTTGCTATCACCTCTTCTACTTCTGCCTGGGACTGGGTGTTGTCTATCGATACCCACTGGTTCAGCACCATGTTTGGCTGGTATGTGTTTGCCAGTTGGTTTGTCAACGGACTGGCCGTGATCACGCTGATGGCGGTGGTGCTGCGCGAAAACGGATACCTGAGAAATATCAACTCAGAACACTTCCATGACCTGGGCAAATATATCTTTGCCTTCAGCATTTTCTGGACGTATCTCTGGTTCAGCCAGTTTATGCTGATCTATTATGCCAACATCCCGGAGGAGACGATTTACTTCGTAGAAAGGCTCAGCAGCGACTACTATACACCCTTCTTTTTTGCCAACCTGGTCATGAACTTCTTCTTCCCCTTCCTGGTTCTAATGACAAGGGATTCCAAACGACATACGATCTTTCTCAAAGTAGCTTGCTCGGTAGTGATTATAGGGCATTGGCTGGATTTTTACCTGATGGTAACGCCCGGCACATTGGCAGAAAACGGCAGCTTTGGTCTGATAGAGATCGGATGCGCCCTGCTCTACGGATCAGCCTTTTTGTTTGTAATCCTGAACCAGCTATCCAAAGCTTCTCTGGTTGCCCGAAACCATCCTTTGCTGGAAGAAAGTATTCATCATCACACTTGACATTTTTCACACCTTGTAATTTAACATTATGATAGGATTTATTGTTGGTATTGGGGTAATTCTGCTGCTGGTTATCGTATTTGCTATTTTCAGAATACTCAGGCTCATCAACGTAGCGCGGGACACGGATAAAAAAAAGGTTTCTACGGGCAACAAGATGAACGCGATGCTGATGCTGGGTTTCCTGGTGTCGGCATTAATCCTGCTGATATGGTACTCTGTAGGAGAGTATGAAAAATATACCATCCCGGTAGCTTCCGAGCATGGCATTGCCGTAGACCGTATGTTCTGGATCACGACTATCGTGACGGGTGTGGTGTTTATCATCACACAGGTGCTTCTGTTTTACTTCTCTTATAAATACCGTTACCAGGAAAACAAAAAAGCGCTCTATTACCCGGACAACAGCAAGCTCGAAGTGGTATGGACAGTCATTCCTGCCATTGTGCTGGCTACGCTGGTGTTTGCCGGCTGGAAAGCCTGGACGGACATCACTTCCAAGGCGCCCGACGATGCAGAAGTCGTAGAGATTTTAGGCTATCAATTCGCCTGGACGGTCCGCTATCCCGGCAAAGACAACAACCTGGGCAGCTTCGACTACCGCCTGATAGATGCCGAAAATATCTGGGGCATGGATTTTACGGACAGATCTTCTTTTGACGACTTCACACCGATGGAAGTACACGTTCCCAAAGGAAAGCCCGTGCTGTTCAAGATCAGAGCCCGCGATGTATTGCACAGTGTCTTTGTACCTGAGTTCAGGCTCAAGCAGGACGCCGTGCCCGGTATGCCGACCCGCTTCTGGTTTATACCCAGCAAAACGACGGCTGAGATGAGAGAAGAACTGGGCAACCCGGAATTCAACTATAACATCTATTGCACGGAAGTCTGCGGCAGAGGACACTTCTCTATGCGCTTCAGACTGGTCGTAGACGAGCCGGAAGAGTATTTGGCCTGGAAGGCTGCCCAAAAGCCCTGGTTGCAGGATCACGCAGACTATCTTGCTAAAGTACCCAGCAAACTAAAAGAAGTGGCCATGATCAGTGCCGGTCTGGATAGACCCGGTCTGGACGGACCCGATCTGGACGGACCCGGAGTGGCGACTCCCGGTCTGGATAAAGCAGTATTGGAAAACAACGAATCTACCACACAAGAAACAGCATCAAAAAATAAATTATAACCCATATGTCAGCAGCAGCAGATCAAATACATACGCAGGAAGGTGTACATGGGCATCATGAAGAACATGAGGAGCATCATGGCAATTTTATCACGACCTATATCTTCAGTACCGACCACAAGATGATCGCCAAGCAGTACCTGCTTTCCGGTATCCTCTGGGCCTTTATCGGCGGATTGCTTTCTATCATGTTCCGTCTGCAATTAGGCTTCCCGGACATGAATATGAGCTTTCTGAAACCTATTCTGGGCAACTGGATTTCAGATACAGGTAGCCTGGACCCGGAATTTTACTTAGCGATGGTCACCATGCACGGAACCATCATGGTATTTTTCGTGCTGACAGCCGGTTTGAGCGGCACCTTTAGTAATTTTCTAATTCCGCTACAGATCGGCGCCCGTGATATGGCTTCCGGTTTTATCAACATGCTGTCGTACTGGTTTTTCTTTATTGCCAGCATGATCATGTTATCTTCTTTATTTCTGGAGACCGGTCCGGCAGCGGGCGGTTGGGTCGTGTATCCGCCGCTGAGCGCTCTGCCGCAGGCTATTCAGGGCTCTCAGATGGGGATGACCTTGTGGCTGGTAGCGATGGCTTTCTTTATTGCTTCGCAACTGATGGGCGGCATCAACTACATCACCACAGTGATCAATTTGCGTACACGAGGCATGTCTTTCGCCCGTCTGCCGCTGACCATCTGGGCGTTCTTCCTGACGGCTGTCATTGGTCTGCTCTCTTTCCCGGTGTTGTTTGCCGCTGCGCTGCTGCTGATCTTCGACCGCACCTTTGGCACGAGCTTTTATCTTTCAGAAATTTATATTGCTGGTGAAGCCCTGCCTAATGTAGGAGGTAGCCCTATCCTGTATCAGCACCTGTTCTGGTTCCTGGGGCACCCGGAGGTGTATATTGTATTGTTGCCAGCCTTGGGCATCACCTCAGAAGTTATTGCGACCAATGCCCGGAAGCCTATCTTCGGCTACCGTGCGATGGTAGCTTCGCTATTGGGCATTACCATCCTATCGTTTGTGGTATGGGCGCACCATATGTTCGTCTCAGGACTGAACCCATTCTTAGGCTCTATCTTTATGTTCCTGACGCTGATCATTGCCGTGCCTTCGGCCGTCAAGGTGTTCAACTACCTGACGACACTCTGGAAGGGCAATCTTCGGTTTACCACAGCCATGTTGTTCTCTATCGGACTGGTCTCCGTCTTTATTTCGGGTGGTCTGACGGGTATTCACCTGGGTAACTCTGCCATTGACATACAGTTGCACGATACCTACTTTGTGGTCGCTCACTTTCACCTGGTGATGGGAAGCGCCTCTTTCTTCGGACTGATGGCAGGCGTGTATCACTGGTTCCCTAAATTATTTGGGCGCATGATGGACAAGCAGTTGGGTTACGTACACTTCTGGATGACCTTTGTAGGCGTTTACTTAGTGTTCTTCCCCATGCACTATATCGGTATTGCCGGGTTCCCCAGACGCTACTATTCCTTCTCTACATTTGACCCTTACGGCGCTTTTGTAGACATGAATATGTTCATCAGCGTTGCTGCTATCCTGACGTTCACTGCGCAGGCGATCTTTGCTTATAACTTTTTCCACAGCATGTTCAGAGGAAGGCTGGCGCCGCAGAACCCCTGGGGGTCTAACACCCTGGAATGGACGACACCACGCTTCCCCAAACATGGCAACTGGCCCGGAGAGATCCCGTCGGTATACCGCTGGCCGTATGACTACAGCAAGCCCAACGCGAAAGATGATTTTATTCCGCAAACGGTGCCATTCTCAGCCACGCCTGAGTCTAATCTGCCCCATGAAGAACATCTGATCGGGATAGAAAGAGAGGGCGAAGAGACCAAGCAAATGGATGAGCCAAGCGCAAAATAAGTTCCGGTTATTCAGAAGGCTTAGCACTATTACCTTGCTTGCCATCTACCTGCTGATCCTGGTAGGCGGCATCGTCAGAAGTACAGGTTCGGGTATGGGCTGCCCCGACTGGCCTAAGTGTTTTGGAAGCTGGGTGCCGCCGACCGCAGAGGACCAGCTTCCGGCAGATTACCGGCAAACGTACGCGCAGCAAAGAGCAGAGAAAAATGACCGGCTTGCACAGTACATAAAAGCCTTAGGGTTCCCCCAACTGGCTTTTAGGATCAGCAACGATCCTGGTATTATGCAGGAAGCTGAATTTAATGCCGTCAAAACCTGGACGGAATACATCAATCGCCTAGTAGGAGCCGTGATCGGGCTGCTGGTGCTGGCTACCTTTGCCGCTTCCTGGGCTTATCGCCAATGTGATCTTACCATTACTATACTCTCCTTTGTAGCCGTGCTGGCCGTAGGCTTTCAGGGTTGGATCGGCTCGGTGGTCGTTTCTACCAATCTGCTGCCCTGGATGGTCACGATTCATATGCTGCTGGCGTTGGTCATTGTTTGCCTGCTGACGTATGTGGTCGTCCGCTCAAAAGCAGAGGAAACCCATGTGGCATCGGTGCGCGTTCCCGGCGTCATCAACATCACACTGGTAGCTGCCCTGATACTGACGCTGGCGCAGATCATCCTGGGCACACAGGTCAGAGAGTCGGTCAATGAAGTAGCGCAGACCCTGCCGGGGCAGCGTGAGCAGTGGATCAACAACCTGGACTGGGTGTTTTATATACACCGTTCGTACTCGCTGCTGGTGCTGGCCGTGCATCTCTTTTTATTATACAAAGTTCACCGGATTTTTGGCAAACAAGGAAACTTAACCGGCTGGGCAATGGTACTATGTATGACCATTGGCTTGGAAATGCTGACCGGTGCGGTGATGGCTTATTTTGACATACCCCGGTTTGCCCAACCCATTCATCTGCTGCTGGCGATGATCGCTTTTGGTCTCCAGTTTTGGCTGATCTTACGGCTTAACCATCGCAGGCAAGAAGTCAAATCAGTATTGCCTCTAAAGAATAAAGAATATGTTAGCTACTAAAACCCATGTGGATGTCACTACCCAGGAAAAGCTAAGCGCGTATATGGCGCTCATGAAGTTTCGGCTTTCTTTCCTGGTGGCTTTCTCCTCAGGCTTTGGCTATGTGCTGGCTACCGAAGGAGCCATAGACAAGCTGACGCTGCTGATGCTTTGCCTGGGCGGGTTTCTGATCTCAGGCGCCTCTATCACCATCAACCAGATCCTGGAAAAAGACCTGGACAAGCTGATGAGCCGCACGATGAACCGGCCCTTGCCTACCGGCAAGGTAAGCGTTCAGGAAGCCTCCTGGCTGGCGCTTATTACCGGTGTGGGGGGGCTTTGGCTGCTGGTGCAGTTTACCAATCCGCTCACGGTGGCGCTGTCGGTGTTGTCTATGGTACTGTACAGTTTTGTGTATACACCGCTCAAGCGCGTAGGACCCATAGCCGTGCTGGTAGGCGCTTTTCCGGGGGCCTTGCCTCCGTTGCTGGGTTGGGTAGCGGCGACCGGCAGCATTGGTGTAGAAGCACTCATCCTGTTCGGCATACAGTTTATCTGGCAGTTTCCACACTTCTGGGCCATCGCCTGGGTAGCCGATGAAGACTACCGCAAAGCCGGCTTCAAACTGCTGCCGCTGGGTGGAAGAAAAGACCGGCGCACCGCCGTGCAGATCATGTCGTACACCTTGTTTTTGATCCCGCTGGGATTGCTACCCATGAAGATCGGGCTCACCGGCATAGACTCTGCCATCGTGGCGACGGTATGCGGCGTACTTTTCCTGAGCCAGACCTTTTCATTGATGCTGGACGGCTCGCGCAAGTCGGCGCTTAAAATTATGTTTGGTTCGTTTATCTATCTGCCGGTGGTGCAGATCGCTTTTTTGTTGGATAAAATTTAAAATAGTATGGCACAACATCCTGTAGAGTTAGAAAATATAAACCTGATAGAGGAGCCGCAGCAGACGCTGTCTATGCATCCCAAGAAGTTTGCCTTGTGGCTTTTTATCGTTTCCGTCGTCATGATCTTTGCGGCCATGACCAGCGCGTATATTGTCAGGCAGTCGGAAGGCAACTGGCTGGAGTTTGATATGCCGCAGATGCTGTGGATCACGTCGGGCATCATTCTGCTGAGCAGCGTGACCATGCACTGGGCGTATTATGCTGCCAAAAGAGACAACCTGACCAGCCTTCGTATTGCCATGAGCCTTACCGTATTGCTGGGTATTGCCTTTCTGGTAGGGCAGTTTGAGTCCTGGAAAGAGCTGGTCGCGATGAACGTATATTTTGTGGGCAACCCCGCAGGGTCGTTCATGTACGTCTTTACCGGGCTGCACGGCGTACACCTGATCAGCGGTGTTATTTTTTTGGTCGTGGTGCTGGTTAATGCCTTTCGGTATAAAGTTCACGCAAAAAATATGGATCAGATGGAAATGTGCGCTACATATTGGCACTTTTTAGATGGACTTTGGCTGTATTTATTTCTATTTTTGCTCCTCAATCATTAACAAGGTATACAAACATGGCTACAACGATTGTAAAACCGGAGGTTGACCTCCAGGAAGAAGAAGCCAAGAACAGAAGCATCTGGAGCGGCGGCGTTTCCCCGCTCAAAGCCAGCTACGGCAAGCTGATGATGTGGTTCTTTCTCCTTTCTGATGCTTTTTCTTTTTCCTCCCTGCTGGTTTCCTATGGGCTCATCCGCTACTCCTACCCTGCTTTTGAAGGAGAGCTTGATGAGTTCGTTTTTTCTCAGAATTACTGGCCTATCCCTGAAAAGGTGTACGAAGCTGTGCCTTTCCTGCATGGTATCAACCTGCCGCTGGTCTTTGTAGGCATCATGACCTTTATCCTCATCCTGAGTAGCGTCACGATGGTGCTGGCCGTAGAAGCCGGCCACCGCATGGACCGTAAGTCTGTCGTAAAATGGATGCTCTGGACGATCCTGGGCGGCATCACTTTCCTGAGTTGCCAGGCCTGGGAGTGGTCGCACTTTATCCGCGGTACGGAAGCAGGCGGACTGCTGCCGGACGGTAGCATCTTCTATGGTGCCAACCTGGTCATGAACCAGTACGGGCCGCCCCTGTTTGCCGACCTTTTCTTTTTTATCACGGGCTTTCATGGCTTCCACGTGTTCAGCGGGGTCATGCTCAATACGCTGATCTTTTACCAGGCAGCGGTCGGTGTGTTCGAGAAAAGGGGGCATTATGAAATGGTAGAAAAAGTAGGCTTATACTGGCACTTTGTAGACCTGGTGTGGGTGTTTGTGTTTACTTTCTTTTATTTGATTTGAATTGAGTGTTAAGGTGCTAAAGTGTTAATGTGTTAAGGTACTTTAACACACTAACACATTAACACATTTAGTTTCAACTAATAGACAATATCATGGCAGAATACGATTTGGACGAAACCAGCACGGTGAAATATCAGCCGGCAGACAAGAAGAAGATCAACAAACTATGGCGTATAGCGGGCATCCTGGGTGTGGTTACTTCCATAGAGTTTGTGTTTGCTTTGACATTGCCCCGGGGACCCTTGCTGTATTTTACCTTCATTGCCCTTACCTTCGTCAAGGCTTTTTACATTGTAGGTGAGTTTATGCACTTAAAAGGCGAGGTCAAAACGCTGATTTGGTCTATCATGATCCCGATCATCTTTGTTATCTGGCTGGTCATTGCTTTGCTGGCAGAAGGTACTTCTATTTTTACCCTCCGGTTCTGACAAAACAGAACGGCAGCCGAACGATAGATTTTAAGTGATCACTATGTTCGGACATCACGCCGGTCTCCTTGTTTGCTCCTATGAATGTTATCAGAAAAACCGGTGTCTTGCTGGTGTTGCTGGCCGTGCCGGTACTGCTCTACCTTTTCCTCCGGAATTTTGGTCAGAACCATTACGAGGTGCCTGTCTATTATCAGGATGGCGTAGCAGCCACAGATTGTCCTGCTAACGACTCAATTCATACGATTCCTTCCTTTTCATTGCAGCAGGCAGATGATAGCCAACGCCTGGACGAAACTGACCTGGACAATCGCATCACGGCGGTCTACCTTTTTTCTATGCCCTGTGATTCGGCCTGCCAGCAGGTGATGGAGGAACTGGCGCGGGTGCAGGATGTGTTTGAGAAAGAAGAAACGGTGCAGTTGCTGGCTGTGAGCAGTTCGGAAGCAGATGTGCCAGGTTTGAAAAGTTTAGCCCAAAAGTTTAACAGCCGTCCTGCGCGGTGGAAGTTCCTGACAGGCAGCCCTGAAGCCGTACAGATGCTTAGGCAGTGTGGATTGGTACTGGATCAGCAAAAAGAAGTGGTACAGCCTGTAGTTTTGATCGATGGGGAGCGGAAGATCAGAGGGTATTATACAGGTACTGACGCTGCGGAGATAGACCGGCTGGTTCTGGAGATCAGGATTTTATTGTATAATGTAAACCAGGAAAATGCTTAGTACAGCGAAGGAAAATATTTATTTAAAGATCATTGGTGTACTCTCTGTGGCCATTCCGCTGGCCGTAGCTGTGCTGCTATTCTCACCTGCCAAGCTTCAGGTAGAAGGCAACTGGGTGGATTTTCTGCCTCACCTGAACGGGATCATCAATTCTGCCACTTCTATCGCTTTGATCCTGGGGTTGATCTTTATTAAAAACAAAAAGATCAAATACCATAAGACGGCTATGCTAGTGGCTTTCGTCTTAGGCTCTTTATTTCTGGTCTCTTATGTCATTTACCATTCTATTGCCGACTCCACCGTTTTTGGCGACCTCGACGGGAATGGCTTGCTTGACGAAAGCGAGGCAGCCGCTGTAGGCATGATGCGTTCTGTCTATCTGATCATCCTGATCTCACACATTGTACTGGCTGCCATTGTGGTGCCTTTTGTGTTGCTGGCTTTGTATTATGCCTCCACCGAAAAGTTTGCCAGGCACCGCAGGGTCGTCCGCTGGGGTTATCCGATCTGGCTGTATGTCTCTGTTACGGGCGTCGTAGTGTACCTGATGATCAGTCCGTATTATTAGTTAGCAATGACTTTGTTGCAACGGATGATGAATCATTGGAAAAGTATAAAGACATAATTATTTGTCCAGAGAAACTTCATAAAGCGAATGAAATGCTTAAGACTGCTAAGTTGCCAGAGAATAAAAACCACAGCTAACATGCAATTCTTTTCTGAAAAGGCGTTGAGTGAAATCGGGAATGAGGATATTATTCGGTTCAACAACGAATATATTTTGCGGAAAAACCTTTCTGCTTCATATTTGGAAGCGCATGGCAACATGAAGCACAGGACAATGTTGA
>JBBSNI010000006.1:0-33531 GCA_038232695.1 Cytophagales bacterium
AAGGGCGGTAGTCTACAACAACGCAGTTCAATGGATACGATCAAGCAGCATATACCAAAATAGAAAACTTGAAAAAATAATATGTCTATCGCTTGCTTTGATCTTAGAATTCGGGCGATTGAAGCTTATAGAACAGCAAATCAGCCATACCGACAAGCAGTGGTGCCCCACCGGGATGGAAACCACACTACAGGAAGATGAACAGGTACAGAAACACTTTCGTTTGGTTAGTTCGGTGGTAGGCATTGGTATGATCACTGCTGTTGCTTTTCTAATCTATACCCAGGACTTTACCGCTTTTGACAACGGACGACAGTTTGCCTGCTATGCCGGAGTAGCCCCCTTTGAATATAGTTCTGGTAGTAGCATCCGAGGTAGAACCAAGCGGGGCCGCCCGGCGGTCAGTCCACTGGCTTACCGGAAAATGAAAGCTCTTTTAAGCAACTGTGCCGGTGCCGCCGTGCAGCATGACCCCGAACTGAAAGCATACTATCAGCGCAAAATTAATCAGGTGGTTCCCCACCGGGAAAAAGCCAAGATGTCTGCCTTAAATGCGGTCAGAGCCAAACTCATCAATCGGGTATTTGCAGCAGTAAACCGAGGAACTGAATATGTAGTCATTAGACAGTATGAACAAGCAGCCTGAATATCTTTCCAGTTGAGAGAAAAAAGTGTTACTTTTTTCTCTCAACTGGAAACAGCGGGGCTGCCCCAGCAACCGAAGGGCGGTAGCCAGCCTGAAGTAATCAGTTGGCAGAAACCTCTTCGGAAGAAGTCTTGAAAAAATTATGTAGCTGTCACTTGTTTTGATCTTAGAATTCGGGCGATGGTGATCGCCACCAACGAGTTCAAGCTTTTTAGCGGCCGCCGCTGCGGTTGTCCTAGGAAACTTGCTTGTTATTCGGGTGTAGCCCCCTTCGAACACACCTCAGGTACGAGCATTCGTGGGGGCACTAGAGTAAGCCACTTGGCTAACAAACAAATGAAAAAACTACTACATATGGCAGCGCTATCAGTAGTCTCTGGTAAGGGCGAAATGGCTGATTATTACCACCGAAAAGTAGAACAAGGCAAGAATAAAATGCTGGTTCTAAACGCTGTGCGCAACAAGATTATCCACCGCGTTTTCGCTTGCATACGAGATAATAGAAACGGGGTCGCCCGGCGATATGAAAAAATTTATGCCACTGCCCTTGTTTAAACCATAGAAATCGCGGATGAACTTCCATGCAACAAGTCGCTTGGAGTTCTCCTTCCGGTGGAACCAAGTTAGCAAAAAATTTATACTTTCTTACTTGACTTTTAAGACAGTACCTACGACCAGATAGTAGTGGTAGCTTTTATTATATAAAAATCTAAATTACCCTTTCAATGCCTCGGCGCCGCCTACGATCTCCAGGATTTCTTTGGTGATGGCTGCCTGGCGGGTACGGTTGTAGGTTAGCTTGAGTTGTTGCAGGAGTTCACCGGCGTTTTCGGTTGCCTGGTCCATGGCTGTCATACGGGCGCCCTGCTCAGAGGTTGCCGACTCTAAGTAAGCCCGGTAAAACTGCACCTTCAGCGACTGCGGGATCAGCTCTTCTACGATATAGGCTTCGGAAGGCTCGTAGATATAATCAATGGTCTGTTCCTGGCTGGTTTCCTCTTCTTTTTTGATGGGAAGGTAGGGTTCCGTCACCGCCACCTGGGTGGCTATATTCTTAAATTCGTTGTAGATAAGAAACACCTTATCGTAGGCGCCTCTTCTGAAATGCTCCATAATATATTCTGCCGCGCTGCGCACATGCTCAAAGCGATGGTCGGAAAACAGGTGGGCAAAGTCCTCTACTACCTGGTAGCCCCTTTTGCTGAAGTGCTCGTAAGCGCGGGTGCCTACCGGCAGGATGTATAGCCGCTGGTTTCTCTCATAAAAGCTGTACTCTTTGGCGATCAACTGTTTGGTATAGCGGAAGATGCTGGCGTTGAAAGCCCCGCACAAGCCCCGGTCAGAGGAAAATACGACCAGCAGCACGTTTTTGGCTTCCCGCTGGGCGGCATATTCGCTTTCGTTCTCTTCGCTCAGGCTGGCCGTCACGTTGTTGAGGATCTGGTTGAGCTTCTGCGCATAAGGGCGCATCCGCATCAGCCGGTCCTGGGCTCTGCGCAGCTTGGAGGCCGCTACCATCTTCATTGCACGGGTGATTTGCTGGGTAGACTTGACCGACGAAATTCTGCTCTTTATGGCTTTTAAACTGGGCATAACTTTGAAAAAGGGAGACCGGAATTAAAGTCCGGTCTCCTGTTTCCATTTATTTATAATTGTTGGCTAAATCGGTGGCTACTTTGCCCAATACGTTGGTGATGTTATCGTCCAACTTACCGGCTTTCAGCGCGTTCAGCGTATCTTTATGCTGGGCACGCAACAGTTGGATGTACTCCTTCTCAAACTCTTTGACCCGCTCTGTTGGCACCTTGTCCAGAAAACCTTTGGTAGACACAAAAATAATGGCTACCTGCTCTTCTACCGGCACCGGCGAATACTGCGCTTGTTTGAGGATTTGCTGGTTCTTTCTTCCCCGGTCAATCGTGAGTTGGGTCGCAGCATCCAGGTCGGAGCCAAATTTGGCAAAGGCTTCCAGCTCACGGAACTGTGCCTGGTCCAGCTTGAGCGTACCGGCCACTTTTTTCATAGACTTGATCTGCGCAGAGCCGCCTACCCGCGACACGGAAATACCTACGTTGATGGCGGGGCGGATACCGGCGTTGAACAAGCTTGTTTCCAGGAATATCTGCCCGTCGGTGATAGAGATCACATTAGTAGGAATATACGCCGACACGTCGCCTGCCTGGGTCTCAATGATGGGCAAAGCGGTCAGCGAACCGCCTCCTTTGACCATGGGTTTCATCTCTTCCGGCAGGTCGTTCATCTGCGCGACGATCTCGGTGTTGTCGCTGAGCCTGGCAGCACGCTCCAGCAGGCGGGAGTGCAGATAAAACACGTCGCCCGGATATGCCTCGCGCCCCGGAGGACGTCTCAGCAGCAGGGATACTTCGCGGTAAGCGACCGCCTGCTTAGACAGGTCATCGTAGATCACCAGCGCCGGTCTTCCGGTATCCCGGAAATACTCTCCGATTACGGCGCCGGTAAAGGGAGCAAAGAATTGCATAGGCGCCGGGTCAGAAGCCGTGGCGGCGACGACGGTGGTATAGTCCATCGCGCCGTTTTTTTCCAGGGCAGAGACGATACTGGCAATGGTAGAAGCCTTTTGTCCGCAGGCTACATAAATACAGTAAACAGTCTCGCCCCGCTCAAAAAACTCTTTCTGGTTAATAATTGTGTCAATAGCTACGGCGGTCTTGCCGGTCTGGCGGTCGCCGATGATGAGTTCCCGCTGCCCCCGGCCGATGGGGATCATGGCATCGATGGCTTTGATACCGGTTTGCAGCGGCTGGTTCACGGGCTGGCGGTAGATCACGCCCGGCGCTCTTCTTTCCAGGGGCAGGTCTATCAAGTCGCCGGCCACAGGACCCTTTCCGTCGATAGGCTCGCCCAGGGTATTGATCACCCTGCCAACCAGCCCCTCGCCTACTTTAATAGAGGCGATCCTGCCGGTACGCTTCACCGTATCGCCTTCTTTAATGTTGCCTTGGTCGCCGAAGAGTACGGCGCCTACGTTGTCTTCTTCCAGGTTGAGTACCAGAGCATTGAGCCCGTTTTCAAATTCCAGCAACTCTCCGGACTGTGCGTGGGTCAGTCCGTAGATACGGGCTACGCCGTCGCCGATCTGCAAGACGGTGCCTACTTCCTCAAGTTCGGCTTCTGTTTTGAAGTTAGAAAGCTGTTCTCTTAATATTGCGGAAACCTCATCGGGTCTTACTTCTGCCATGATTTATAATTTATAGTATTAGGTTAAAAAGATTTAATGTAGCTGTCGTCAGTAAACTCATACATCAGCGATTTGAGCTTCGACCTGACGGAATTGTCCATTTGCCTGTCGCCGATCTTGATGATAAAGCCGCCGATCAGATCGGGATCTATCTTTTCGGTCAGGTCTACCTGCCGTCCGGTCTGGGCGGTGATGTTTTGTTTGAAACGCTTCCTCAGATCGTCGGTCAGCGGAAACGTGGTGGTCACAACGACTTTATCAATACCTTTTTCTTCCCGGTACATGCGGGCAAACTCTGTGGCAATGGAAGGCAGGAATGCTTCCCGGTTTTTGCGGGCAATGACATCAAAGATCGCCATCGTAGCCGGGTTCACCTTGTTTTTGAACAAAGCCGACAGTATGGCTTTTTTCTTGTGATGGGGGACGACCGGATTTTTAAGCATCAGCACGAAGCTGGAGTTTTGCCTACAGACATCCGCAAACATTTGCATGTCCTGGTACACTTTGTCCAGTATGCCTTTCTCAATGGCGAGGTCTAAGAGTGATTTTGCATAGCGGGACGCTACCCTGGTATCAGTCATATATTTTAGTTGATGGAGACGGGAGGCCGGAAAAAGAAATACGGTCTTCGGTTTCCTGTTAATTTACATTCAGGTCGTTGACTAACTTAGAGACGTATTCTTTCTGCGCTTTTTCACCGTTGAGTTGCTCCCGCAATATCTTTTCAGAGATACGGATAGAAAGCTCGGCTACCTGCTGCTTGATATCAGCCAGGGCCGCCTGCTTCTCCGTCTCGATAGAGGCTTTGGCATCGGCGATCATGCGGGCAGTTTCTTTGCCGGTTTGCTCTTTGGCTTCTTCGCGCAACTGGGCGGCGGCGGCGGAAGCATCTTTGAGAATACGGTCGCGCTCTCTGCGGGCTTCTGCCAGCAGGTTTTCGTTGTCGGCTTTGAGCTTCGCCATCTCGAGCTTGGCTCTGTCGGCGGTGGCCAGGGCGTCTTCAATAAAGCTTTCTCTTTCGTGAAGGGCGCCCAGAATAGGTTTCCAGGCAAATTTGCCCAGTACATAAAGCAGGATCAGAAAGCCCAGCAACTGCCAGAAGATCAGACCCAAACCAGGGGTTAGTAAATCCATATATAATTAAGTTTGTATAGTCTCTATTAAAATGGTAAAAGAAAGATGGCTGTGAACTAAAGAATCATCACTATCTAATCATGTCCATCATAAAATCATTTCATCATGGTCAAGAAAAGCTCCGGGCTCCCTATCGGACACCCGAAGCCTTCTTTTTTAGAGGTTGTAATCTCCGGTAGCGATCAACAAACAGACGACCACACCGAAGAGCGCAATTACCTCGATCAGGGCGGCAATGATCAGCATAGCAGTCTGGATTCTTCCGGCGGCTTCGGGCTGGCGTGCCATACCCTCCATCGCGGAGCCTCCGATCCGGCCGATGCCAATGCCTGCGCCTATTGCTGCAATGCCTGCACCGATCCCTGCTCCCATTAATGCAACTCCTGCATCTAATAAAATAGCTAATAACATAAGTAATACAAATTATAGGTTAGAATTAAATAAGACTTTTGTCCACTTCTTCTTCGTGGTGTTCGGCATGGTGCTCTGCCACCGCCGCGCCGATATACATAGCAGAAAATAGTGTGAAAATATAGGCCTGAATAGTAGCCACCAGTATCTCAATGAGCGTGATGAATATCACAAAGATGGTGCTGCCTACGCCGATCAGGAAAGAGTTAAAAATAAAAGCCAAGGCGATCAGGCTCAGAATGACGATGTGCCCGGCAGTAATGCTGACAAACAAACGGATCATCAGGGAGAAAGGCTTGGTGAACAATCCCAGGATTTCTACCGGCACCAGGATCAGCAGTACCGGCCAGGGTACCCCCGGCGTCGCAAAGATATGCTTCCAGTATTCTTTATTGCCGTTTACATTAGTCACCAGGAAAGTGATCACGGCTAAGATCATGGTTACGGCAATGTTGCCCGTCAGGTTGGCGGCTCCCGGAAACAGCCCTAACAAGTTGTTGAACCAAATAAAGAAAAATAAGGTGAGCAGATAGGGCATAAACCGTCTGTACTTATCTCTGCCGATGTTAAGAATAGCAATTTCATCCCGCACAAAGACGATGATAGGCTCAAAGAAAGACTGTATCCCCCGGGGCGGTGCTTTAGGGTCTTTTTTGTAGCGGTTAGCGATCAGCAGAAAGATCAGCAGCAGCAGTGCCATGCTGAAAAACAGGGCAGCCACGTTTTTAGTGACCGAAAAGTCGTACACCTTCACGCCTTCTTGGGTAGCTACCACATGGTCGTGGTCGTCGAGCGCGTATCCCTGGTAAGGTACGGTCTCGTGGGCTTCGTTGTAGAAGTTTTTGGAAGAAAACATAGCAAAGCCGCGCTGAGGCGAATACAGGATTACGGGCAGCCAGATGGTCAGTTCGTTATGACCCAGGGTCGCAAAGTGCCACTGGTGCGAGTCCTGGATGTGGTGCATGATGAAGCTGGTCTCTCCTTCTTCTTCTCCCTCTTCAGGTGCCGCATAGGTAGGCGCTACACTTAAAAATATAATAAAAAAAGCAAGTATATAGTAAAAAATTCGCAGGTTGTTAGATTTTTCTGGCATCGTGTGGTCATTACTCCAAATTTGCCCGCAAGGTAGTTAATAAGCTTATTAATTCAAAAACCAGGAACGCAAAATACACCGTTAAAAAATTCAATACAAAACTGACCCGCTGATCTACACCCTGCTGCAAAGCGACAAAAATGACGGCGATGCTCAAAACCAGCCTGACGACCGTCGCCAGCAACGCATATCTGACTACTGCGTGCGGAGAGTTACGGGCGCCGGTATAAATAAGCCAAAAAGAAATCAGCATCTGCCCAAACACCAATAACCAGATATACCCGATCAGGGGGTGGACAAAAGGCACATGCAGCACATATCGTAACAAATATGCAACGCCTGCTACAAGTAAAGCAAACAGGATTAGACGGATGATGGGTAAGATTCTCCTATTTTCAGGCATTGCTGTTGTCAAAGTAGCTTTGTGACGACCGGCTGGAAGCCTGTTAATAACTCACACAAGCGTGGACGTCCGGCCGGGATGGCTCGTGTGAATTATTGATGGACCTCTGGTCTTTCTGTGAAGTTGCTACGTACTATAATATCATCCTGTTTATTCCTGATATATCATCCCGTCCATCCTGATCTTACTCGACCTCTATTTCTTTAGAAGCCACCTTAGCTTTCAGAAACTCCCGGTTCATGCGGGCGATGTTGACCATATCAATTTCTTTGGGGCACTCGGCAGAACAAGCCTGGGTGTTGCTGCAAGCGCCGAAGCCTTCGGCATCCATCTGGGCGATCATCTTTTCGGCACGGCGTTGCCGCTCTACCTGTCCCTGGGGCAGCAGCGCCAGTTGGGAGATTTTGGCACTCACAAACAGCATAGCGGAAGCATTCTTACAAGCGGCCACACAAGCGCCGCAGGCAATGCAGGTTGCGGCATTGAAAGCTTCGTCGGCTACGTTCTTGGGCACTGGAATCTCATTGGCATCCGGCACACCGCCCGTACCAACCGAGATATAGCCGCCTGCCTGGATGATGCGGTCAAAAGCGGTTCGGTCTACCATCAGGTCTTTGATCACCGGGAAAGCACGGGCGCGCCAAGGCTCTACTGTGATCACCTGTTTGTCTTCAAAATGGCGCATGTGCAACTGGCAGGCGGTGGTGCCTTTTTGCGGGCCGTGCGGTCTGCCGTTGATATACATGGCACAGCTTCCGCAAATGCCTTCCCGGCAGTCGTGGTCGAAGTGTACAGGCTCTTTGCCTTCCATCTCCAGCCTTTCGTTCAGCACGTCGATGAGTTCCAGGAAAGACATGTGGGTGTTGATGTCTTTCATTTCATAGGTCTCAAATTTACCTTTGGCAGTTGGGTTTTTCTGCCGCCATATCTTCAGGGTTACATCCATAATCTACTTGTAACTTCTTTGGGTTAATTTTACATTTTCAAAAACAAGCTCTTCCTTGTGCAGCTTTTCAGGCACACCTTCGCCCTGATACTCCCAGGCGGCTACATAAGAAAAGTTTTCATCATCGCGTTTGGCTTCGCCTTCGGGTGTCTGGTATTCCTCCCTGAAATGTCCGCCGGCGGATTCTTCGCGGTGCAACGCATCTTCTATCATCAGGCTGCCTAGCTCGATAAAGTCTGACAGACGGCTGGCTTTTTCCAGCGTCTGGTTCAACTCTTCGTCTGTGCCCAGCACTTTTACATCGTTCCAAAACTCCTGCTTGACTTGCTTGACTTCTTCCTGCCCTTCTTTCAGTCCTTCGGCAGTTCTGGACATGCCACACTTGTCCCACATGATTTTGCCCAGCTTCTTATGGATCTGGTCTACAGTCTGCGAGCCGTCGATGCTGATCATTTTTTTCATTCTTCCTTTTACTACCTCTTCGGCTGCTTTGAAAGCTTCATGTGTCACTGGTACCTTGTCATAAGGAATACCAGCCAGATAGTCGCCGATGGTGTAGGGAATGACAAAGTAGCCATCGGCCAGTCCTTGCATCAAAGCGCTGGCGCCCAGGCGGTTGGCGCCATGATCGGAGAAGTTGCATTCTCCCAGCGAATACATGCCCGGAATGGTGGTCATCAGGTTGTAGTCTACCCAAAGTCCACCCATGGTATAATGCACAGCGGGGTAGATTCTCATCGGCGTCTCATAAGGGTTGTAGCCGGTGATCTTTTCGTACATTTCAAACAGGTTGCCGTATTTGGCAGAAATGGTATCGCGTCCGTCCCGTTTGATGGCATCGGCAAAATCCAAGTATACCGCCAGCCCGGTTTCTCCTACGCCCCTTCCTTCGTCGCAGACGGCTTTGGCATTGCGGGAAGCTACATCGCGGGGCACCAGGTTGCCAAAGGAAGGATATTTTCTTTCCAGATAATAATCTCTTTCTTCCTCAGGAATTTGGTGGGGCGGACGCTCATCGTCTTTTTTCTTAGGCACCCACACCCTGCCATCGTTGCGCAGCGATTCTGACAT
This sequence comes from Cytophagales bacterium, assembly GCA_038232695.1. Taxonomy (GTDB): domain Bacteria; phylum Bacteroidota; class Bacteroidia; order Cytophagales; family Cyclobacteriaceae; genus JAJNNC01. The sequence continues at coordinate 8,925 of JBBSNI010000006.1, forward strand.
CAGCGTCAGCTTAGACTGGTAGGTACCCGACACGGGAATACAGGTCGGATGGATCTGTGTGTAGCAGGGGTTGGCAAACAAAGCGCCCTTTTTATGGGCACGCCAGGCGGCCGTTGCATTGGAGCCCATCGCATTGGTAGAAAGAAAATAGACATTACCATAACCGCCTGTGGCCAGGATCACGGCATGACCGCTGTGCGACTCCAGTTCGCCGGTCAGCAGGTTCCGCGTGATAATGCCGCGGGCTTTTCCGTCGACAGTGACCAGGTCCAGCATCTCGGTACGAGGGTATACTTTCACTTTACCGTTGGCTACCTGCCGGCTCATAGCACTGTAAGCACCTAAGAGCAACTGCTGCCCGGTCTGTCCGCGGGCGTAGAACGTACGGGAAACCTGTGCCCCTCCGAAAGAGCGGTTGGCCAGCAAGCCGCCGTATTCGCGGGCAAAAGGCACACCCTGGGCTACGCATTGGTCTATGATATTGACGCTGACCTCTGCCAGGCGGTACACATTGGACTCGCGGGAGCGGTAGTCGCCCCCCTTCACCGTATCGTAGAACAGCCTGAAGACGCTGTCGCCGTCGTTCTGATAGTTTTTGGCAGCATTGATCCCGCCCTGGGCAGCGATGCTGTGCGCCCGCCGGGGACTGTCCTGGAAGCAAAAGACTTTCACATTATAACCCAACTCTGCCAGTGAAGCGGCTGCTGAAGCGCCTGCCAAGCCTGTGCCTACAATGATAATATCATACTTTCTTTTGTTAGCCGGGTTGACCAGCTTGAGGTTAAATTTATGTTTTGTCCACTGTTCAGCGATCGGACCTTGTGGCGTTTTAGAGTCTAATTTCATAACTATCAGCGTTAAGCAATACTTTTAATGAAGAAATAAATAGGCATGGAGGCGAAAAGGGCAGGAACGACAATGGCGAAAATAAGGCTGACTTTTTTGATCAGCGGCATATGCTTGCGGTGGTTAAGTCCTACCGTCTGGAAAGCGCTCCAGAAGCCGTGCGCCAGGTGAAAAGCCAGCCCTACCATGGCCAGTACATACAGCGCGGCGTACCACCACTGAGCAAAGGCCGCCTGCACGATGGTATACAGGTCGGCGACATCTACGCCTGCATAATTCTTGGTGGGCAACGAACCAAAGCGCATCTCATACCAGAACGAGCGCATATGAATGAGCAGAAAGATGAATACGATGGTGCCCAGAATGCCCATGTTTCTGGACTTCCACGAACTGTTCTGATCGGGGCGGGCTTTGGCATAACCTACCGGGCGGGCGTTTTTGTTATGAACCGATAAGATCAGAGAATAAATGATATGCACAATGATGCCCGTATATAAAATATAAGAAGCCATACCCACCAGGGGGTTGGTCGTCATAAACTCCGCGTAGAGATTAAAGGCTTCGCCGCCGTCGTCTTTGAACAGCAGCATGTTGCCGGAGACGTGTACGACCAGGAAAGTGATCAGAAACAACCCCGTCAGTGACATAAATACCTTTTTGCCGATAGTACTGGATAAAGCTTGTGTAAACCAACTCATAAGATGTAAGAAATAGATTTTTGAGCAAACAAAGCCAAAAGTATAGCAGGATTGGATAGCAAACAATCATTCACAAAACAATCCGTCTAATTTTGAGGTATTTTAAATTGTTTGCCTCCCGTTTGTTTTCTAACCCCGTTTTTTCTACCTTATTAACCTCTCATCATGGCTGTAAGTTCTGCTGATGGGCATAATTTGTTTAACTTTTATGATAATAAACTTAGACATCTTTAACCCTTCCGGTAACATGCAAAAAATGCATCGTCCAGATTAATTTCTAAGATCAGGTGCAAAAAACCATAATTTTTGTTTCTTTTAAACGTTATTTATTATAAAGGTACATCCGTTAAATATTTATATATTTTATTTTTTTTATTATATTTACAAATAAGCATTCCTAATCATTGTTTTTCATAGCCTGGCCTGGAATGCCCGGTATCATAGTCAAACTTTAAGCTTAATACATTGGCAAATCCTCGCTATTTCCCTGCTATCGTCCTGCTGCTACTGAGTCCCCTGCTGGCAGAAGCTACCCATATTCGCGCCGGAGAGATCAGGGCAAAAACCATCTCCTGCCAGGGGCTTACCTACGAATTTACCGTGATTGGTTACGAAGACACCGGCTCCGAGGTAGAGTTTGGCGGGGGCGTGATCGATTTTGGTGACGGGGACTCAAAAGAGTTAAGCACGGAAAATGACTTTTTTGACCGCGTTGTCATTGACCCGCAAAAGCTGATCAGAAGAAGCCGGTTCGTCATCAGGCATACCTTTCCGGGACCAGGCAGGTACACGATCACCTTCCGGGAGTTCAACCGCAACGCCGAAATTAAAAACATGGCTAACTCCGTGAATACACCTTTCTACATAGAGACGCAGGTACTCATAGACCCTTTATTGGCCTGTAACCAGTCTGCCATCCTGACCAACCCGCCTATTGACGGTGCTTCTACAGGTAATATCTTTATACACAACCCGGGCGCTTACGACCCCGATGGCGATAGCCTGGCCTACAAGTTTGTCGTACCTAAGCAAGACCGCGACGTATCCGTAGATGGCTACAGCTACATGGATACGTTTGATATTCGTTTCGGCGACAATGGTAATCCGAGCAATCAGGATCAAACCGGTCCGCCTACGCTGACGCTGGATTCTATCACCGGGGAACTGGTCTGGGATGCGCCCAACAACGAAGGAGAGTTTAATGTGGCTTTTATCGTAGAAGAGTGGCGGCTGATCAACGGAGAATGGATACTGATGGGTTACGTCACGCGCGATATGCAAATCCTGGTAGACGATGCCGACAACGATCCGCCCGTGCTGACCATTCCTGCCGATACCTGCGTGGAGGCAGGCACCCTGCTTACCGCCCAGGTCAGCGCCACGGACCCGGACAATAACACCATACTGCTGGAAGCCTTCGGCGGCGTATTCGAGCAGTTGCCCTCACCGGCTACCTTTTCTCCCGACCCGCCGGTAGCGCAGGCTTCCCCGGCTACGGGTGAATTTAGCTGGCAGACCAGTTGCGCCCAGGTGAGCATCAAGCCTTACCAGGTCAACTTCAAAGCAGCCGATGTGGATGTAGCTTCCGGTCCTTCGCTGGCAGATTACAAAATTTGGAACGTCACCATCGTGGGTTCTGCCCCTAAAGGGTTAACGGCCGAGGCGGCTTCCGGCAGGGCGGTGAATCTGACCTGGGACGAATATAGCTGCGGCAACCAGGACAGCGTTCGCATCCAGATTTACCGGAAAGCCGACAGCACGGACTTCGTTCCCAGCAATTGTGAAGTAGGTATTCCTGATGGACTGGGCTACGAGTTGGTCGCTACCGTTGATAGAAGTGTGGTTGCTTACCGTGATAAGGATCTGGATCCTGGCGTCAACTACTGCTACCGGCTGGTGGCGGTCTTCCCGGATGGGGCAAAAAGCTATGCTTCCGAAGAAGTATGCGCTGAGATGGCCATTGACGCGCCTGTGATTACCAAAGTAAGCGTGACAAGCACCAGTGAAACGGATGGTGTTATTCAAATACAGTGGATGTCGCCTCTGGAAATAGATACGACTTTGTTTCCGCCCCCTTATACGTATGAGGTGGTGCGGGGCAATGGCTTCACTTCTCCGGGCGGCGTGGTCATTTCAGGAAGAACAGGCGACACTACTTTCGTAGACACCGGACTCAATACACGAGATGATGTGTTCAACTACAAAATATACCTGTACGATGCCAGCGGGCAGATAGCTGATTCTTCTGCCGTAGCTTCTTCGGTACGGTTGGAGCCTTCGCCCAAGGTCGGCAGCATAGAGCTCAACTGGCGGGCAGATGTACCCTGGTCCAACAGCGCGCCTAATTATCCTTACCACTTTGTGTACCGCAACCAGGTCGATGTCAATGACCCGGATGCCTTTGTGCTGATTGATAGCGTTCATGCGGTCAACAACGGCTTTTCTTACCTGGACGATGGGCGCGTAAATGGAACGCCCTTGTCCGATGAGATTGAGTATTGCTATTACATCGTCACGCGGGGCAGTTATGGCAATGCGCAAATCCAGGCGCCATTGCTCAACAACTCACAGATCGCTTGTGCACAGCCCAACGATACCATTCCGCCCTGTCAGCCTTTAGCCCTCAGCATTCCTAATGCTAATACGGACGGCAATTGCCAGACCGCACTGGCAGACAAACCCTGCGACTTTGATGCTTTTGAAAATAGGATCATCTGGGATGGCAATACGGAAGAAACCTGCGATGATGATGTCAGGTCTTACAACGTCTATTTCTCTGAAACCGGCGAAGATGGAACGTTTAACATCATTGCTAATACGACAGATACCCTGTTTGTGCATGGTCCGCTCACTTCGCTGGCAGGTTGTTACAAAATCTCTTCCGTAGATCGTTCGGGCAATGAAAGCGAACTGAGTGAAGCTATCTGTAACGACAACTGTCCGAATTATGAACTGCCCAACGTTTTCACCCCGAATGGCGACGGTTCTAATGACACTTTCCGCCCGTTTGACGGTACGGATGGCAACCTGTCCTCCTGCCCCAGGTTTGTCAAAAAAGTAGTTTTCAAAGTCTACAACCGCTGGGGAAAAGAAGTATACACCTATACCTCCGGCAAGGAGAACAGCATTTATATAGATTGGGATGGCAAAACAGAAACCGGACAATTATTAGCTGCCGGGCTGTATTACTATACCGCTGAGGTTACTTTTGTAGCACTGGATCCTGCCAGGCAAAAGAAAACCATCAAAGGCTGGGTACAAATCCTGTATCGAAGTTCGTAGGATATGAACCCTGATCCATCCAAAAAAACCATCTTGTTTGACGGCGTCTGTAACTTGTGCAACAGCGCCGTCAATTTTATTATAGACCGGGATGTTAACAACCGGTTTTTGTTTGCTCCTCTACAGTCTAGTGTAGGGCAGCAACTTTTGGAAACGCATCATTTGCCTGCTACTTTCCTGAATAGTTTGATTTTAGTAGATCAAGATCGTGTTTATCAGAAAAGCACAGCCGCTTTGAGGATTGCCAAAGGGCTTCGCTTTCCCTGGCCGCTGTGTTATGTTTTTATAGGAGTTCCGGCTTTTGTCCGGGATTTTGTCTATCAAATCATCGCTAAATATCGCTACCGCCTGTTTGGAAAATCTGATACTTGTCGCTATCCTTCGGACGAAATCAAGTCAAAATTTTTGGTAGACCTAAACTAATCCCACTATGAAAGCATATGTATTTCCCGGTCAGGGCGCGCAGTTTCCCGGCATGGGTAAAGCCCTGTACGACAATAAGCCGGAAGCCAAAGCCTATTTTGATCAGGCTAATGAGGTTTTAGGCTTCAATATTAACAAAGTAATGTTTGAAGGCTCCGAAGAAGAGCTTAGGCAAACCAAGGTCACGCAGCCTGCCGTATTTCTTCATGCAGTCATCACAGCACTTACCTTAGAGGATTTCCAACCGGACATGGTTGCCGGACATTCCTTAGGAGAATTTTCTGCGCTGGTCGCCAACGGAGCGTTAGCATTCGAAGATGGGTTGCGCCTCGTACTTAAACGGGCTTTGGCTATGCAGAACGCCTGCGAGATCAACCCCTCCACGATGGCGGCTGTTCTGGGGCTGGAAGATGTGGTGATAGAAGACATTTGCCGTCAGATCAATGAAGTCGTAGTTCCTGCCAACTACAATTCGCCGGGGCAGGTAGTGATTTCCGGCACCCATCAGGGTATAGAAATGGCTACCAAAAAGCTACAGGAAGCCGGTGCCAAACGGGTGATTCCTCTGGCCGTAGGCGGCGCCTTCCACTCACCCCTGATGAGACCGGCGCACGACGAGTTGGAGCAGGCTATCCTCGAGACGCCATTTCATGCACCTGCCTGCCCGGTCTATCAGAACGTAGACGCACTGGCTTCTACTGAAGTGGAAAATATTAAGAATAACCTGATCGCGCAGCTTACCGCGCCCGTTCGCTGGTCTGAGTCTGTGATGAACATGATCGCCGATGGTGCTACCCATTTTGTAGAGTGTGGGCCAGGCAAAGTATTGCAGGGGTTGATCCGTAAGATTGACAAAGACGTAAAAACGGAAACCGGGGAATGAAAACCGGAAATTAAGAAATATTCTTTGGTCTCCCGTCTCCGGTTTCCATCAAAGCTTCCAACTCGTCTTCAAATCCGCCGGACAGGATAGGGAAACGGCACCAGGTGCGGGGGTCTATGTTAAAATCGTCCATATGAAAAGCCGGTGCGGTGCGTTCACGCTTCCATTGGTTGCGCGACCACAGGCGAAAGAACTTAACAATATAGTGCTTTAGCTCATCGCTGCTGTGTAACTGCTGTTCGTTCAGGATGCGGTAAATTTGTGTCGGCGTGTGCCTGTCACGGATAGCAAGCCGCTCGATCAATACCAGGATAGAATAAGGCATCAGGTCGGCCTCGTCGCTTTGCTCTTGCTCCAGGGGCCTTAGCTCTGCGGTTGGGTTCATCTGATTGACAAGCGCCAGCCCTTCATAGCCCAGGTTTTTCTCTGCCCAGGGCAGCCACTCCAGGATAAAATGTTTGTCAACGGCTGCCACCGGTGCGATGCTGCCGCTGGTATCCCCGTCCATGGTGGCGTAGCCCACGTCGCCCTCGCTGCGGTTAGAAGTAGTGATCAGCAGCGCGTTGTTGATATTGGCAAGCATCCAGATTGCCGGGCTCCGCGTGCGCGACTGTATATTTTGCAGTGTAATATCATCGTGTTCCCAGGTAAGCCGGCGGCGGATAGCGTCTTCTATTGTGTGGGTATACTTTTGAACCTGCTCGTCGATAGGCCATTCATAAAAAGTAGCGCCGATGGACTCAGCCAGTGTGCGGGCAGCCTGTAAGGTCTTGTGCGATGAATTCACCGTACCCTGGTAAGCGGTGGTAAGCAATTTTCCGGTCAGAAAGCGACATTGTTCTTCTATAGTCTTGCGGCTGGCGGCTTCTTCAGTAAATGCTGGCAGATGGATTTTCTGTAAAAATTGCTCCACACCCAGTGCTGCCACTCCACGGCGGATCATCTCAGCCACCAGCACAGCACAGGCAGAAGAATCGGCACCGCCGGAGAGTGAGATCACAAAACCTTTGGACCGGCTTTTTCGCAGATAGTCGAACAAAGCCAGGCATTCGGCTTTGGTAAATTCCATCTTTTTTTCGTGGCTGTCTTCAGAGGCTGCCGTTTCGGAGTTTTCAGGATGTGCAAAATCAATGACCGCGCTGAGCAGGTGGACATCCTGAAAAGACAGGCGTTTATTTTTTTTCAGCAGTTTGCCTTTCTGCGCGATCAGAATCTCTCCATCGTAGACCATGCGTCCGGCTTCGTTGCCCAGCATATTGACAAAGATGTAAGCACAGTTGAAATTCTGAGAGCCGGGGACGACCAGCGTTTCCCGAAAACAGGTTTTTCCGAAGGCAAAATGGCTGGCGCTGGGGTTTAAGATCAGGTCTACGCGTCTCTCAGCATGTCGCCAGCCCGGGCGCTCATTGCCCCGCCAGGCATCTTCACAAATTTCAAAAGCGATCTTGATGCCATGTAGTGGATAGACGATATCGCCTATTTCGTACCTCTTACCGTTCATTGTTAGCTGCGCAGTCTGACAGGCAGGCCAGGGCGTAAACCAGCGGGGTTCGTAGTGTACCCCTTCATCGGGCAGAAATTGCTTGGCAGAGAAACCCAGTATCCGTGTATCGTGGATCAGGCAGGCCGTATTGTAATTTTTTCCCTCGTAACGTACGGGAACGCCCACCGCTACGGTAATGCCTTTACATTCCGTCCTGATCTCTTCCAGCAAAGCGGCGGCTTTATCGTAAATCCAGTGGCTCAGAAAAATATCCTCGCAGCCATAGCCGGTGATGCACAACTCCGGCAGGCACAGTATATCTACCTCTTCGGCTTTGGCACGAACGATTGCTTCCCTGATATGGGCTATGTTGTTTTTCCAATCGATAGGCGTCTGGTTCAGCGCAGCACCTGCGACTTTGAGTCTGCTCATTATTCTTTGATAAATTCTAATGCTTTTTGGGAGGCGCTCTGTTCTGCTTTCTTTTTGCTATAACCCGACCCCTGGCAAATAGGTTTGTCATCAATGAATACCTGTGCTATAAACTTTTTAAACTGGCTGTTTCCCGGCGTGTCGGCTACTTCAAAGCGAAGATCGCGGTTGTTTTTCTGTGCCCACTCGATGATCTGGCTTTTATGGTTGGGATTGACCTCAATGATTTCCTTCAGGTCGAAATGAGGGATGATCAGGCGTTTGAGGATAAAGCTACGGCAAAAGTTAAAGCCCTGATCCAGGTAAACGGCGCCTACCAGCGCTTCCAGTGTATTGCCGCTGATGGATTTGTGAGAGAGATGGTGATTTTTCGGAGAAGTGTGAGAGGCATCAAATTGTATGATCTCCACTACGCCCATTTTTTTGGCCAACACATTGAGCGACTCGCGGTTGACCATCCGGGCGCGGATCTCGGTGAGAAAGCCTTCGTCTTTATAAGGAAATTTTTTGAAAAGATATTCGGCAACTACCGCACTCAGGATAGCGTCGCCCAGGTATTCCAGCCTTTCGTTAGACTCTTTTACGCCAAAACTGTTCTTTTTAGCAACCGATATATGGCAGGTAGCCAGGCGGTACAGTTCCAGGTTTTGCGGATAGCTTCCTACCATATTTTTAACGGCTAAGATCAGCTTTTTATCCTGGGCAATTTCGTGGTGGATATGCTTAAACAACCAAAGCGGCAAAACCCTCACCAGGAGGGTTTTGACATAGCTTGACATAGAATATGGATAGGTGGCCACTAAGCCTCATATTTTCTGAATACGACCGATGTATTATGCCCCCCGAAACCAAAAGTGTTGCTGATGGCAGTATGAACATTTCTCTCCTGGGCTTTATTAAAAGTCAGATTTAAGTCAGGATTGATGCGCTCATCATCTGTAAAATGGTTGATGGTGGGCGGAACCATATTGTGGTTGAGTGCCATGATACAGGCAATGGCCTCGATGCCACCGGCAGCGCCCAGTAAATGTCCGGTCATGGATTTGGTAGCGCTGATATTGAGCGCAAAAGCATGATCGCCAAATACATCGATGATGGCGTTGACCTCGCTAATATCACCCAGTGGGGTGGACGTACCATGCACGTTGATATAATCTACATCTTCTGCCCGGATGCCTGCATCTTTAATCGCGTTGATCATCACCTGCTTGACGCCTATTCCTTCCGGATGAGGCGCAGTGATATGGTACGCATCAGCCGACATAGCATTGCCCAGTATTTCGGCGTAGATTTTAGCACCGCGGGCTTTGGCATGTTCTAATTCTTCCAGCACCAGAGCGCCCGCGCCTTCTCCTAACACAAAACCATCCCGGTTTTTGTCGAAGGGCCGGGAGGCTGTGGCAGGATCGTCATTTCTTTCGGAAAGTGCTTTCAAAGCGCCAAACCCACCTACCCCTGCCTCACAGATAGCTGCTTCCGACCCGCCGCAAACCATCAGGTCGGCTTTGTTTAACTGGATGTAGGTATAAGCATCGATAATGGCGTGGGTAGCAGAAGCGCAGGCTGAAACGGTAGCAAAGTTAGGTCCCCGGAAACCATATTTGATAGAGATGAGCCCGGGGGTAATATCGACGATCATCTTGGGAATAAAGAAAGGATTATAGCGGGGCGTGCCGTCGCCATGCGCGAAGCTGGTGACCTCTTCCTGAAAGGTCGTCAGCCCGCCAATACCCGAACCCCAGATCACACCAACGCGGTCGGGGGCTATAGTATCCGCCTGGATACCGGCATCCTGTATGGCTTCGTCGGCTGTGACCATACCAAATTGAGAGAAAAGGTCCATCTTACGGGCTTCTTTGCGCTCGAAGTGGTTGAGGGGGTCAAAGCCTTTTACCTCACAGGCAAACCGGGTACGAAACTTCTCTGCATCGAACCTGGTGATATAGTCAGACCCGCTCACGCCCCGGACAAGCCCCTTCCAGTAGTCGGAGACATTATTGCCCAATGGGGTTAGTGCGCCTAATCCAGTTACTACAACTTTCCTCAAACTCATAAAAGGTAATCCGGTATAAAAAACTACTTCTTATCAACGTTTTCTTCCAGGTAAGAGATAGCCTGTCCGACGGTTGCAATATTTTCTGCCTGGTCGTCAGGAATGGAGATATTAAATTCTTTTTCAAACTCCATGATCAGTTCGACCGTATCCAAAGAGTCGGCGCCCAGGTCGTTGGTGAAGCTTGCTTCCGGGGTTACTTCTGACTCTTCGACACCCAATTTATCGATGATTATTCCTTTAACTTTTTGCGCAATTTCAGACATTTTTTTAAAATTTTTTAGTTAATGGCGCAAAGGAATGAATTTAATACAATAATGTCAAACTAAATTTTCCTTATTCTTTCTTAATTTGTGCTTGTCTTTGAGACCGTGGCTGAGCGGCATATTTTAAATGCAATATAAAGTAATAAATATATAAATTATGTCTTTTCTGAACGAACTGGATGTTAGCTTTGAATACGATTTTGTATTGTTTGGTATCTGTACCCAGGCCAGGGACCATAAACTGGCATGGAACATCAACCAGGCGCTGCGCATCCACCTGACCAAAGCCTCCGATCTGGTCATTGATTTTCAGAAAGACAGCAGGATTGTCCTTGCAAATTTTATTTTCAAAACTACGCATTGTACCTTTAGGCTTTTAAAGAACGAATCTTATACAACCGCAGGTCAGCAGCCTGTCTATTTACTGCCCGACCAGCAGCAGTTTGACCACCTGCTCATGATCCAGGATGATACCGAAACCTTTCGTACCCAGGAGACAGCATGTAAGCTCAACGCAGTACCAGACATCAACACCCTGGTTTTATTAGACGTACCCGCTTTAACATTTAAAGAAAACTTAATCTTCTGATATGGACCAACCTTATTTCAATAAGACAAAGATTGTAGCTACCGTAGGACCTGCCTGCAACTCTAAAGAGATGCTGACCGAACTCATTAAAGCCGGTGTGAACGTTTTTCGCCTGAACTTTTCGCATGGCTCGCATGAAGTACATAAAAAGGTCATCGGCTATATCCGTGAGATCAACGAAGAAATGGACACTAACGTCAGCATCCTGCAGGACTTACAGGGCCCTAAGATTCGTACCAACGAAGTGGAAAATGGAGAGATACAGGTAGAAGCCGGGCAAAACCTCACGATCACCTGTGAAGACCTGATGGGTACTACGCAAAAGATAAGTACCACGTATACTTCTCTGGCTACCGACGTCAACATCGGGGACACCATTCTCATTGATGACGGAAAGATTGAGCTTAAAGTAATAGGCGCTGAAGGCAAAGAAGTATACACTACCGTCATCTACGGCGGTCCGATCAAGTCGCGCAAAGGAATTAACCTGCCCGACACCCATGTTTCTGCCCCTTCGCTCACCGAAAAGGATGAAGAAGACCTGTACTTTGGGCTGGAAAACGATGTAGACTGGATTGCCCTGTCTTTTGTCAGGAGAGCCGAAGACATCAATACGCTGAAGGATATTATTCGCTCAAAAGGAAAAACGATCAGGGTCATTGCTAAAATAGAGAAGCCGGAAGCGATCCGCAACATCGATGAGATCATCGAGGCGACCGACGGGCTGATGGTGGCCCGCGGCGACCTGGGCGTAGAGATCGCTATGGAGGAAGTGCCTATGGTGCAAAAGATGCTTGTCAACAAGTGTAACCTGGCTTCCAAACCGGTGATCATCGCTACGCAGATGATGGAAAGCATGATTGAGAACCCCCGCCCTACCCGCGCCGAAACCAACGATGTGGCCAACGGCGTACTGGATGGCGCCGACGCTATTATGCTCTCTGCCGAAACGGCTTCCGGCAAATACCCTGTTCAGACGGTCAAAAGCATGGTCAGAACGATCTTAGCGGTGGAGAGCAGCACCGACCAGGTATACGACAAACGCGCCCTCATCGACCCGGATTCTCCTACCTTCTTCAACGACCACCTGGTGCTGACCGCCTGTAAGCTGAGCAACGAGATCACGGCCAAGGCCATTGTGGGCATGACCAAATCCGGCTATACCAGCTTTCGCCTGTCTGGCAACCGCCCGAAAGCCAATATATTCATTTTTACGGCAGACAAGTCTTTGCTGAATGTGATCAATCTCTACTGGGGCTTGCGCGGGTTTTTCTACGATCAGATGCGTTCTACCGATGAGACCTTCGCCGATCTTGAAAAGATACTGCGCGAGAAAGGTCACCTGCACAAAGGGGATGTTTATGTCAATACCGCCAGTATGCCCCTGCACTGGGAAGACCGTACGAATATGGTTAAAATTCAGATCGTGAAATGAACGTTAACCGAGACCTTTATGCCGGTTCCCTGGCACTGCTTACCGACTTTTACCAACTTACCATGGCCTATGGGTATTGGAAGGCAGGCATTGCAGAAAAAGAAAGCGTTTTTCATCTTTTCTTCCGAAAAAATCCCTTCAATGGCGGCTTTGCTATCCATTGCGGGTTGGAATATGCCATAGAATTTATCAATAACTTCCGGTTTACGGAAGAAGATGTAGCTTACCTGGCTACGATCCAGGGCAACGACGGACAACCCCTTTTTGAAGACGCTTTTCTGGAATATCTCCAACACCTTGATTTTGGTTGCCAGGTAGATGCCATTCCGGAAGGCAAAGCGGTCTTTCCACACGAACCGCTCATCCGGGTGCAGGGTCCTATTCTGCAATGCCAGCTTATGGAATCTCCTCTGTTGAATATTATCAACTTCCAGACGCTGGTTGCTACCAAGGCTGCCCGTATTTATATTGCCGCTAAGGGAGAGCCTGTGCTGGAGTTTGGTCTGCGGCGGGCGCATGGTATCGATGGAGCGCTGGCAGCCAGCCGTGCCGCTTACGTTGGCGGTTGTACCTCTACGTCTAATGTGCTGGCGGGCAAATATTTTGGTATTCCTGTCAGCGGCACCCACGCCCACAGTTGGGTGATGGCTTTTGAGGACGAACTGACGGCCTTTAAAGCGTATGCTAAGGCCATGCCCAATAACTGTATTCTGCTGGTGGACACTTACAACACCCTGGAAGGGGTGAAACATGCCATTGAAGCAGGCAAAATGCTGGCAAAAGAAGGCAAGAAACTGATCGGCATCCGCATCGATTCCGGTGACCTCGCTTATTTCAGCATCCAGGCGCGTAAGATGCTGGATGAGGCTGGCTTTGAAGATACAAAAATTGTGGCCAGCAACGACCTGGACGAAAACATCATTACTAGTCTAAGGATACAGGAAGCGCGCATTGATGTCTGGGGCATCGGCACCCGGCTGGTGACGGCGTATGACCAACCGGCCCTGGGAGCGGTATACAAAATGTCGGCGATCCGGAATGCTAAGGGTGGGTGGGACTATAAGATCAAACTTTCCGAACAAGCATTAAAAATCAACAACCCCGGCATACAGCAAGTCCGGCGTTTTTATACCCATGAAAATGGAGAAGCAAGCCTGATGGCCGATATGCTCTATGATACACAAACGCCATTGGGCAACAAGCATAAAATTATTGATCCCATGGATCCGATGCGGCGGAAAATGATCAAACCGGATGGCTTGGCGCATGAGGAACTACTGGTTCCTGTATTCAGAGAGGGTAAGCAGGTATATACCTCTCCTGATATGCATACCCTGCGAGAGACGACCATTCAAAGCCTGGCAAAGTTACCAGCCGGCGTGAAGCGGTTTGTCAATCCGCACAGCTACCCGGTGGGGCTGGAAGAAAAGCTCTACAAAACGAAAACCGACCTGGTACTCAAGCTGCGCGACCTGGCAGAGGAATAAAGACAGACGGCTACAGGGGAGTATAAAACGAGAAAAGCTTCAGCAATAAGATTTACATCCTTCGCCGAAGCCTTTAACTCAAACCACAAAGTAAAAACTACATCTGTCAGAAAGTCTTTGCTGCCAAACCTGCCAGCGAGCTGGATACTTTCAGGCCAGCCTGCTGCGCTGTGGTCGCATTGAGTTCGAACCCGATCTTTGAATCCTGGGTCGCAATGAAGTTGATATGAGAGCCTTTTTCCGCCATGTTGGCGTGTTCTGTGATCACTAAAATGCCTAGATGGCTGAGTTTCTGGATGTCTTCTACAGAAATGTTTTTTGATTTGGTGACAAAAACAATAGCGCATCCTTGTGTATCATCCAGCGAACTGCATTTTTTGATCACCAGGTTTCTGTTTTTGATAGTCTTCTTTTTTTCCGAGATATTGACCATTTCCTGGTAAGCGCTATTGTTGCCTACGACTCCGATCACAAAATCACCGGTACCTGTTGTTGGCCACTCGATGTATTTGCTGAAATTGTAGATGAAGATCGGATGGTATTTGTATTCCTGTGCGTGTGCTGCTACTGATAAGAACAGCATGAGTCCGATGAGTTTTAGTTTTGTTGTCATGGTATATATATTTGGTTCAAAAAATAGTATGACACAAATATTCACGGTTCCGTGATATTAAAAAAACACAAAAAATACGATTCATTACTTGAACAGCTAACCCTTATTTGTTTAAATTAACTGATTGAATATTTATATTTTTAATCCTTTTTTACGGAAAAAACTTATATTTTATCTTATAATGATGGCAACTCAAAATCGGATCGCATTGGAAAAGTTATAGTTGTATTTGCAATTTTGTGTCTATTTTTCTATTCTGTCAGCATTTTCATACACCTTACAGAATTATTTACCGGCTACCTTAGTTTTTACCAGTACATCCTGAGCCTTAATTTTTATGCTGATTGACATTGCCTTTTTTGTAGGAGCATTTTTTCTGGCTGTCCCCGGTGTGACCGGGTATTTTGCTTATTGTCATGGCAGGTCATTCTGGTTATGGTTCACCTTGGGGTGTTTTCTGCCGGTGTTTGCCCATATACTGCTGGCTATTCTATGCCGGAAAACAGCAGCCCAAATAAAAAACCCTTTGGAAGATAGCCTGACGCGCTATGAGGATGAGTATATGCAGGATGAGATCAAGAATGTGCTACATTCTTCTTCAGGAAACAGTGATTTTCACTTTAGAAGATAAAAACCGTTTTACCTGACTGTCGTTGACAGGCTTTCGGCTGAGATCAGGAAGGTTAGGGAGTTTTTAACACCAGCACAGGATAGGTAGCCATATACGCCACATTTTTGGTGGTTCCTTCCAAAAAAATTTTCTCAAACAGACTTCTTTTTTTGCCATAGAGCGCAACAAGGTTTGCCTTTTGGTCTATAGCATACCGGTCGATGCCATGCGCTGGGTCCTTAAACTTCAGATGGCTGAACGTTATGTTTTCATAGCTGATATGCGCTTTAGCCTGGGTGGCAAAATCCCTGTACATGGCTTCTTCTATGTTGCTTTCCGCCGCATACACATGCAGCGCTTTAATGGCTCCGTTAAAAGGTTTTATCACTTCAACAAGCTGTTGTAAGGCCTGGTCATCTTCTTCCTGGTAGTTGGTAGCGTAAACTACTTCAGCAAAGGGGGCGTAGGTTACTTTTTCGGGAATACAGAGTACCGGACAAGGCGCACGCTCCACCGTCTTGATGGCGTGGCTTCCGGCATATTCTTCAAAAACATCTTTGATGCCGCCTGTTCCCATCACGATCAGGGAGTAAGCCTGCTCCTGGGCATAACGGGTGATGTATTTTTCCAAAGACCCATAAGAAAAATGGTAATAACAATGTACGAGCCCCCTGCCCTTGCTCATATGGTTGACCTCATGTGTCAGGCTTTGGAGCAACTCTTCTGCATACTGCACCAGGTTGTCAATCTCTGTACGCCGGTAACGCTTCGCCAGCAACCCTTTGGAAAGGGCTTCTCCAAACTCTTTTTCGGTAAAAACATGCAGCAACGTAAGTTCAGCCTGGTGCGCTTCGCCGATACGGACGGCAAACTCTATGGCATTGAGAGAATTTTCAGAGAAATCAACAGGGCAAAGGATCTTTTTCATAAGAACTGAAGGGTTGAAGAATTGCGCGGCGAACCGCTGAATCACTGAAAGGCTAATGTACCCATAAATTTTTTCATTGTATCAAATTGATTTTACTTCGCTTTGCTGGTCCACCGGCTTCCTTTCAGGCGAAAACGCCAAGGCAGGAGCGCATCTTCTCCGGCATAGGCTATGCCTACGCGGGGGCTGGCGACGATCTCCTCAGTAGGAATTGTGGTTTGGCGGTCTTCTATCCAAATCTGTTCGCCGGTAGTCAGTGGGATGCCGTAGTGTTTTTTGGTGATGCCTAACGCCTGCGTCAGCATCCCCGGCCCTGCGGTGAGTTTGGGTGAGGGCACGAGCAACTGGCGTCTGGCCTGCATAATTTCTGTATTATCAACAGGTTCTATGGCGCGTATCAGTACCGCATCGGCTTTGCCTGCTACGTTGGTGATGATATTAAAGAGATGATGAAACCCGTATACTTTGTAAACATAAGCCACACCGCCCGGCTGGTACATCACTTCAGTACGGGTAGTTTGCCTGTTCAGATGTGAATGACACGCCCGGTCGTTGACATGCGCATAAGCTTCCGTCTCTACGATCATACCGCCCGCCCGTTCGCCATCAATATCCGTAAAAAGATATTTCCCTAACAGTTCCCGGCTGATCTGCACTACATCGCTGCGCTGGTAGAAAGGTTCTTGTAAAATATCCATAGCATCGTCTGTTGGGTTTTGTTGTTACCTTTATGACTTCCCTACAGGAAAAGAGTTTTCCGGCAGAAAATATTTTTATACCCCCCTGTAACTTTTGCCAGACCCAGTTGTCTTACCCCTGAAATGGTTTTAGAAGAGTTCAAACATAGCGTTTTACCGGTAAAAAACAAGCTCTACCGTTTTGCCCTTCGCTTCTTAGGCAACGAAGACGAAGCCCAGGATGTGGTACAGGAAGTGCTGATCAAAGTCTGGAATCAGCGGGACGAGATCAGCTACCAAAACATAGAAGCCTGGTGTATGCGGCTCGTCAGGAACCTTTCACTCAATAAACTCAAGTCCGGGCATTATAGCCGGAGCCGTGCGTTGGAAGATAATGACCAGTACATCAGCACTGCCGAAACGCCTTATAGCTGTACAGAAAACAACGATATGCTGGCTCACATCCAGAAGTTGCTTCAGCGCCTGCCTGAGAAGCAACAGCAGGTGCTGCAACTACGGGATGTAGAAGGCTACAGCTACCAGGAGATTAGCGACTTGCTGGCAATAGACGTAAACCAGGTAAAAGTAAACCTGTTCCGGGCGCGGCAAACATTAAAAAAACAATTGATAAGCATCGATGCATATGGAATTACAAAAGATCAATGAATTGCTGGAAAAATACTGGAACGGCAATACTTCTCTGGAAGAAGAACAAATGCTGACCCAATATTTCCGCGAAAATGAAGTGCCTGCCCGGCTGAAAGGAGTAGCCGCTTTATTCTGCCAGTTTGAGGCTGACCACCAGATAGAGGTGCCTGATAAGGATTTTGACGATCAGGTGCTGCAAAAAATCAGTCAGGTGGAACCCGCTAAGGTTCGAAGCTTACCACAACGGATGTTGCCACAACGGCAGCCATTGCATGGGCAGTTGTGGCTGAAAATTGCCGCGATCCTGCTCATCTTTCTGACAGCAGGTCTGCTATGGCTGAACCAGGCAGACCGGGAACTGCCGGTGGCTGAGCAAACCGAAACGACGCAAGACACTTACCAGGACCCGCAACAGGCTTACGAGCAAACGCGGCAGGCGCTGCTGCTGGTCTCCAGCCTGATGAACGAGGGGACACAACATTTAGAAGAATTAGAAGCATTCAGTGAAGCACAAGAAACCATTAAAACCGAAAAACAATGAAAAAATTAATCCTTATTATCTTTATCGCAGACCTGATGGCTTTTCAGGTTAATGCGCAGGACGCTGCCATCAGTTCGCTTTTTGATAAATATGCAGACAATGAGGCTTTTACCAAAGTCTCTATCAGCCGGAAAATGTTCAGTCTGTTCACCGAGTTTGAGCCGGAAGACCCTGAAACCAAAGAACTGGCAGAAGCGATCAGCAAACTGGAAGGGCTAAAAATACTGGCCTCTGATAGTGTCGATAATGCACAGAAATATTACCAGGAAGCCACCAAAAGTATCCGCAACAGCAAGTTCGAGGAGCTGATGTCGGTGCGCGATGGCAAAGAAGATGTACTCTTTATGATCAAAGAAAATGGCGGCAAGATCAGCGAACTGCTGATGCTGGTGGGCGGTCTGAACAAGTTCGTAGCCATAGACCTGTACGGAGAAATTGACTTGAAACAGATCTCCAAGCTTTCCAAAGGCATGAAAGTGAAAGGTATGGAATACCTGGACAATATTGACAAGCAGGACAAAGAAAAAACCAAAAAGAAACCCTAACATCATTATTTTTCTATCCTTATATGTGCAGCCGTTTTTTCTAAAACAACAGCGCATAAAGGATAGAATCTTTACACACGCCAACCTACTATCTATGAAACCTCTCATTTTCTTTTGTTTATTGCTGACCAGCCAGGCCATTGCCCAAAGCCCCACTGTCGACCGCTTCAGGGAACAACATAAAACGCAGCAGAACTTATATTTTTACCCAAGCACCCTGCGGATGATCAACGTGGATAAAAACCCTGATTATTATGCGCTGGTCAGGCACCTGGATGCTTTGCAGGTGCTTTCCTTCAGCAAGGCGGAAAACACCCTGGATAAGAAAAACATACAGCAATTTCAGCAAAATATTCGCCGGGAAAACTACCAGGAACTGTTGTCGCTGGATGAAAAGCAAAGAACCATTCGCCTATACGCGCTGGGCAACGGCAACGTCCCGGAGGGCATCATCGGATTTATTGACAGTCCACAATCGCTGACACTCATAGAGATGGAAGGCTTTGTAGACATGCCTGCTTTGCTGAGGCTCATGCAAAGTGACTTTAACTTTGGAAAGTTCACTCAGTTGATAAACACCACCGCAGAGCAAAAACGCGGAAATGATCAACCCCGCCAGCAAACAGAAGAGCCATGAGCGCTGTGCTTTCCATACAGCATCTCTACAAGAAGTACGGCAAAGTACAGGCGGTTGCTGACCTGTCGCTGGAGGTGCAGGCAGGCACTGTATTCGGCATCCTGGGACCCAATGGCAGCGGCAAGACCACCACGCTCGGCATGGTGCTTGGTGTGGTTAGAGAAGACAGCGGTACGTACACCTGGTTTGGAAAGCCTGCCTCGCCGGCCAGCCGGAAGAAGATAGGCGCTATTTTGGAAACGCCCATCTTTTACCCTTACCTGTCGGCACAGGAAAACCTGAAAATTGTAGCGCAGATCAAAGGGGTCGCCTACGACCGTATTGGCGAAGTGCTGCAATGGGTAGGCTTGCAGGAGCGCAAAGATGATGCTTTCAAAACCTATTCGTTGGGCATGAAACAACGCCTGGCTATCGCCTCTGCCCTGCTCTCTGACCCAACGGTGCTGATTTTGGACGAACCGACCAACGGCTTAGACCCGCAGGGCATCGCCGAAATCCGTGAACTAATTATCCATATTGCGCAGCAGGGAAAAACCATTATTTTGGCCAGCCACTTGTTAGATGAGGTACAAAAAGTCTGTACGCACTTTGCCGTCCTGCGAAAAGGTAAACTCATCTACACAGGCGGCGTCCGGGAAGCGCTCTCAGGCACGGATACCGTAGAAGTGGCGGCCGCGGATATGGAGCGGTTGGAGCAACTGCTGCCCCGGTTTCCGTATGTAGAAAATATACTAAGGGAAAACGGCGTGCTGAAGGTAAAGCTCTCCCCGGACAAATCCGGGCTGGATTTAAACCAGTTTTTGGTAACGCAAGGCGTAGTCGTTTCGCACCTGGCGCAGCAAACCAAAAGCCTGGAGAAACAATTCTTAGAACTCTTAGCGACCTCCGATGCGCAGACTACTCACGATTGAATGGCTGAAGCTCAAAAGCTACCGTCCTTTCTGGATACTACTGGTTTTGTACTTTGTAGTCCTTGGCCTGGTATGTTCCAGTGTGATGCTGTATTTGCAATTTATTGCCAGTAAAGGCGCTAAGTTTGGAGAGATAGACCCTTCTCTGATTCCCTTTTATGATTTCAGCGACCTCTGGCAGAACGTGACTTATCTGGCTACTTTTTTTAAAATCTTTCTGGGATTCATCGTCGTCATTTCCATGACCAACGAGTACGAATACAAGACGGTCCGGCAGAACATCATAGACGGTATGACGAAAGTAGAGTTTATCAGTGCCAAGTTGTTGGTCATTGTGCTGCTAGCCGTACTCAACACCCTTTTTATACTTGTTTTAGGCTTGGTACTGGGCTGGGTTTATTCACCCGTGCAGGGTCTGGATGTCATGTTTGACCATGCCGGTTTTTTGGGCGCTTATTTCCTGGATGTTCTCACTTTCCTGGTTTTTGCGCTGCTGGTGGCAATACTGGTCAAAAGGACAGGCTTTGCCATTGTGCTACTAGCGTTCTATACTTTGTTCATTGAACCAATTGGCACTTTGCTGCTCGCCGAGACGTACCACCGGGAGTATACCTTGCATCAGTACTTTCCCATTCATGCCATCAACAACCTGATCGTTATACCGTTTGGAAAGTATCTTTTCAGAGAAATTCAGGATTACGTAGCACTCAAGGATATTGTAGTCGTCTTGATCTACCTGGGTTTATTTACCTTTCTGAATTATTGGATATTGAGAACAAAAGATGTGAAGTAGGGACAGTTTTTAAAGAAGTTTAAAAACCAACCAATTACCTTAACACATCAACACCCGATATGCCTTGAGATTACGATCCTCTGGATTTCGGAAGTACCTTCTCCAATCTGTAAGATACGCTGGTCGCGGTAGTGGCGGGCGATGTCGTATTCCTCCATCAGCCCGTAGCCGCCGTGGATTTGTACGGCTTCGTCTACCACCTCTTTAGCCATCTCCGAGCAGTAGAGCTTCGACATGGCCGCTTCTTTGGCAAAGGGCTTGCCATTGTCTTTCAGCCAGCAGGCTTTGTAGAGCAGATTACGGGCAAGCTCTATCTTGGTAGCCATATCGGCCAGTTTGAAGGCGATGGCCTGAAACTTGGTCAGCGGCTTGCCAAACTGTTTTCTTTCCTGGGCATATTGCAGCGCCAGGTCAAAAGCGCCCTGCGCATGTCCCAAGCCCATCGCCGCGATAGAAAGGCGCCCACTGTCCAGGGTTTGCAGCATCATTTTGGAGCCTTTGCCCCTTTCTCCCAACAGATTGCCTTCCGGCACCTGGCAGTTGTCAAAAAACAGTTGTGAGGTGTTGGAAGCCCGCCAGGAAAGCTTGCCGTGCATTTCAGTGGCTTCAAAGCCGGGTGTACCCTGTTCTACGATGATGGTAGAGAATTCTTTTTTGCCCTCTGTCTCTCCCGTGACTGCCTGTACCGTCACGCCGCGGGTGATCTCGGTCGCGCCGTTGGTGATAAAAATCTTGGAGCCATTGATGATCCACTTACCGTCTTTTAGCTTTGCCGTCGTTTTGGTGCCGCGGGAGTCGGAGCCTGCTTCCGGCTCGGTGAGTCCGAAAGCCCACAGCCCTTCGCCGGTACACAGGGCGGGCAGATACTTTTTCTTCTGTGCCTCGGTACCAAAGGCGTTGATCGGGCCGATGCCCAGGGAGTTATGTGAGGCCAAGGTGGCAGCCTGCGAGCCGTCTATGCGCGCCACTTCCTCTACGGCGATAATGTAGGAAAGATAATCCATGCCCTGTCCGCCGTAAGCTTCGGGCACGGCCATGCCGAAAAGCCCCATCTCTCCCATCTTGCGGGTCAGGCTTATTGAAAATTGTTCTTTGCTGTCCAGTTCTCTGGCTACGGGTTTGATCTCTTTCTCTGCAAAATCCCGTACGGAGCTACGTAAAAGCTCGTGATGTTCCGTAGTGTACATAATTTCTTGACTATGATTAAATGATTTTTTGATTAACTATGATGATTCGTGCCGATTACTACTCAAGCAGCCTTTCAATTCTTCAGATCTTCAATCCCTCAATCCCTCAGTTCTTCTAACAAAATAAGTGGTTTATTGCGTTCTACCATCTCTTGCTCGGCTACGCGGACTTCTTTGATCTTGCCGTCGCGGGGTGCCAGCAGGCTGTTTTCCATTTTCATGGCTTCTACGATGAGCAGCGTATCGCCTTTTTTGACTTCCTGCCCCGGCCGGGCGTTGAGTTGAATGACTTTGCCGGGCATGGGCGAGACGATCTGATGGTCCGAAGCAGCTTCCTGCGATGCAGCTACAGACAAATCGCCCTGACCCAGGCTATCGTTTCTTTTAAAATGTAACGTAAAGCCTTCATAAGAAATATTGAGGCTACCGTCTTCATTGTCGGATACAAAGCTGGTGAAGCTTTGCCCGTCAATGGTAAAATGATAGTGGTTCCGGTCTTTATCTTTTATAATTATCTGTGAGGTTTTGTCCTGGTAGTCCAGGGAAAAATGGTTTTCTGAAAGCTTTCTAATCGCTGCCTGTTTCGTCTCTCCGTCTACAGAAAAGTCAATCACTGGCAGCAAGCGCCAGAAACCGATCTGCTGCCAGACAGAAGCGTTTTGGGAAGCGTTAGGCATTTTATGATCAAAGAGCAGTCCACTGACAATGACCGGCAGGAGCGGCAGCTTTTGCTTTTCCTGTGCCATTGCTTGTATGAGGCTTTCTGCCTGCTGGTCACAGTATTTGGTAGAGATTTCATTGTTTTGGAAAGCCTCGGTTTGCAACAAATGGATCAAAAACGCTATGTTGGTGTCAATGCCATGAATGACATATTGCTTCAGCGCATCCACCGCTTTGCGGATCGCTTCTTTCCGGTTTTGCGCATACGCCACCAGTTTGCCGATCATAGGATCGTAACGGCTGTCGACCGTGGCAGGTCCGGTAAGGGCAGTGTCCAGGCGGATGCCGGGTGTCTGAGGCGCGTGATAATACCGGATCAAACCGGGAGAAGGCATGAATTGGTTTTCGGGTGACTCGGCATACACGCGACACTCGATGGCGTGCCCCTGTTGCTGCAAATCTTCCTGCAAAAAAGACAGCGGCTCTCCGGCGGCAATGCGGATTTGCGCTTCCACAATATCTACGTCGGTGGTCATCTCTGTCACCGGGTGCTCTACCTGGATGCGGGTATTCATTTCCAGGAAGTAAAAGTGCTTGTCGCGGTCTAACAGAAACTCAATTGTACCGGCGCTGGTATAGCCGATCTCCTGGCCGATCCTGACGGCGGCAGCGCCCATCTCTTTTCTCAGCGACTCGTCCAGCGTAGGCGAGGGCGCTTCCTCGATGATCTTCTGGTAACGCCGCTGCACGGAGCATTCCCGCTCGAAGAGATGCACCACATGGCCATGCTGGTCGGCCAGCAACTGAAACTCAATATGGCGGGGTGCGTCCAGGTACTTTTCTACGTACACCGTGCCGTCGCCAAAGTAGGAGGCAGCTTCCCGGCTGGTGGCTTCCAGGGCTTCGGAAAGCTGGCTGGCTTGTTGCACAATGCGCATCCCTTTACCGCCCCCACCGGCGGCTGCCTTGACCAAGACAGGATATTCTAGCGTATCGCTTTGGTGGAGGATGTCTTCTTTGCTTCCGGTAATGCCTTCCAACACGGGTACGCCGGTGCTTTTGACGAATCGGCGGGCTTCAATCTTGTTGCCCATCAGCCGGATCACTTCCGAAGACGGTCCGATAAAAGTAATGTTGTTTTCCTCGCAGGCTTTGACCAGTGCCGGACTTTCCGACAGAAAGCCGTAGCCCGGATGGATCGCCTGGCTCCTGCTCTTCTGGGCAGCCGCTATGATGTTGTCTACGTTCAAATAAGTCTCCGCCAGCGATTCCTGCCCCAAGCAATAAGCTTCGTCTGCCATCTGTACATGCAGGGCGTCTTTTTCCACCGCCGCATAGACGGCCACCGTCCGGATGCCCATTTCCTGCGCTGTATCCATAATGCGGACGGCAATCTCTCCCCGGTTGGCAATTAATATTTTTTGGAACATGATTTTCTTCGGAATGCTTTTGTATCCTCCGTTTCCTTTCTGTCTTGCCATATACCGATCACATCCTGTAAAGCTTTATCTTTGTCTTTTGTTGTAGCTGGTGTGATAGTTGGTGTTTTGCTGACAGTCCTCTTTGATTTTTTAATTGTACCCATCATTAAATGTATTGAAGTTATTTTTTCTAATTTACAACGTTTCATTTAAATTGATCACTGCTCAAAGCCTGTTTTGCATGATCTTATTCTCTACCCAGTTAGGCTTACGTTTTTCCAAAAAGGCGGACATACCTTCCTGCCCTTCTTCGGAGGCGCGGGCATCGGCGATCATGCGGGCGGTATAGTCTATGGTTTCGTTGAAATTCTGGCTTTTGGTAATGTTAAAGATTAGTTCCTTGCAACTGGCCATGGCCAGCGGTCCGCTGGTGTGCAACTCTGCGGTGATACTGCTGACAAAATCTTCCAACGCCTCAGCCTGAAAGGATTGATTGACCAGCCCTTTGCGGGCAGCTTCCTGGCTGTCGAACCGCTTGCCGGTGAGCATGAGTTCGCGG
>JBBSNI010000007.1:0-32933 GCA_038232695.1 Cytophagales bacterium
CAACCGGCCCATACGGTACATATTTGGCAACATTATAGCCGGCATTGGCTAAGTTATAGGAAAGGTTATCGCTCATGCCATACAGCTGGGCAAACCAGATGCGCTCATCGTTGGGTTGCAGGTTGTTTTGCTGCATTAGCTCCAGAAGCAGGTAAGAACTGTCTTCGTTGTGGGTGCCGGCACAAATGGCCATGCGGACGATATGCGCCACACTGAATTTTAGGGCCTCATTATACAAATCGTCGGAGGCTTGTTTGGTGAGGTTTATAGGGCTTTCGTATTTGTTTTGCCGGGCTTCGCGGCGTTCTTTTTCCATATAAGCGCCCCGGACCAGCTTGGCACCCAGGTAATACTGATAAGTAGCTGCCCGCTGAAAAGCTTTTTTTAAGTTGGCCAGCATATCACGGCGGTACATCTGGTAAGTGTTGTAAACGACCGCGCGCTCCCGGTTGTATTTTTCCATCATAGCATCCGCCAGATCGTCGATGGCATCCTGCATCCAGCTTTCCTCCCCGTCGATAAAAATCCCGATACCGGCGTCGTGGGCAGCCTCGCACAGGGTATCCATCCGCTCCTGCACCCGTTCAACAGCTTTTGCTTCTTCGCTGCTTAGGCTTTCTCCGGACTGCACTTTTTCCAGCAATGTCGCACTGGCGATACCCGTCACTTTAAAGACAGCAAAAGGGAGCCCCAGACTTTTGGCTTTTTCGATGGTGGCTAAGGTTTCCCGGGTGGTTTGTGTAAATCCTTCTTCTGTTTTTTCTCCTTCTACCGAATAGTCTAGTATGGTTTTGATGTGATATTCAGCCAGCTTTTCAATCACAGGCATACAATCTTCTATAGTTTCTCCGCCGACAAACTGCTTGAAAATCGTTTTTTTTACTACACCACGCACAGGCAATTTTAATTTAAGGGCAAGTTTTACCAAATTTGTCCCTACTTTTGTCAGCACCGGCGCATTCATCGCTGCAAATAGCCAATACTTTTCTTGCAGTTCCTCATCAGATTGATAAGAAAAGGCAATGGCGGTGTTGTCAAAAGAAACATCGGTAAGCTCGGCTATTTTCTGGTTTTCGGATGAAGCCATGGGAACGGTGTTTTGATGTTAATGTGTTAATATGTTAATATGTTAATATGTTAATATGTTAATATGTTAATATGTTAATATGTTAATATGTTAATATGTTAATGTCAAAACGTTGCTGTGGGCTGACCGGTTGAATACTTTAACACCTTCGCACTTTAACACCTTCAATAGTCATAAATGTTTTGCTCTATGAAAATTAAGAATGTACAAGATTGGAATATGAACACTGGTCATCCGCTGATCATTGCTGGACCTTGCAGCGCTGAGACGGAAGAGCAGCTTTTCGAGACCGCCAAAGCCATCAAGGCGCAGGGCGTGTCGCTCATCCGGGCCGGTGTCTGGAAGCCACGTACGCGCCCCAACGCTTTTGAGGGCATCGGGCAGCCGGCTTTGCAGTGGATACAGGACATCAAAAAAGAGTTGGATGTACAGTTTGCTGTAGAAGTAGCCAATGCGATGCACGTAGAAGAAGCCTTGCACTACGGTGTGGATGTACTCTGGGTTGGCGCACGCAGTACGGTCAGCCCGTTTATTGTCCAGGAGATCGCCGATGCCTTACGGGGGTATGATGTGCCGGTGCTGGTCAAAAATCCGATCAACCCGGATCTGGCCTTGTGGATGGGTGCTTTTGAGCGGTTGTACCAGGCAGGCGTGACCAAGCTTGGTGCCATCCACCGTGGTTTTTCTACTTATCAGAAAACACGCTTCCGCAACATTCCCATGTGGCAAATCCCTATTGAGCTTAAACGCCAGTTCCCGGACATGCCCATGATCTGCGACCCCAGCCATATCACCGGCAAGCGAGATATGGTATCAGAAATCGCCCAGGTAGCGCTTGACCTGAACTTCGACGGCCTGATCATAGAAACGCACCTTGACCCGGAAAAGGCCTGGAGCGATGCCAGCCAGCAGATCACCCCCGAGGCACTGGGTACGCTGATCAAAAATTTACAGATCAGAAATTCTTCTTCGGAAGATATAGAGTACATCACCCACCTGGAAGATTTGCGTACACAAATTGACCATGCCGACCGTGAGATGATAGAGATACTGGCAAGCCGCATGGACCTGGTGGCGCAGATTGGTGTTTGGAAAAAGAAAAACAACGTGGCGGCTTTCCAGCTTGACCGTTGGAACGAAGTGTTCAAAACAAGAAAAGACTGGGCTAAATCTCTGAATATTCACGAAAAATTCATCGTAGAGCTTTTCAACCTGCTGCATGTAGAGTCTATCAGGAAACAAACCGAAGTGATGGACGGCATCAAAGATAATAAAGAAATGGAGTCGGGATTGCGGGTAGATTCCTGATTGGGAAGACTGAAGTGAGAAGACCGAAGTCGGAAGACGGAAGTGAAAGCTAAACTTCGGTCTTCCGTCTTCCAGCCTTTTGATCTTAGTTCATTTTTTAGCCATTACACACTCCTATGCCTGCACCGAATGTGATGATTACCGAAGACATACAGGAAAGCCTCCTGGCACTGTTTGACAGGGATGGGTTTAGCCAGGTAGGGGTGCTGGTAGATGAAAACACGGGGCGGGATTGCTATCCACTGGTTCGTGCTATGCTTCCGGTGCATACGCTCTACGAAATCCGTAGCGGCGAAGCGTATAAAAATCTGACTACCTGTACGCAAATCTGGGATTGGCTCACGCAGAAAGGTTTTGACCGCAAGGCGTTGCTGATCAACCTTGGCGGGGGCGTCATTGGAGATATGGGCGGTTTTTGTGCAGCTACTTACAAACGGGGTATACGGTTTGTCAATCTGCCTACCACGCTGCTGGCCCAGGTGGATGCTTCGGTGGGCGGCAAATTGGGTATAGACTTCGAGGGATACAAAAATCATATTGGCGTCTTCCAGGAACCTTTGCAGGTCGTTATTGACCCGGAATTCTTGAAAACTTTGCCGGAAAGAGAGCTACGCTCCGGTTTTGCCGAGGTAATCAAACACAGCCTGATCGCCGATGCAGTCTATTGGCAGAAGCTTGAAGCCCATCCTTTTGAACAGCAAGACTGGACTGCCCATATCCGCCATTCGGTGGACATCAAATCAGAGGTGGTCGCCCAGGACTTTAAAGAAAGCGGTCTGCGCAAAATTCTCAACTTCGGGCATACCATCGGTCATGCCATAGAAAGCTTTTACCTGGACAGCACTCAGCCTTGGCTGCACGGGGAAGCTGTTGCTGCAGGCATGATCTGCGAAAGCTATCTCTCAGCGCAATATACGCATCTGCCTTCGGAAGACGTCCGCCGCATCGAAGAATTAATATTCCAGACTTTCGGAAAGCTTGATCTGGAGGAAGATGCGCTGGAGACCATAGCGGGCATGGCTTTGCAGGACAAAAAGAACGAGAACAACAGCATCCGTTGTACTTTGCTGGAGCGCATCGGTCAGGCAGTCTACGATATTCCTGTGACAGTGGCTGACATACAGCAGGCTTTATTACGATACAAAAAAAGGGTAGCGCCGTAGCCACTACCCTTTGTATCATGCTGTAACGGGGAGTTTATTGATCGCCTAACTTTTTGCTGTACTTCTCAATTTCAGCGACAGCCTCATCGGCCAGTTCTTTAATCTTTTCTGCGCTGGATTCCCAGGCATCTTCCAGATCATATAATATGTCGTTGGCTGTTTTGTTGAGTTTCTTTCTGGTCTTGTCGCCACTTTCAGGTGCAAGAAAAAGCCCTGTCAGCGCTCCGGCAACGGCACCGGCTATGAGTGCTGCGATGGTTTTACCTGTATTGTCCATGTTTGGTCGTGTTTAAATGAAAAAATAGATTGAACGATGCGAATCTACAAAAAAAATTTACAATACCTTTCGGTCATCTGGCGATAAAAACTTTTTATATGCATATTCGTCCGATACTCTGAACAATCTTATCTTTAAACAATCTTTATCTGTGCCAAACCAGGTTATCCTCAGCCAGCTTACCACACCCGTTTCGCAGGTCATTGACCTTACCTCTTCCAAAAGCGAAAGCAACCGGGCATTGATCATGCAAGCGCTCTCCGGCGAAGACATTGCGCTCCACAACCTGTCGGAGGCGCGCGACACGCAGACCATGCAAAAGCTGCTGGCTTCCCAGCAG
This sequence comes from Cytophagales bacterium, assembly GCA_038232695.1. Classification (GTDB taxonomy): domain Bacteria; phylum Bacteroidota; class Bacteroidia; order Cytophagales; family Cyclobacteriaceae; genus JAJNNC01. The sequence continues at coordinate 4,176 of JBBSNI010000007.1, forward strand.
CAGACCTTAGATGTGCTGGACGCGGGCACGACCATGCGCTTTCTGCTGGCTTTTTGTGCTGTAAAAAGACCGAACAGCATACTGCAAGGCACGGCACGGATGCATCAGCGTCCGGTCAGCATACTGGTGGACGCATTACGGGAGTTGGGTGCGCAGATCAGCTATCTTCGGCAGGAAGGCTACCCGCCTGTGCAAGTACATGGTTTTTCTGCCGGGCAGCAGCAAGCCCATATACAGGTCAGAGGAGATGTGAGCAGTCAGTACATTTCAGCCTTGCTGATGATTGCCCCTACCCTGCCCCAGGGGCTTACTCTCGAACTGACCGGCAAGATTGGCAGCCGCCCTTATATTGAAATGACGCTGGCTTTGATGCAGCATTTTGGGGTGGATTACCAATGGAAAGACCAGCATATCCATATCGCTCCTCAGCCTTACCGTGCCGGTGAATATACGATTGAAGCGGACTGGTCGGGTGCCAGCTATTGGTACAGCCTGGTGGCACTGGCAGCAGCGGCGCAGGTAAAGCTCACAGGCTTACGGAAAGATTCTTTCCAGGGCGACAGGGTTGTGGTAGACATCATGGATCAATTAGGAGTGGCTTCGGCCTTTGAAACAGATGGCGTGTTGCTCACCAAAAAAGAGGCTGTGGATACTTTTCAGTGTGATTTCAGTCACTGCCCCGATCTGGCGCAGACGGTTGCGGTTGTCTGCGCGGCTAAAGGCATCCCCTGCGCGATGAGCGGACTGGAAAGCTTGCGGATCAAAGAAACAGACCGCATTGCTGCTTTGCAGCAGGAATTGGCTAAAATAGGCGCTACACTTCGGGAAAAATTGCACTGGGAGCTGCTGCCTACCCAGAATTTCTCATACCCATCCTCTTTATTTTTTAAAACCTACGAAGACCATCGTATGGCTATGGCATTAGCGCCCTTAGCGACCCGGACAAACCTGGTCATAGAAGAACCCGATGTGGTCAAAAAATCGTATCCTGGCTACTGGCGCGATCTACAGAAAGCCGGTGTTGTTTTGCGTTATGCTGACATACCATAGCTTTTCATCCACTTATACATGAATTTTGTGCGGCATCCACATGTTTTCCTAAGCGAAATCGTTAACATTGCATAGCTCAAGTATGTATTAAACTTTTCGTTTGTGGTTGTTTTTGATAAGATTGTACAAGGTATTCATTCTCTTTTTAGATATATTAAGCATCGCCTGAGTTGGAAAGGGCTGCTGAGAATGGCAGCTATCATCTTGGTTGCTGGTGTTGCTTTTGCCATCCTGTTGTTCTTTTCCGTGCGGGAAGGCATGTTTGGCAAACTGCCCAACCAGGAAGCCCTTAGGAATATTGATAACTTCAACGCTTCTGAAGTGTATTCCTATGATAGTGTGCTGATAGGAAAATATTATATTGAAAACCGCACGAACGCTACCTTCGAAAATATTTCACCTTTTATCAAAGATGCCCTCATTGCTACGGAAGATGTACGATTTTACCAGCACCATGGTGTTGACAAAAGAAGCCTGGCGCGGGTGATCGTTAAAAGCATCCTTTTGCAGGATGAAAGCTCCGGCGGAGGTAGCACACTCACGCAACAACTTGCCAAAAACCTGTTTCCCAGGCAACAGTATAGTTTGCTGACCCTGCCTGTTAATAAGATCAAAGAAGCCATCGTTGCCCAACGCCTGGAGAAACTTTATACCAAAGATGAGATTCTGACTTTATACCTGAACACGGTTCCTTTCGGGGGCAATGTTTTTGGCATCGAAGCCGCTACCAAGCGTTTTTTTAACAAATCTGCCCGCAACATTGAACCTGAGGAAGCTGCTGTGCTGATTGGAATGCTGAAAGCCACCACCTACTACAATCCGCGGCTATATCCTGACCGGGCGAAAGTACGCCGCAATGTTGTATTGCACCAAATGGCACGCTATGGACGTCTGACCCAGCAAGCTAAAGATTCACTGCAAGCGCTCCCCCTCACGATAGACTATTATTATGTAACACACAACGATGGCCTGGCACCTTATTTCCGGGAAAACCTTAGGCATGAACTGGATCAGTATTTCCGGGAACATCCCAGAGAAGACGGCTCGTATTATAATCTGTACACCGACGGGCTAAAAATTTATACGACATTGGATGCCCGTATCCAACAGTTTGCTGAAAAAGCGGTGCAGGATCATATGAAAGAGCTTCAGCAGACTTTCTTCCAGCATTGGAAAGACCGCAAACCCTGGGGCGAGGAGCACGGCATCCTGGAGCGCGCCATGCGCCGTTCCCCACGCTATAAGAGCCTGGCAGCCGAAGGCAAGACTGAAGAAGAGATCAAAGAAATCTTCAACCAGCCTATCCCCATGACGCTTTTTACCTGGGATGGAGAGGTAGAAAAAACCATGTCGCCTCTGGACTCTATTGCTTACTACCAAATGTTTTTGAATGCAGGCTTTTTGGCTGTTCGTCCCGACAATGGTCATATCAAAGCCTGGGTAGGCGGCATCAATCACAAGTATTTTCAGTACGATCATGTGCTGGCACACCGGCAGGTGGGTTCTACCTTTAAGCCTATCGTATATGCAGCGGCATTGGAAAATGGCGAAGACCCCTGCAAATACATTTCCAACGAGCAAAAAACCTACGAGGAATACAAAGGCTGGTCGCCGGGCAACTCTGAAGACGATTATGAAGGCTTTTATTCTATGCAGGGCGCCCTGGCCCGTTCTATCAACACAGTGACCGTAGAACTGATGATGCGCACAGGCATAGACCGGGTGATAGACCTGGCGCACCGGATGGGCGTGGAGAGCAAGCTGCCCGAAGAACCTTCTATTGCTTTGGGAACTGCCGATCTTTCACTGTACGAAATGTTGTCAGTATACACCACCCTGGTCAATCATGGTACGCACGTAAAGCCTACTTATCTGCTCCGTATTGATGATCAGGACGGTGAGGTGCTCTTTAATTTTTATGACAAACCCGAAGTAAGGCAAGCATTAGACCGGCAGTCAGCTGATATGATGATTGAGATGCTCAAAACCGTGGTTGACAGCGGCACAGCTAAACGCTTACGCTTCCGCTATGGCTTGCAAAATGACATCATCGGCAAAACGGGCACTACACAGGCTCATGCCGACGGCTGGTTCATTGGTGCTACGCCTGCCCTGGTGGCAGGGGCGTGGGTAGGCGCAGAAAACCGGGTGGTACGCTTCCGCAACCTGACCCTGGGACAAGCCGCCAATACCGCGCTTCCCATCTGGGGACTTTTTATGAAACAGGTCAACAACGAGCCTTTCTTCAAAAAGGTAGCCTACGCCCGTTTTCCCGAGCCCTCACGGGAAATCAGGGAAAGACTCGACTGCCCCTTCTACCGAAATGAGGAAGAAGATAAGGGTTTCCTGTGGCGATTATTTGCCAAAGACAAAGATAAAAACCAGCAGCAGGAAGATGAACGCGTAGCCGAACAAGCAGGAAAACAGCGCCCACCTACCCGCGAGCCTCGCCGCAAAAAACGCCGCCGAAAATTAGGCGAAGTACTCAAAGATATTTTCGGAGGAAATTAGATAAACCTGCCACTCCTTACACGCAACAGGTTCCTGCCATATCCTAAAGGCTTTTTCAGCATGAACGCTGTTTATTGCAGGTAAAAAAAGCCTTGAAACATATCTTTCTATTGGTTGCCGGTTTCACCTGCTTGGTTCATGTGGCCTGTGCACAAAAGTTCAAGAAGTCTGGGATCGGTGCTTTTGGCGCTTCCCAGTGGTACGTAGGTTTGCAAATGGGGGCTAATTTTTCTAACCCCCATCCCATCGTTTCCTATTCTGAGTTTTCTGTCAACAGTTTGGATGGAGGCGGTATTGAAAAGCAATACCATAAGCGTTTCAAAAACAGCGGAAAACAAATAGGCCTTAAAACTGCCTTTTCTCCCTTTCGGTCTGTCAACGTAAGCTTGTCGGGGCTTTACTTTGACTATGCCTATGGCTATACCAATACCTTTGGCTGGCAGGACCAGGAAAGCCCGGAAAACGCATTAGAACTCAATTATGACCATGAACACCATATTACTTACCTGGAATTTCCGCTGGTAGCCCGGTATTACCTGGTGCCTAAGGGCAAGATCAAACCCCATGTACAGGCAGGTTTCTACTATGGTTTGATGCTCAACGCTCATAAGGAAGTTACCGAATCCGGTATAGACAGGGCATCGGGTGGTCAGGTTGCTTTCAGCCAGCCTGCTTATGCCACTTTTATCACACCTTTGTATGTCAAATCCCAGATGGGCTACCTGTTGGGCGGCGGACTTACCTACCGGGTGGGTACGCTGAACATGACGCTGGATGTACATCATAAAAAAGGATTGAACAGTATAACCAATACAAAAAACCGGTATTCGGAAACCAGACAAATCCTGGGTTTTGGCAACGTGCAGGATGATCTGAAGCTCAACAACCTGGAAATCTCTTTCAGCCTGATGTTCCCCCTAAAGTTTTTGACCAAAGATTTCAAACCCATTGTTCTCTAATATGCTGTCTATGAAAAGGTTAGCCCTATTCCTGTTTTTGCTTTCAACCCTGGCTTGCAGCCGCAAAGACGAAGAACTCACGCCCGGAACGAGTTTTACCAAGATTTTTGACCATTCCGGTTTTTCCGGCGACATCGACGCCCTGGCAGTCGTACAGGTACCAGACAGTGGTTACCTGGCGCTGGCTGCCCGCGACACCTGGAACATTTATTTATTAAAGACAAAAGAAAACGGTGATATTGAATGGGAACTGACCCTGAATGAGCCTTATGTCAATCCTTTGCCCGGTATTGTCAAAAAAGACGATGCCTACTATATGGCATGTATGGATGAAGTATCCCTAAGTACTTATTTGATGAAAATAGACCTCCAGGGCGATCAGCCTTCTGTTGCGGCTACATTTCCTGACATCAAGTACCCACTGAGCTTTTCTGCCACACCCGACGGAGGGTTTCTGATCCAGGGCTATGACAGAGAAGCCCAAAGTACTACCCTGACGAAGATCACGACAGGTTTGACCAAGGCCTGGTCCAAAAAATATCCTGTACTTGAGAATGTAGAAGAAATACTGATCAAACACCTGAACCGCACCGGCGTCAGGCTGCCTTTTGCGAATGGAACGGTGCTGGGCGGCGGCAACGCCGGATATTATTACTTCAACGGCTTCATGAATTTTACCGTATCGCTGGTCTTTGTAGATGCTGCTGATGGTGAGCCTGTCGGCAACATCAACGGCTTCCGGGATCAGGGATATATCAATGCAGCGTATCCGCTGGAAAATAACATGTTTGCGCTGGCCAGAACCGATTTTGACGATAGCTATCTGTTACCGCTTACACCCGTAGATTTGCGATCGATCGTATTTAGCGGAGATTTGACGTCTAACAACTTTCCTGAGATTTCAGCCCATGCCAGGATCGTGATCCGGGAAGCTACCATCGGGAGCCGCGACGTGCTGCTGTATGGTACCCACACCAAGAACAACCAGGTGATCCTTTATAGCTATGATAAGGAAAACGGCGAACTGTTGGGCGTAGAATACATAGGTCACACCAACCCCTACCAGATGGGCGACTTCCTGCTCACCGAAGATGGAGGACTGGTGGTATTAAGCAAAACCTATGTAGCTAAAAGATTTGCCAGGCTTGCTTTATTTAAACTCACACCGGAAGAAGTGAGTAATATTTTACAGTGATCATAGCCACTGGTATGCCGTACTTTCCAGCGGATTGATCTCCATAAGATCATAAAGTCCTACTTGTTGTGAGCGGTTCCACCATACCTGGTAAGCCTTTGCCACGTCCTGCTGTGCCATGCTGCTGTCTATTCGCACCAATCCATCTTCCGTTTGCTCAGCCACATAAGGGTTAAGGGAAGGAAATCGTCCCGGAAACTGATCAATTTGCGTATAGGTTACACGGATGGACTCAATCGTCCACAATGCATACATACCTATGGTACAATCCGGGATGGAAAAGGAAGAAAGAGGATTTCTGGGGAACTGGGTGATGCGCTGCGTATTGTTACGGTATTTTAGCAAATCAGGGATAGTCTCGGCAGTAAATGGCGGCATTTCCACGGCATCATACTGCCCCGATTGAAGCCTCTCTATATACAAATCTACTGCTGACTTATCTTTCTGCGTATCGTCTTCCCTGCAACTTATCAGGTTCAATAGCAGCAGGATGGCAAGGATGTGTATTTTCTTCATACATCATATCGTTAAAAGGTCTGTAGTTAAAAGGTCTGTAGTAAACTTGTTACTTATCAGGACACTAATAATTTCATAAAAGTTGTAAGCGTTATTCTCAAACAAACAACTGAAATCGCTGATAGGAAGATACGATTTATAGTGGTGAAAAATGCCGGAAAGATTCTCTGGCTCCACACAGCCAGTTCAGGGCACTGCAACCGTATCTTTCCTGATCCATACACTGTATTCTCCGAAGCTTTTGTCGGGCGAAAAGTTGCGGCGAATGTAATCATCCAACAGGGTCACGCCGCTGCTGATACCGCTTTTGTTTTGCGTTTCTATCTGTGTTTCTTCTTTCAGAATGATGTATTTAACCTTCGAGGCATCAATGTCCTTGATAATGTCTTGCTGTACCTCCCGGGTAGTAGCTACGCCCGGATGCAGTTCATGGTATTTGGTAGCACTTTGCCTTTCAGAAAGGAAATAAATCAGTACATCATTGGTAAAGATACGGTCGTGCCGGATGGCGCCTACAAATATTTTGTCTTCCTCAGGCACTACAGTATCAATGTAAGTGATCAGTTTTTCGTAATTCTTTCCTCTGCGGTCATAGCGGATGTTGGAAGCTCGAGCCACTTCGTCCAGCAGTTCGGTATTCTTGTCAGTGGCATTCTTTATATTCACAGATTCGCTCCACAGGGGACGGAGCAAAGCCGGAATAGCCAGTAAAAGCAAGGCATACAGCGCCAGCCTGTTAACCCAGGCATGAGTCAGCGTTTTACCGATGTTGAACAATACCAAAAAATAGATCAGTATGGCCAGCACATAGGTAGGCATCAGGTGAAGATACAGCGACCGGACAAAGGTTTTGGTAAAAAACAGACAGCCTAACAGCAAGAGACCGGCATATATCCAAAAGGCACGGGATCGTATGAAGTCTGCCTTACGAAAACCTTGTATGCCAAGCTGCAAAGCAAAAGCAGCATAGACAATGACAGGAAAATAAAGATATAAGTTGTCCAGGTTTGTTTTGATATAATCATTCAGGCCAGGATGCGTGGTTTGGCTTTGATACGCTGCATAACTGATCAGTGGGGCAGGAAATGGGATTTTACGATAATCAGGATACACTTCTACAGGAAATACAAACAGGCTTTCATACATTTCTTCTAAGGGCACCTGAATTATAAAATAGATAGCGACCGGCAGAAAAATAAGAAGCGCGCCTGCTATGAGCTTTGCCGTTTCTTTGAAAGGAATAGCCGTTTTTTCCTGGTTCGTTTTTTTATGAAATATATGAAAGAGTATCAAAATGATGAACTCTACAAAAAGTACATAAAACCCAAAGTCGTGACGAAAGAGTGCCGTGGCACCGGCAAAGATACCGCTCCAAAAAAGAGCGTTTCGTTTATCTTGGGTTAGATAGTTCAGAAAAAAATAAAAGCTTAGCAAAGCCGCTAACAGCGTAGGATGAATGATGTATCCAAAGAAATCGAAAGATGACAACCAAACGGCGCAAAAGAAAAATACCAACAGCGCGTATCCCACCGGTAGCACTTTTTTGGCAATACAATAGGCAACCACTGTGATGCCTATGATCAGGATGATCGTAGTGATGCGCTCTACCGCCATACTGGCTCCGAATACTTCGAAGACAAGGGCATACAGGTAGTAATGACCGGGCATGTAGACCGTCCAGAAATCTCGGTAGGGAAGTTCGCCCTGCATGACGCGGAAAGCCCCGTAGATCGTCACGCCCTCATCGTATACCTTCATGCCCCGGAAAGCATCGGCAGCAATGAAGAACACAGCAAAAACGAAAAGCAAAAGGAACAATATGATCTCTCCTCTTTTGGATATTCTGGGTATCATGTAAAACTATGGGTTGGAATAATCGCTCCGTTTTGAAATATAAAAATCCAGCGCAGCGCTGGATTTTTATTCGGATTTCCGGCAAATATAGGTAAGTATCAGGCTACAATCAATTTCTTTTGGTCTTTAAAGGTACCTGCCTGCAAGGTATAAAGATACACGCCCGAAGGATAGTCTGTTACATCCAACTGTACATAATGCTGTCCGGCAGGTTTTATTTCGTGCACCAGCTTTTTGACCAGTCTGCCTGACGAATGGTAAACATTCAGTACTACATGAACAGAGGCATGAATAACATAACTGAACTGAACCAGCCCCCTGGCAGGATTAGGCGCACACTCGTTCAGCCTGAATCTTTCCCTGACAAACTGTTCTTTGCTGGTGCCTAACACCACATCCCGGATCAGCGGCATTTTTTTGTCGCCCTGTACATAGTTGGTAAACCGGATTTTCTCTATCGCAGTAGCGTCTCCCTGCATCCAATCCTGTACGACGGCTCCGAATACCTGGCGGTAATCATGCTGCATCCTGAGATTACCCCGGTCCAGGTTGTTCAGATCTGTGTTGGTACCAAACATCCCCGGGTTTGCATATTTGCCTACCACAAACATAGGCGCTGCCGTACCATGATCGGTACCCCAACTGGCATTAGAAGCCGCCCTTCTGCCAAACTCAGACATGGTAACCGTCAGCACTCTATCCTCCAAACCGAGACCTTTCAGATCATCCTGAAAGGCCCGCATGGATTCTGAAAGATGATACAAGAGGGCTGCATGAACGCCCATGCTGGCATCGTAGCTTTCTACCTGCGAAGCGTGGGTATCAAACCCGCCTATCCGGGCAAGATAGATCTTCGTTTTGGCACCACCGCTTACCAGGCGGGCGATCATACGAAGCTGGGCGCCCAGGCCATTTCTTAAAGACGAGGCAGGCGCATTGAATGGGTACGTCTCAGGATACGTCACATTCGGACTGTTGCTTCCTTTTTCATAAACCTCTTTCAGCCTGCCCGCATACTGGTTGGATTTTTTTTCTATGTCTATGATCCATTGCAGTTCATGCCCGTAATAGGTATCGGCAATTTCAGCAGGCGGCTCCCCTCCTACGCTGTTGATCAGATCATAGAACTGATTTGGGTTGTCGATAGAAACGCCTGTAGGAATACCGTTTGAGCGGTGGAACGCCAGAGAAACTGCGCTACCAATTTCTAACCCCAAGGGGTCGGGCATGGCCGCAGAGGGGTAAGCCTCCGGATAACCGGGATACAAATGGTCCAGGTATCGTCCCATCCATCCTGAATCCATTTCTTCGTTATAATCACCTCCCATAAACCAAATGTCACGGCTACGAAAGTGAGATTGATTTAAGTTTTCATAGCCAACACCCTGAACAACAGCAACTTTACCCTGATCGTATAAAGTTTTCATGCCGGTCATATCAGGGTGCAGCCCTACCTGGTTTTCTACCGCCATGGTGCCGTCCAAGCCAATGTACTGCCTTTTACCGTGATTGGCGATGGCAATATTAGGTCTCAGATCATAGTACCTGGCGTATTGCTCTATAGGGATGAGGGTATTCAGACCGTCATTACCTCCGTGGAGTTGTATGATCACCAGCACCCTGTCGTTGTCGGCCGTGGCGGCTATCTGTTGCAACGCGCCTTTTCCCAGTACGCTCAGCGGTATTCCATTGAGCATGAGGGGCACACTGGCGGCCACCGGGATTCTTTTCAAAAATTCTCTTCTTTTCATCTGTTTTTAGGATAATTGAAATTCAGGCGATTGCATAATAGTTTTAACCAGGTTCTCCAACTGAATTCTGACGGCGCCATCATCGCCTGTATCCAAGTAGCGTTGCCACTCTCTTTTCCAGTTGGCTTCCGACAGATCGTCCAGCAAGATCACCTTTACATAGTAATCAAAACGTTCTGTGGTAATGATCTCAGGCAAAAGATAATCTGTAAATTCCTGCACCAGCCGGGTAGCGTCCGAAGGGTCGGTGATGTTGCCGGAATACCTTACATAGTCTACTATATCCATGCGCAAAAGCAGTAGCCCTTCGTTGTCTTTGAAACCTTCGGTTATTTTTTTAGAATACTCATAGCGTCGTGCCAGGAAGTTGGAACTGATCCAGTTGCGGTGGTATGACGGATATTGATGATAGGCATCATAACCGGCTACATCGTAGGGTTCATAAAAATGTAATCCCTGCTCGCCCAAAGGTTTAAGTATAGCCTGCCCGTAGGTTTTATAAAATAGAGTTGCATCGCTTTCTACAGCCGGTAAGTTCACGCGAAAAAAACGCAAGCTGCCTGCCACAATATCCAGGGGCGATTTGATTACTGACCCAATGACATTATCTGTGAGCGTGGTATTGTCGGCATCGTAAAAATGCTTGCTGGAAAACATCATGCGCAGCACAGCATCCATTTCGTAATTATTAGCCAGCAATGTCTGGGCAAGCGGCGCAATAATATTGTTTTCAGTTTCTTCCGTGATATGGTAATAGACAAAGAAGCGGTACAGCTTCCGGCAGAAATGTCGCGCGGTAGCTTCCCGGGCAAATATCATTTCTACCAACTCGTCCAGTTCGCCCAAAGCCGCTTCCTGTGTTGCCAGTCCATTTATTTTTTCTGCCGGTGCAATGGTTTTTCCATCAAAAGCATGGCTGAATTGTTTGGTGGAAGCATCATGCTGAACGGCCAGGTTGGTTGCATTGGTCTTGAGTACGATCTGCGCCAGCCCTGTTTCCGGGTCCAGATTCGCAAAGGTTTTATCTTCCTGGTAGCCGGAGAATATCCTGGCGGCGGCTACTATATCTTCTTCCGTATAGTTAGTGTAATCGCCGGGGCCTGTTTGCGGACCTTTACCAATGGTGTAAAGCTCCAGAAACTCCCTGGCAAAGTTTTCATTAGGTCTGCCCGCCTGATTCAGGAAACCATCCAGGTTGCGAAGCATGGCACCGTCCAGACAGATTTTTTTGCTCAGCGTTTTGAGATTTCCCAAGGCATAATACCGCAATAGCTTGATCTGATAGTAAAGTGATTGGCTGTAGTTCACTCTCGACTCAATGGTCGTAAAGTGCGTATGCAGAAAAAAAGTAAGTTTGGGAACAGCCGAAAGCGAAGAAGTGATCATCTGATCAATCCACCAGGCTTTCAGACAGTCCTTTAACATGCCATGATCGGTATCTTTATCGTCCAGCGCCTTTCCGATCCAGGTCTGACCGGTGGTGGGGTCTACCGGATCGGCAGGTTCCGGCTGTTTTGCCAGCAAAAGATTGAGCGCTTCAGCGGGCGTTTTGTTGGCGAACTGGTCTATTTCTTTTTTGGTAGAACCAAACGGTAGGCGCCGCAACAGGTGGGCAGCGTTCTTACGACCTAATATATCCTGGTAAAGAGCGAGAGAAGCCATAGGGTGTCGGGATGATGTTTCCCGGAGACTTCAAGAATGATACGGTATAGAAAATGTTAAATTTTTGTGCGCGTGAAAAAGTTACCTGGCTGCTATGTCGTTCAATAAATACAATTTTTATATAAAAATACGGTCTCACAAGCAAATAATAACAATTTAATATTTTGTTTAACTAATTTAATTCGTTGCTTTAGTCAATCATTAAAAGGATTACCAAGCACATCTATTACAAATCTTACTTCTTGTATTCATTGGTATTTTTCCGGGCAATGTATAAAATTGCACAGTCAAAATACGTTAACGCTATACTTACGAAACAACCGTCCGTCTTGCTACCTGCTAAAATCTGCTACCTCTTATTATTTTTGATGGCTATCGGCTGCTGTCTTCGCTGCCAGCGGCGCCAGGTAGAACGTGCTCCTGTCATTGCCGAAGACACCCTTGCCAATGATACGATCCGCCAGGAAGTAGTACATATAGATTCTGCTTATGAATTAATGCTGTTGAAAAAAGCGGAACACATTGATTCGTTTTTCACCAGGCAATACAAACATGGATTGTTTAATGGTGCCGTCCTGTTTGCCGAAAATGGAAAAATTATCTATCAGAATGCTTTTGGATATGCTAATTTCCGGGAGAAAGACACCCTGACGCTTCAGACACCTTTTCAGTTGGCTTCAGTCTCCAAACCCTTGACGGCTTTGGCTATTCTACTGTTAAAAGAAAAAAAATATTTGTCGTTGGAAGATACTGTTCAGCGATTTTTTCCGGAGTTTCCCTACCCGGGCATTACCGTGCGTATGCTGCTGACGCACCGGTCGGGTTTACCCAACTATATGTACTTTGCCGATGCCCTCTGGAACGACCGCAAAGTGACGATCACCAACCAGGATGTATTATGCCTGATGCAGACCTATAAACCTGACATTTATTATATTCCCGACTATCATTACAATTACTGCAATACCAACTTCAGTTTGCTGGCTTCCATTGTAGAAAAAACTTCGGGCATGCCCTTCAGCCGCTTTATGGAACGCTACATCTTCCGGCGTCTTGGGATGAAACACAGCCTGGTTTCCCATCCTTTTCGTGAAGAACAATTGGATGATGCCGCCGTAGGTTATACCCGTACCAACCGAAAAGCCGAAGACACCTATCTCAACGGGGTTACCGGTGATAAAGGGATTTACTCCACTGTTGAAGACCTGTACAAATTAGACCAGGCACTCTACGAAGATACTTTCCTGACGCAGCAAACCCTCGAAGAAGCTTTCACGCCACAGCATCCTGATCTGTATGATCATGACAATTACGGGTTGGGCTGGCGCATCAATACGCAGCCGGACTGTAGCCGCATAGTGTTTCACAGCGGCTGGTGGAAAGGCTTTCGTACCAATTTTATCAGGATTTTGGATAAGAAGCAAACTATCATTGTATTGGCCAATACCGACCAGAGCAAGTATATCAGCGTCAGGCAACTGATAGACTTAATGGAAACGCCTTTATAGCACCTTTCATCTTATGCCAAAAAAGCAAAAACTAATTATTGGAAGTCGCGACAAGATAGACATACCGGAATTCGAGCTTTTTGATCTTCCCTGCAAGACAGATACAGGAGCAGCTACTTCAGCCATCCACTGCCACCAGGTAAAGCTGATCCACATACAGGACGTGGATTATATCTCCTTCCGGCTACTTGATCCTTCTCATCCGGCTTATAATCATCGTGAATACCGGACGTCCAACTTCAAAGAAAAAAAGATCAAAAGCTCATTTGGCGATGTGGCTTACCGGTATACCATTACCTGCCAGGTCGCTTTGTTTGGAAAAAGCTTTCGTGCGGAGTTTACCCTGGCAGACCGCGAAAAGATGCGGTATCCCATCCTATTAGGTCGTAGGCTGTTGCGCAGCAGGTTCGTAGTAGATGTCGCCAAAGCTAATTTGTCTTACAAACAGAAGCTGCAAGATCAGTAATTGTATTTGTCCTGCCACAAGGCTTTCAGGAAGTTGCGAATAGCTGCTTCCCTGGCATTGTCGCCCGGTTCGTAGAACCTGGTACCAGCAATTTGCTCCGGCAAAAATTCCTGTGTGGCAAAGTTGCCAGGAAAATCATGGGCATACTGGTAGCCTTTCCCATAGCCGCTTTCTTTCATCAGCCGGGTAGGCGCATTGCGTAAGTGCAAAGGTACGGGCAGGTCACCCGTCTCTGATACGGTCTGCCGCGCCTGGCGAATGGCTTTGTAGCTTGCATTGCTTTTGGGCGAGCCGGCCAGGTAGGTCGTGCATTGTGATAATATAATTTCCGCCTCCGGGAAGCCTACAAAACTCACTGCCTGGAAGCAATTAGTTGCCAGCACCAGCGCCGTGGGGTTGGCATTGCCAATGTCTTCACAAGCCAGGATCAGCAGGCGGCGAGCAATAAAGACAGGGTCTTCTCCTCCCTCTATCATTCGTGCCAAGTAATAGACGCCCGCGTTGGGGTCGCTGCCCCGTATGGATTTGATAAAAGCAGAAATGATGTCGTAGTGCTGTTCGCCCTGCTTGTCGTAGCGGGCGGTACGGGTCTGGGCAGCAGCCTGTACCTTTTGGTTGTCAATGTTGATCACTTCCCCATTTTCACTCATGACAGCCATTTCCAGCAGGTTAAGCAGCCGCCGGGCGTCGCCGCCGGAGAGCCTGATCAAAGCCTCGTATTCCGCGATGGTGATGGATTTCTCACGCAATATCTCATCGGTGGTAATGGCATGATCAACAAGATGATGGATTTCCTCTTCTGAAAGTTCATACAAGCGGTATACCTGGCAACGGGAGAGCAAAGCGGCATTCACCTCAAAGGAAGGGTTTTCGGTGGTCGCTCCTATCAAAGTCAGGATACCTTTTTCTACGGCGCCCAGCAAAGCATCCTGTTGCGACTTGTTGAAACGGTGAATTTCGTCAATGAACAGGATAGAGCGGGTATAGCCTTTGGCCTTATGGATAACATCGCGTACTTCTTTTACCCCGGCGCTGATCGCGCTCAGGGAGGCAATATTGGCATTGATCTGCCGGGCAATGACCATCGCCAGCGTTGTTTTACCTACGCCGGGCGGTCCCCAGAAAATCATAGAAGGCAAGTGACCGGACGCCAGAAATTGCCTGATGATCCCTGCCGGACCTACCAAATGCGATTGTCCTACCATTTCATCAAGATGCTGCGGACGCATTCTTTCCGCTAAGGGTGGCGTTGGATTGAACAAAGCAAAGAATATTTAAAAAATAAATAATATAAAATTCATTGTTTTATAACTATTTTAATATAAATTTGAAATAAAAAATTACGTATGTTATATTTTTTACAGAAATGAAAAATATATTTAATTATCTCAAAAAACTTCTAAAAACGGAAGCTTCTCCAGCTTCTGTCGCTTTAGGATTTGCTACCGGTACGTTAGTAGCTATCTTACCTACGCCCGGATTTGGCATTTTTGTCGCCTTATTTTTAGCATTTCTCTTCAAAAAGATCAACAAGGTAGGCATTATCGTCGCTTTTTCTATCTGGAATCCTCTCGTGCTGGTTCCTACCTATTGGTTTTGTTATTACCTGGGCGACCTGGTGTTTGAGCCAAATCCTTCTATTCATTTTAGTTACGAAATCCTGAACCAAGTGTACCATTATTCAGGTAAATTTTTGATTGGTAACGGATTTGTCGCTATGATTGCTTCTTCCCTTTGCTATTATGCAGTATTTACCCTTATTTCCTTACATAAAGAAAAAAAAGATTTCAAAAAAATGTTCCGCCTCTATAGATTAGACCCCTTTTATAAAGTTAAAGAGAAAATAAGTGTGCGCTCATAATTTTTATAGTTTTGTGCGGCAACAAACACGAGAATACAACCTATGTCCATAAAAGAGCAAGAGCTGTCAGGCTGGGGTAATTTTCCCCGGGTAAAAACCAAAGTGCTGCACCCTAAAAGCCAGGAAGAAGCGCAGCAAGCCCTGCAATACAAAAACAACATTGCCCGCGGGCTGGGGCGCAGCTACGGAGACCAGTCTGTTAACGAAGCCTTTCATACCACCGATCTTTCCTCTTTGAACCACTTTTTATCGTTTGACGAGTCTACCGGTCTGCTCACCTGTGAAGCCGGCGTGAGCCTGGCCGCTATTATCGAGACTTTTGCCCCCCGCGGCTGGTTTCCTATGGTCACGCCGGGCACTAAGTACGTCACGGTAGGAGGAGCTATTGCCAACGATATTCACGGGAAAGCCCACCATGTAGATGGCACGTTTGCCAACTGTGTAGCATCTTTCCGCATTTTATTGGCCAATGGCAAAGTCGTCACAGCAAGCAGGCAGGAAAACAAAGCCCTTTTTGAGGCAAACTTCGGCGGATTAGGGCTGTTAGGCTTTATCTTGTCGGCCACGATCAGGCTGCGGAGAATAGAAACAACCTATTTTGTAAAAAAATCTGTAAAAGCAGCCAACCTGGAGGCAATGCTGGATGCCTTTGAACAATACGATGCCCTTTACAATTATTCTGTCGCCTGGATTGACCCTTCTGCCCAAGGAAAAAACCTGGGCAAAGGTGTTTTGTCTCTGGGCAACCACGCCACGGTAGCAGACCTGCCCGATACGCTCTGGCATGATCCACTCAAACTTGCCCCGGAAGCCAGGCTCAGCCTTCCCTTTTATCTGCCTGACTTTGCGTTGAATAAATATTCCGTGACGATACTGAACCGGGTGCTGGATTTTGTGCAGAGCAGATCTGCTACGCTGGCGCACTACGAACCTTTCTTTTATCCCTTGGATGCTATTCGTTACTGGAACCGGGGCTACGGCAAAAGAGGCTTTATTCAGTATCAATTTGTCATTCCTGCCAAAAATGGTTTGGCTAATATTACTAAGATCCTCGCTAAAATTGCATACAGTAATTGTGTGCCTTTCCTGAATGTGCTCAAAAAGTTTGGCAAAAGTCAGGGAATGCTTTCTTTCCCGATGGAAGGATACACCTTTGCCATTGATTTTCCGGTCACCCGGCAACTGCGCCCCCTAATCACCGACTTGGATCAGATGGTGCTGGACATGCACGGGCGGGTCTACCTGGGAAAAGATGCGCTGCTCACAAAAAGTATGTTTCAAGCGATGTACCCGGAATATAAAGCCTGGCTGGCCATTAAGCAACAGTATGACCCTGACAATG
Source organism: Cytophagales bacterium (assembly GCA_038232695.1). Taxonomy (GTDB): domain Bacteria; phylum Bacteroidota; class Bacteroidia; order Cytophagales; family Cyclobacteriaceae; genus JAJNNC01. Next base: position 20,851 of record JBBSNI010000007.1, read on the forward strand.
TTTTTTCCTCTAACATCGCCCGCCGGTTGGGCCTGGAGGCATAGTTTGTTGTTTCTAATGGCTGCTTGTATTATTCATCCTTTTTGATTGCTTTGTTTCTTTTGCAATCAAATGCAGCGGCTTACTATTAAAAGTCTTGGGTAATAATATCATGCCACTTCTGAAACCTAACGCACCTACGATTTTGTCACCATCAGAATTTAAAGTATATTTAACATAATTATAGTTACTGCACTTTGATGTTATGCCTGATTTTGGAGAATGTAAACTTCAACGTTTACGATTCCACCTCCCAGGTATGGTCTGCTAAGAGGGTTATTTTGGCTATGAATGATTTGAAAGGAAAGCTTTTGCCCCACTCTGCCGGAGCGATCATGGATAAAGTATCTGTACCGTCCTTTCTTTCAGGTTAGGCTTGGAGCCCGGAAAAGTCGTTTTGCTGGCAATATCATAACTTAAATAGAGTACGATAGCCAGAAAAATAACTGCTAACCATAAAAATAGCTTTTTATTACGCGACATGTCAACGTGCCTTGATTGATCAGAAAAACGCCAGATTTATCAAATAGTTCTTCCATTGTTAGCATAATAGCTTTGACGGCTTACAGAATAAGTCCGTACTGTAGCAAGACGGATTGCAGAGCGGGCGCTACCTGCGATCTGATATCTGCATTGGCATAGCCGATCCAATCTACCGGCGAGGAAGTGTCCAAGGGAGCATCCAGTACGTTGCCGTGTGCATCGGTTAGTAAAATACCTGATTCCTGACCGATCAGGCTGGCGCAAATATCATAAGGGTGGCATACATGCCCGGTCTTTTTGCCTTCCAGCTTCATTTTGCGAAACAAACAAGCCCGTAAATCGGCTACGAAACGGTCGTGTCCCATGATGAGTTCATAAAGCTGTCCGCCGCTGGAAATGTATTGGTCTTCGAACAGCAAAGCTTTCCCTTCCGGCATGTCGGGAAATATCTGGGCCAGCATTTTCTCCTCCATCGCTGCCAGCACGTCGCGTCCGGGCGGAAAAAAGCGGGCGATCTGGGCAAAACCACCTGCAATCGTGCTGGCGCGGGAAGGGCGCAACACCAGGGCTTTTTGTTCCTGTGTCAGCAGGTTTCTGCGCGCTCCGGTTGCTTGCTGGTGTTTGATTGCCCAGAGGGTATCGCTGTACAATTGTTTGGAAGTGGGCAGTTCTGTCATGACGGCCACCTCTACATCTTTCAGGCGGGTATTAACGCCCAGGTTAGGCGCTGCTCCCGCCAAAAAGAAGGCAGACCGTTTGTCGTACATCAGCCCGCGTGTCCCGTCAATAGGGTCCATAATGATCCTGACCGCCACTTCAGCAGGGGTTTTACCTTGCGGGAATATCATGGGATCTTCCGCAGTACTGATGCCTTCAGCTACCAGCGCGATACCTCCTACCGGCGCTGCCCGGTCTGCCAGCAAGGGAAGCAATACATCTTCCACCTGCTTATCTATCTGGTAGATGGTATCGTCGTCGCCCTCGCGGTATACTGAGGCTCTTTCTTCCTGTGATTGGTATTGCAACGCATGGTACACTTTGTCACAGATCAAGGCGCCGGCGGTGCGTAGCAAGTCTTTTATTTCCTGCGAATGGTGCATAGTTTTACGGGATCGTGACGGCTCTGAGTTCGGCGGCTTTGGCTTCGGGCATGGTATCGGCCATAAAATTGCCGGCACCGATCTCCGGCCCCGCCAGGAATTTGACCAGGCCTGGCTGTCGCAAGGGCGGTTGCAGCAGCATATGCAGATGATAGTCGGAAGAATCTGCCTGATGGACAGGCGCCTGGAAAAAATTCATCACATACGGAAAACTCATCCCATACAATCCATCGTAGCGGCGGGTGGTTTGCTGAAAGACTTCTGCCATATCACAGAGTTCTACGTCGGAGAGTGTGTTCAGGCTGGCGTGCCGCTTTTTGGGAAATATCATGACCTCATAAGCATAGCGGGCAAAGAAAGGAATAAAAGCAATGGCGTGCTGGTTTTCTGCGATAATCCTTGTATCTGCTTTGATTTCAGCCTGTAAGATAGCTGCGAACAGATTGTTGCCGGTAGCCTGCCGGTGTTTGGTAGTTGCATGCCGATGTTTTTCTACCATAGAAAAAGGAAAATCCACCGCATAGATCTGACCGTGCGGATGCGGATTGGATACCCCTACCGCTTTGCCTTTGTTTTCAAAAATAAGCACCGAATGAATGTCCGCTCTTCCTGTAAACTCCTGCATCTGATCGCGCCAGACTGAAAATACTTTTTGTACGCCGGAAAGCGGCATTTCGCTCATGGTGATATTGTGTTGGGGATTATAACATACAACACGCGCTACCCCATACGCTTTTTGCTTTTGATAAACAGCGTTGTGAAGGCTATGAGATATATCGGGTGCATGGAGGCCTACCACCGGATGGTCATTATCAAACACATATACATCCTCATACAAAGGGTTGACCTGTCCGCCGACCCGGGTATTGCCAGGGCAGAGATAACAGGCAGGATCATAAGAAGGAGCATCTTCCTCTAAAGCTTCCTGCGCACCCTGCCAGGGTCTGCTGTTGCGATGGGCGGCATAGACGACCCATTCTTCGCGAAGAGGATGCCAGCGTTTTTCCCATTGACCATCCGTGTTTTTTTGCATACTTGAAAGTTAAAGAGCAGCTCTTTAGACAGCACAGCATCAGGCAAAGTAGACATTCATTCTCAGATAAAAAAGAGAGCCGGAACATTCCGGCTCTCTTTTACTACCATATAAACTACTACCTAAATTTCCCGGTAAAGGGAAAAAGCTCACTAAAAAATATGGCGAGCTTTGTCAGGTAACAGGGCAATTGATAGAATTGTTACACAAATTTCTGATTAATTTTTGGTCACGTTTTGGTCTTTATGATCGGCTATTAAACTTCTGGTTAATTTTTCTACATTGCTTTTGGCATCCGTAAATCTTGCCAGCAGTTCGTAATATTCCCGGTCCATCAGCAGTTTTTCGGTTATTTTTAAGTAATCTTCGATAAAAATAGCAAATAGGATAAGCCGGTGCATCTGCCCTTCATTCTCGCTGAAGAACTGCCTGATATACTTACTGGCTCTGTAAAGGGTAATCTCCTCTTCAGATAACAAATATTTGTTGAAAGCCCAGTGAAAATTGTCGCAATTAAGGGCAAAGCTAAAACCAGCTAACAGACTTTGTTCGGGCAAAACGCTTTTATATTCATTAAAGAACTGCTCGGCACACGTCGGATTTTGTACAAGCTCAGGATACTTTTCCATACATATAACTTAAAATTTAATCAAAAACCTTACACATATACAAATTTATATTAAATCGTTTATAAAAGCAATGAATCATTGAAATAATATTCTATCAAGCAGAAATCTATTCAGTCATTTTTTCTACCTATAAAAAACTAACCCCTTACGCTTTGTTGTTTGGTTAGTATCATTGATCAGTACGACATGTTACACAATATTTCCAGGTTAGCGGCTGTTTTTGTATTTTTTTTTCAGATGGCTTATGCCCAGGATACCTTATCACGTATCCCTTCCTCTGGCATCAAAGGCCATCACGCCTCGGATTATGCATGGGCACAAGACCTATATGACGAGGGAAAATACAGTCAGGCTGTAGATTTGACCAGTAAAGTAATTGCCCGAAAGCCGGAGCATTATGAGGCTTACCTGCTCAGAGGTATGGCCCGCGAAAAAACTGGAAACCCGGAAGGTGCATTAGTAGATTACGACATTACCCTTCATCTCAAACCTGACTATACCGAAGCGAAGTTCAGGCGTGCATTGTTGCTGTTTCAGATGGCAAAGTACGAGCGTTCAATCACTGATTTTGTTGCTTTGCTCCAGGAAAATAGCACAGAAACTCAGGCTGTATTCTTCAAAGGACAAGCCGGAGAGGGCGGCAGTTTTCAAACTAATGCTATTACCACCCTTCAATCGGACATGAAAGCAGAGGTATATAATTACCTGGCAATGTGTTACTTACAGCAAGATAAATTTTTTCAGGCATTGCCCTATCTGGATTCTGCTATTGCCCGTAGCGATGATCCAAACTGGCTGAACAACCGGGGCCTTTTGAAAGAAAAAATGCAGGACACCACCGGAGCTTTGCAGGATTATCAAAGAGCCCTCCAACGGGATCCCGGGCATAGCCATGCGCTTCAGAACCTGGGAGCATTAGCCAGGCTCGCCGGTCAGGATAGCTTGCTGGAAAACCTGGTGATGGCGGCTGTTGCCGAAGAAGCTTCCGCCTCTTCCTATTTTCAGCGTGGTCTGATAATGCAGGAAAAAGGCAAGTATCGGCAAGCGGTCAAAGATTTTGATCAGGCGCTGGCATTAGACCCGCACCAACCTGATTATTTCCTGCAACGGGGGTTTGTCAAAGAGAAATTGAAAGACTTGACCGGAGCTATGAAGGATTATTCCCAAGCCTTGCGGCGCGATCCTACGCTGGAAAAAGCATATACCAACCGGGGCAATGTTTATTTCAAACAAAAACAATTCGAGGAGGCAGTAGAAGACTACACACGTGCCATAGGATTGAATCCGGAAAACGGAATTATTTATTATAACAGAAGTATGGCCTACCGGATGTTGAAAAACAGGGAAGCTGCTGAGCGCGATATTCAGCAAGCGGCTGCCTTAGGATACCCTTTACCAGCAGACCCTTAAAGCGTCTTGACTTTGAGGTTGCGCCACCTGACTTTGATCCCACCGCCATCATGTATTTGTAAGGCGATGGAGCCGGTAGCCTGCCCGATCTTATTGTCTTTGAGATGGGTCATTTCTTGGCCATTCAGATAAGTCGTCACTTCATCTCCTTGCACTTCTATACGCATCTTGTTCCAATCGCCCATCTTTAATATATCTTCTTTTTCGTCGGGGATTTGCGCAAGCCAGCCTCTGCCGTAGGATTCGTAGATGCCGCCGGTGTCATGCCCGGGCGGCGCGACTTCTACCTGCCAGCCCGTGATCTTCGTACCTTCTATGGAGGAGCGGAAGAAGACACCGCTGTTGCCATTGGCTTCCTGCTGAAATTCCAGTTCGAGCACAAAGTTTTTGTAAGGTTGAGTCGTAGCCAGATAGCCGTACTGTTTGTCAGGACCGCTTTCACAGATGATATTTCCATCTTCTACATACCATTTTTCTGTGCCATACACTTTCCATCCATCCAGATTTTTACCATTAAAAAGAGGGACGAACTTATCCTGTTTCGCTTGTGAGACGGATGTATCTCGCTTGAAAGTCTGTACACCGGAAAAGATAGGAGCGGTAAGCCACAAGCCTGTCAACAGTAGTAAACAAATTAGATTCTGATACATAGCAAAAATTTATTATACGCTTAAAAAGTGCCTGCGCTATTTCAAATCTTCATACTTATCGGCAATATAAGCAATTGACTCTTTAATATCGTTAATCTCTCCCATACATAGTTTTTTATAAGTCTCATCCATATCAGAAACCTCCAGCAGCCCGGCGACCCGGTTAATGCCTCCCAGAAAAAGTTGATGGTGCAGATCATATACCAACCCATCGTGCAGCACTTTGTAGTCGGATGGCTTGCTGAGGTAGTTGTTTTTTGTATAGTTAAGAGCCAGGAAAAGAAAGATAAAGACAATGGAGGAAGCGATCAGGTCAAGCCAAAGCGGTGTCTGCTCTATAAAAGGAAGCGTCTCAAACGTTGAAAAAACACCAAAGGCTACCGCAGACAGGGCAATAAACTGTAAAACATGGTCCTTCCTGGGAATGGTAAGATACCAGGCTGTTGCCAGCATCAGAAACATAAAATAGGTAGAAAACGCCCAGATAAAAGTGTAGAGAAAATCATAATGCGGGAATGGAATAGTGTTGGGTATTACACGCCACAGATTTCCGATGACAGGGATCATGACAACAGATAAGGCGCTTACAATTTTACGTTTATCGTGCATAAAAAACTGTAGGCTTTTTCGTGTGTAGTAAACTTTAGGCTTGTTAATTACTTCCATTGTCCTGTTTATTTGTTGAACCTTTGAATATTTAATAAAGATCATTTAAAAGTTAAAATCGGGTAATAAAAATCCAAATATTTATTAATTTACTAATATTTTCAGGTAAATTATGTAAAAATTGTAAAGGTTGAGCATATCTTTACATCATTCATTAATCAATCATTCAACCACAAATTATTATGCTTATGAAAACTGCAATCAAGAAAACCGCTAAAGTCTGTTTCGCTTTATTAATTTCAGCTTCTTTCCTTTTCGGATGCCAGGAAGATATTGCTGAACCTACTGCTGGTGTTCCGGCACATAAAGTGGCTCCTCCAAACTGAATATAATCTTTGAAACTCTGAAATTTTAAGCTGACAAGATGCGATGCTGTATCTTCGTCAGCTTTTTTATTTTTCCTGATTGCCAGGGCTTAGTGACTGCTTAAATAGACGTATTGAAAATTCAATGTACGAACTTTCCTATTCGTACCTATTCGTACAGATTACTCACATTTTTTTCTAAAAATTAAGCAAGCTGTTCCAGATTTCCAAATCTGGTGATTTTTGTGTATTTCCGCAAAAAATCTCACAGAAAATTGCTTCTATATTATGCTGTTTGAAGAACTATGGTACCGATTCTTCTGTATAGTCCATAATGTCCCCACAAATGGTAATCCCCGTGCTTAGAATAACATCACCACTGAGTCTTTTACTGATCTTCTTCAACTTCCGCATCACTTTGGCTTTGTTATCATGGCTGATAAGGTGTTCCTTGTCGACGTCAAACGCAATATACCCGTTATATTCTATACCATGATGCGTCATAGAGCTTATGCGGGAGTTGATCGTTTGGCTGTACTTGTTCTTGGTCATATATAAGCCTTCTATGCGGGCGAACTTCTTTTTCTTTCCTTTCCTGAACCCGGCCATCCATAGATAATCATGATAAGTTCGATCGGTCAGGTTGATCTCCAACTGGTAACGCGTGGTAAATATAAACAAACTAACCGGAAACAGAATAATACTGATCAGAGGATAATCAAGTACCAATGCCACACCCATCAAAAACATGATGGCACCCAAAAAGATAAACGTAGCAGGAAAATAGTAACCCAGATGAATACGAATCCTGTTCTTCATCTTAAAATGTAATACTAATATTTGTTTTAATCAACCCTAACTGCCTGGCCATCAGTTTTTTGTTATCTTTGCGCTATGAAATTCGGCGTGATTGTTTTCCCTGGCTCCAACTGCGACGAAGATGTGTACCATGTCTTCCGCGAGATTCTACAGCAAGACACCATTAAACTATGGCATAAAGACACCGACCTGCAAGGCTGCGACTTTGTGATCGTGCCAGGCGGCTTTTCCTATGGCGACTACCTGCGTTCAGGCGCTATCGCGCGGTTCTCTCCTATCATGGAGGCTGTCGTTGCACACGGAAAAAAAGGGGGTTATGTGCTGGGCATATGCAACGGCTTTCAGATACTGACCGAAGCAGGTTTGCTGCCCGGTACGCTTTTGAGAAATATAGCGCAAAAGTTTGTCTGCAAAAATGCTTTCATCAAACCGATCTCCACGACCAGCCCCATGACGGCTGGTTTAGACCCTCAAAAAGCTTATAAAATTCCGGTAGCCCATGCAGACGGGCGTTACTATGCCTCACAAGATACCCTCAAAAAGCTTCAGGACAACGACCAGATCCTTTTCCGGTACTGTGATGCACAGGGAAAAACAACGCCGGAAAGCAACTTCAACGGATCTGCCCTTTCGATAGCCGGTATAACCAATAAACAAAAAAATGTCTTTGGATTGATGCCCCATCCTGAAAGAGCCTCTGATCCGGCTTTAGGCAATACCGATGGGCGTGCCATGCTGGAGTCTTTGCTTAGTTTGCAGCCCGCCTAAGCTTCCAAAACAATCCTGTCTTTAATCCATTCTACTTCTGTTATGGCAGAGGCAATACATGGGGCAATCCAATGGTTCAGGCAGCAGCATTGGAAGCCCTTTGCCTTTCAGCAGGAAGTTTGGGAAGCCTACCTGAATGGCTATAGCGGACTACTTAACGCCCCGACCGGCAGCGGAAAAACCTACGCTTTATGGCTTGCCTGCCTGCTGGAATTTATTCAAAACCACCCGGAGGATTACCACGAAAAACGCCGCAACGGCTTGCAGGTCATCTGGATCACCCCGCTCAAAGCATTGGCCAAAGATATACAATCAGCCATGCAAAAAGCCTGTGAAGGATTGGATATTCCCTGGCAAATAGCCGTCCGCAGCGGCGACACGTCTGCCAGTGAACGCCAGAAACAGATGCGCCAAATGCCTGAATGTCTGATCACTACACCCGAAAGCCTGCACTTACTCTTCACGCAGAAAGACCACAGCCAGCGGCTCAAAAACCTGCGCTGCCTGGTGGTCGACGAGTGGCATGAGCTACTAGGCAGCAAGCGGGGTGTGCAGATGGAACTGGCCGCTGCCCACCTGCGGACATTACAGCCAAAGCTCCGTATCTGGGGCATCTCTGCCACCATCGGTAACCTGCCGCAGGCTAAAGAGGTACTGTTGGGAACCGATCCTGTTCGTCCTTCCAAAATCATCCGCGCCCACCTGGAAAAGAAACTTGTGGTGCATTCTATCCTACCCGACCCGGTAGAAAAGTTTCCCTGGACAGGACATCTGGGACTCAGAATGATTGATAAGGTGCTTCCTATCATTGAGCGCAGCAAAACGACCCTGCTGTTTACCAATACCCGTGCGCAAACAGAGATTTGGTACCAAACGCTCCTGTACAAAGTCCCCGACCTGGCAGGGCAGATGGCGATGCACCACGGCTCTTTGAGCAACGAAGTGCGCACCTGGGTAGAAGAAGCCCTGCACCAGGGACTGCTCAAGCTCGTGGTTTGCACTTCCAGCCTGGACTTGGGCGTAGACTTCCGCCCAGTAGAGACGGTTATACAGGTAGGCAGCCCCAAGGGTATTTCCCGATTTGTGCAACGCGCGGGCAGAAGCGGCCACCAGCCGGGCGCGGTGAGTACCATTCACTTTTTGCCCACCCATTCCCTGGAAATTCTGGAGTCGGCCGCTATCCAGGAAGCGATTCGCCAGCAGGTGTTTGAATCGCGCCATCCTTTGGAACGGTCGCTGGATGTGCTGGTGCAATACCTGGTGACGCTGGCCGTGGGGGAAGGCTTCCGGCAGGAGGAAGTGTGGCAAGAGATAAAGACGACCCATGCTTTCCGCCATTTGAGCCAGGAAGACTGGCAGTGGGCCCTGGCTTTTATCACCACCGGAGGCAGCAGCCTGGGGCAATACGATGAGTTTTCCAAAGTGGTTGTTGAAGATGGCGTCTATAAAGTGCTCAACCGCCGGGTAGCCATGCGCCACCGGCTGTCAGTCGGTACGATCGTGAGCGATCCGGTGCTGCAAGTCAAATACACCAGTGGGGGCTATATCGGCTCGGTAGAAGAAAGCTTTATTGCCCGCCTCAACAAAGGCGATAACTTTTGGTTTGCCGGACGCAACCTCAAGCTCGACCGTATCAAAGAAATGACCGTGCTGGTGACCCGCGCCCGCGGCAAAAACGGCATCATCCCGCGCTGGTCGGGCGGACGGTTGCCGCTCTCTGCCCCGCTGGCAGCCATGATCCGCTATAAACTGGACCAGTTTATCAGGCAGGAGACTGACGATGTAGAACTGCAAGCCTTGGCGCCGCTACTGCAATTGCAGGAGGCATGGTCGCTCCTACCCGGTTCGGACACCCTGCTGATAGAAAAGCTCCGTTCCGGGGAAGGCCATCATCTGTTTATCTACCCCTTTGCCGGACGTACCGTGCATGAAATCCTGTCAGCCCTGGTAGCCTGGCGCATCAGCCGGATACAGCCTATCAGCTTTTCTATCGCTATGAATGATTATGGATTTGAGTTGGTATCTGACCAGGACATTCCGCTGGAAGAAGCCTTGGAACTGGATTTGTTTACCACTGAAAACCTGCTGGAAGATGTATTGCAGAGCGTCAACAGCACGGAGATGGCCAAAAGAAGGTTCCGCGAGATTGCCACCATCGCAGGACTGGTCTTTCAGGGGTACCCGGGCAAGAACATTGGCAACAAACACTTGCAGGCTTCCGCCCAGATTCTGTATGACGTCTTCACCGAATACGACCCGGACAACAGGTTGTTAGGGCAGGCAATGGATGAAGCCCTCTACCAACAGGTAGAACAATCCGTGCTGCACCAGGTACTGGAAAAGATAGGACAGCAGCAGATTGCTATACGCTATCCGCCCAAGCCTACGCCCTTTGCCTTTCCGATCATGGCAGACCGCCTGCGGGAAAAGCTAAGCTCTGAAACGCTGGAAGACCGCCTCATCAAGATGCAGCAGCAGTTGGAGGAGTATGCGAGCAATCATTAGTGTTGCGATGCTTACCTTTGGAATGAGCCTATTACTTCGGGAAGCAATATTTTGACCACAGAGGAAACAGAGGTTTACCACAGAGTTTTGCAAAGCCTCTCTGTGTTTCTCTGTGTTAAAAACTCTGTGGTAAAACCAATCCTCCTAAATTTATGGTGCATTTTAAATATTATTTTACCTACTTTGCAACCGATCATAGCCAAGAGCTTATCGCTTAAAGCTATTCTATTCCACACCCAAAATTTAACCACCAACATCCAAGTTCTAACCATGAAAATAGCTGTTTTATCCAGAAATGCCAACTTGTATTCTACCCAGCGGCTCGTAGAAGTAGGCAAGAAGCGGGGGCATGATATGCGGATCATAGACCATTTGAAATGCAATATTGAGATTGAAAAAAAGAAGCCTACCGTTTATTATAAAGGGGAATATATCCAGGATATTGAAGCCATTATCCCCCGGATCGGTGCTTCTGTCACTTTCTACGGCACGGCTGTTGTCCGCCAGTTTGAGATGATGAAAGTGTATTCTACGGCAGAATCAGTAGCACTGGTACGCTCCCGCGATAAGCTGCGCAGCCTGCAAATCTTGTCCCGCGCCGGGCTGGGGCTGCCCAAGACCGTGTTTACCAACTATTCCAGCGACGTGAAGCAGATCATCGACACGGTAGGCGGCGCGCCCTGTGTGATCAAACTGCTGGAAGGTACCCAGGGGCTGGGCGTGGTGTTAGCGGAAACCCGCAAGGCAGCCGAATCGGTCATAGAAGCTTTCAACGGACTCAAAGCCCGCGTGATCGTACAGGAGTTCATCAAAGAAGCCAAAGGCGCCGACATCCGTGCCTTTGTGGTGGGCGATACCGTAGTAGGCGCTATGAAAAGGCAAGCCAAAGAAGGAGAGTTTCGCTCTAACCTGCACCGGGGCGGTACCGCCGAGGTCATTGAACTTACGGACAAAGAAGAAAATGTGGCCCTGCGGGCTGCCAAAGCCATGAACCTGAGCGTAGCAGGCGTCGACCTGCTACAGTCGGACCGGGGACCGCTGATCCTGGAGGTGAACTCCTCGCCCGGGCTGGAAGGCATAGAGGCGGCTACCGGCAAAGACATTGCAGGCACCATTATCCGGCTCATTGAAAGAAACGCGGAAGTAGATTGAAAGTACGTCCTCTGAAAATACTCCAGCAAACCATCAAGCCTGGTGATTCTGTCCAGCTTTTTATGGACATCGCCAAGCTGCCAACGCGCACGCATGTAGAAATCCCCGTGTTTATCAACCGCGCCAAGAAGGAAGGCCCTTTCCTGCTGCTGTTAGCCGGTTTGCATGGCGACGAGGTCAATGGCGTAGAGATCCTGCGGCGCATGATACGCGCCGGGTATCACAAACCCCTGGCCGGTGCCATTCTCTGCATCCCGATCATGAACGTCTTCGGCTTTATCAACCAATCCAGGGAAGTACCCGACGGGCGCGATCTGAACAGGGTGTTTCCCGGCTCGGCGCATGGCTCTATGGCCAGCCGCATTGCCTGGACGCTACTGCACGAGATCATAGAGCATGTAGACTATGCGCTGGACTTCCATACAGGTGGGGCCAGCCGCGCCAACTTCCCCCAGGTGCGCTGCGTACTGGACGATGAGGACAGCCGCGAACTGGCAAACATCTTCAACCCGCCCTTTATTGTC